>CANMVX010000009.1 GCA_947501115.1 Haliscomenobacteraceae bacterium
TCGGGATGACCATTTTCTTTCCCTCCGCTCAGAAACTTAGGCAACATGGTGTCAAGGACTGATTTTTGCTTTTTCCCCATCGCCTTTCGCAATACATCAGCCTCACCCTTTGTAAAGGCAGCTAATTTTTGGGAAAGCAACATAACTTGCTCCTGATAAACGGTAATTCCGTAAGTATCCTTTAATATTTCTTCCATGATGGGAAGATCATAAGTTATCTTTTCTCTACCATGTTTCCTGCTTACAAAATTAGGAATGTAACTAATAGGCCCGGGTCTGTACAAGGCATTCATAGCTATGAGATCTTCAAAAGTCGTGGGTACTAACTCTTTCAAATATTTTTGCATTCCCGGACTTTCATATTGAAAAATACCTACTGTTTCACCATTTTGAAAAAGTATGAATGTCTTTTCGTCCGTCAATGGGATACTGTCCATATCTAAATCAATACCATGATTTAGAGTAACCATTTTGACGGCATTTTTAATGATAGTGAGTGTTTTTAGACCCAGAAAGTCCATTTTTAGTAACCCTGCAGACTCTGCCACGCTATTATCAAACTGCGTGACCAACATTCCACTATCCTTATCGACTTTTACGGGAACATACTTCGTGATCTCATCTGGGGTAATCACCACACCACAAGCATGAATACCTGTATTTCGTACTGACCCTTCCAATCTTTTAGCCGTGCGAATCATTTTCCCTATGGCATCGTCACCTTTTGCCAGATCTCTGAATTGGTAAGCCTTTTCAACCTCCTCATTTCTTAAATCGCCTTTAAGTTTATCATTGATATCTTTTTCTTCCAGAACTTTTGATAAGGTGGCGTTCAATGCATTTGGAAAAGTTTTAGTCACCTTATCTACCTCAGGAAGAGGAATTTGCATCACTCTACCTACATCGCGAAGTGATAATTTTGCAGCCATTGTTCCATAGGTAACAATTTGTGCTACTTTATTCTTACCATACTTATCAATCACATAGTCTAAAACTTTCTGTCTCCCTTCGTCGTCAAAGTCAATATCAATATCGGGAAGAGAAACCCTTTCAGGATTCAGAAAACGTTCGAAAAGTAGATCGTATTTAATAGGATCAATATTTGTTATACCTGTGCAATAAGCCACAACAGATCCAGCGGCACTTCCTCTACCCGGACCTACAGCCACATTCATTTTTCGGGCTGCGGAAGTAAAATCCTGAACAATTAAAAAATAACCGGGATAACCAGAATTTTGAATAACCTTCAGCTCAAAATCAATTCTTTCACAAAGTGCTTCTGATAACTCCGGATACCTTTTTTTAGCTCCCTCATAGGTCAAATACCTCAAATAACTGTCCTGATCCGTAAATTCGGGAGGCATTGGGAAAGCAGGTAACAAAACATCTCTTGCGAGGTCTAATGTATCAACCTTTTCATAGACTTCCATCGTGTTTTCTAAGGAAAAGGGTACGTCCTTAAAAAGTGTTTGCATTTCTGCCTTCGTCTTAAAGTAAAAATCGGAAGAAGGAAATTGGAATCTATCTGCATCTGAAATAAAACTATTCGTATTTATACAAAGCAAAATATCGTGAGGCAAATAGTCTTCCTCGTTTATATAATGAGAGTCATTTGTAGCAATGACTTTAAGGTTATATTTTTTAGCAAAGGTGAGTAAAACCTGATTTACATCTTCTTGACTGACGCCGGTACCATCTATATTCTCCATGCCCCGGTGCCGCTGAATTTCTATGTAAAAGTCATCCCCAAAGAGATCAATCCACCATTTAAGCTTATCTTCGGCATCCTCCAGATTTCCCTTTAGAATAGCCTGAGGAATTTCAGCACCAATGCAACAACTCGTTGCAATCAAACCCTCATGATATTGCAGTAACAACTCTTTGTCAATTCTGGGAAATTTCCCGTATAAACCTTCTATAAACCCTAAAGAACAGAGTTTAGATAAATTTTCGTATCCTACTTTGTTTTTAGCTAATAGCAATTGATGATGACGATCATCTTGTTCACCTTTTGCTCTTGAAAAAGCACGTCTGTGTCTATCCTTAACCAAATAAAATTCGCAGCCAATAATTGGCTTTATTTTTCTCTTTTTTGCCTCAGACACAAATTTAAAAGCACCAAACATATTACCGTGGTCGGTAATGGCAACACCCAACTGTCCGTCCTGCAGCGCTTTGTCCATCATATCTGAAATAGGAGATGCACCATCTAATAACGAATACTGAGAATGACAATGCAAATGCAAAAAATCAGACATTAGATTATATTTTAATTTTACTTACTAAAGAACACCTCATCAATAAATATCCAACCTTTGTCTCCCTTTCCTGGGTGGAAGGCTGGTAATTTATCCACATTTTTGACAATCACTTTGAAATATCTGGTTGGTTTTTTCACCTCCAATATAACGGCACTAGTCCCAACTTCGTTTAATTTTTCCTTTACTAAAATGGGGAGAACCTCCTTTTTAATTAACTTCATATTCCTTTCACTATCCCCACCCCACAGTTCAACATACTGAGGAGCAAGAATATAGCTTTGAACATTTATTCCATAATGCACAGAAACAAAACGGATAGCAGCGGCATCTCCAGACTTAAATCTGAATAACGTCTCCATCTGGTTATTCTTATATCCCAGCCAATTTCCCGCCCTGAATTGATCTATTTTACCCAGACTATTATCTGTCAGACTCTGTACTCCAGCCCCTAAATACTCAGGTTCAGGGCTGGTCAACCATCGGGTACTATCAGGTTTTAATCCTGCTTTAAAGAAGGAAAAAGTATAGGCAGGGCTTGAAATCCAGCCAGGTTTAAAGATTTTGACTGAAAGAGTAACTGGTTTGGAAAAAACAAGAGGATGCGAGTAGATTGGACTAGATAAAGAGTCGGGCTCGCTACCGTCATCGGTATAACGAATAATGGCACCTGGTATCGATTTTTTAAACCTAATACTATCATTTTCCATTAAAACCAACGATTTATTTTCGAGTATCGGTCCATTCAGAGGTAAAATATCCGTTGAACTTGGAGAAAATCCAAAATACCATTTAATGTTTTTATACTTTTTAACAATTTCCTGATACTCTGCTTCTGTGATATTGGTATGCCAAAGATATACTTCCTCCAAAGATTTCATTGTAGCTAAAACTGGAACTGATTTTATTGAAATCTCTGTTCCAGACAGACTTAATACCCTTATTTTATTTAATTTTTTCAAACTGGGAATTCCCTTATCTGTAATATCAGTTTGATTTAAAAAAAGCTTTTCAAGATTTGGAAACAGCGTTATCATGCTAAGATCCTCATCCCTAATGGGCATTTTACTTAAATTGATTTGAATAATTTGTTCTTTTGCTGCACTTAATTTATCAAGTTTACTTATTTCAAATGACTTCGTTATAAAAAAATCTGCCTTTAAGGCGGGAGACTCATTAGATATTTGTCTAACTACAGTAAAAGCATCATTCAATGAGGCTAATTTTTTACTGGAAAGGAAAGGGAATGTATATACTTTTTCTTTTGAACTTGATTGTAAGAGTAACTCTTTATCAGCAAATAGGGCATGATTTTGCAGAATAGACGCCAATATTTCGTTGGTATTTCCACCCGCATTTATCCAGTTTTTTAGTATAACTATTTCCTGAGGCTCCAAAGGTTCCTTTCCCCTTGGAGGCATGTGTTCCTTGTCTGTAATTGGTAAATCAATACGCTGAGCCATTTCTACCAGCATTTCATTGAAATTTGCATGTTTTGCGACCCAAACATCAGACGTAGTATTAGGATTAGAGGCAAGAATTAAGCCCCCTTTTGCCTTATCTTTTTTATGACATGACACACATTTTTTCTCTAAAATAGGTCTGACTGCCAGCTGGAAATAAGCTGTAGAATCAGTAATTACAGCCTGGACATCTTCATCAACCTTTTTTTTATCCGGAAAATTAAGATAATCAGCACCGTGGGTTAAAGAACCTCCCGCATGACCGGCAAAAGACATCAATGCTAATCCAAAGACTTGTAAATAAGTCCAATAGGGTTTAACTTTTTCAAGATTTGTAAATGCCCACCAGGAAAACCAGGTGAAGAAAGATAAAGCGACCCCACTCCACAAATGATTTCTGAGCATTACGGCATCATAATCCTGTCCTTTAGAGAGAAATAAGCCAAATAAGGCGGTAAAAACACTGGAAACAGCTGAAAGAGAAAGAGTCAATTCGTAAATCTCATTAAATGAACTTCCTGAAAATTTCCTTTTAAATAACCATAAAATAATAGAAAAACTAGCAATGCCTAAGGGCAAATGCAGTAAAAGCGGATGAAAATGACCTGTCCAGGAAAGGAAGGTCGGTAAAACGATCTTGTCCGCTGAAATAGCCAGGAAAAAGAGGAGGAAATTAGCTCCAATGAGGATATTACTAATCCAGGATTTATATCCCTGCATATAATTAAATATAAAAGTTTATCAGGCAATAATACCAGGAATCACTTTCCCGGCAACGTCAGTTAATCGAAATCTTCGTCCTAAATGTTTGTAGATCAATTTTTCATGATCCATTCCTAAGAGATGAAGTACAGTTGCGTGAAAATCATGAACATGAACAGGATCTTTAACGATATTGTAGCCAAATTCATCCGTTTCACCGTAAGAAATACCTGGTTTAACGCCTCCACCGGCCATCCAGATAGAAAAACAACGGGGGTGATGATCTCTTCCATAATTATCTTCAGAAAAATTCCCCTGACAAAAATTGGTTCTGCCGAATTCTCCACCCCAAATAACTAAGGTTTCATCTAATAAACCACGTTGCTTTAAGTCTTGCACCAACGCTGCGGAAGCTCTGTCAACATCCATTGCTTGCCCGGACATTTCATTATATAAATTTCCGTGTTGATCCCAACCCTGGTGATATAATTGCACGAATCGAACACCTGATTCTGATAATCTTCGGGCAAGAAGGCAATTTGCAGCATAAGTCCCTGGAACCATAGACTCTGCACCATACATATTGACAATATAGTCCGGTTCCTTTGATAAATCCATCATTTCAGGAACGGCCGTTTGCATACGGTAGGCCATTTCATACTGTTGAACACGAGATTGAATTTCGGGATCGCCAAACTCTTTATAATTTTCGTCATTCAGCATAGCCAGCTTATCCAACATTTTTCTTCTGGTTACTGCATCGACACCATCTGGATTTTCCAGGTATAAAATAGGTTCATCACTATTACTGAACTGGACCCCCTGATGCACACTATCGAGAAAACCATTTGTCCATAATTTTGAATAAACCCCCTGGCCATTACCTTTTCCTCTGGATAGTAGTACTGAATAGGCCGGAAGATTTGAATTTTCGCTTCCCAGGCCATAACTTAACCAGGCACCCATACTAGGTCTATTACCTTGTTGAGCCCCTGACTGGAAAAAAGTTAATGCAGGATCATGATTTATAGCCTCGGTATGGAGTGTTTTTACTACGCAAATATCATCGGCAATCTTTGCAATATTAGGAAAGATTTCAGAGATCCAGGTACCATTTTGACCATATTGATTAAAGGCAAATTTGGAACCCACCAGCGGGAATTTATCCTGACCGGAGGTCATACCTGTTAATCGCTGAGCACCCCTAATTGAAGCTGGCAATTCCTGACCAACCATTTTATTTAACAACGGTTTGTAATCGAAGGATTCCAATTGAGAAGGTGCTCCATTCTGAAACAGATAGATAACCCTTTTCGCTTTGGGAGCAAAATGAGGGATCCCAGCCATAATAGATTCTTCCAGTGACTTTTTTGGGGAAAATAAATCTTTCGTTAACAAGGTACCTAACGCTGCACTACCAAGGCCAACACTTAATTTGCCTAAAAAGTGTCTGCGCGTAACATGCTGTTGATTTTCGAAAAATGGATTTGACATTACATCAGGTTTTTGAAATAGATTCTTCCAAATTATAAATGGTTAAAATAGTAAGAGCTAAAGCAGCCACTTCATTTTTATCCTTCAGTTTCTCGTGCGGATACTCCCCTTGATCTAAAACTTTTTCCGCTTGCCCCGCTTTGGATATAAAATATTTATACTGCTCTTTATAAAAATCTGCCAGAGCGCTTACTTCATTTGATTTTGCCTTTCTACACACAATTCTTCTGAATGCCACGCCAATGAGATCATCCACATTCCCCTTCTTTTCAACGATTAATTTTTCAGCAAATACTCGTGCTGCCTCGTTAATCATAGGGTCATTCAATAAAATAAGAGCTTGTAGTGGGGTATTTGTTCTTGACCTGCTAATTTCGCATTGGTCGCGAGGTGGACCATCAAATGTCAACATAGATGGAGGTGGTGCGGTTCGTTTTATAAAATTATAAATCCCCCGGCGATACAGTGATTTACCATGATCTTGTATATAGGTAGCTAATTGTCCTCTTCCTGAGGTCGTTGATTCCCAAATACCGTCCGGTTGATATGATTTTACCGAAGGTCCTCCAATGTCAGGAATAAGAAGCCCAGAAGATGCCAAAATCAAATCTTTAATAAGTTCCGCAGGGAGTCTTAATCTGGGCGCTCTTGAAAGCCAAATATTTTCAGGATCTTTTTTAATATTTTCCTGACTAACATTAGCCGCCTGTTGGTAAGTGGCAGAGCTAACAATCTGTCTCACCAACCTCTTAATGTCCCAATTATGCTCTTTAAAATCAACCGCTAACCAATCAAGTAAGGCAAGATGGGACGGTAAATCACCTTGTAATCCAAAATCTCCCGAAGTTTTCACCAAACCCCTACCAAAAAAGTTTTCCCATACTCTATTCACAAAAACTCTGGCCACCAAAGGATTATTATCATCAAACATCCAATCAGATAGCCCTTTTCTGTTTGGACTAAACTTCAAAGTATCATAAGGTAAAACCGCTTCAGGGAGTCCAAAACCTACAGTTCTGTCAGGTTGGTCATATTGCCCTCTTCTCAAAATGTGGGTCGGCCTTCTTTGTTCTAAATCTTTCATGACCATGACAGAGACAATGGTATCCTGAAGATTTATAAATTTGAGGAGCTCATTAACCTCCTTTTTTGAGATTTTTATTAATGGGGGATCAGCTAATGAACCCAGCGAAATATCTCCAACGAGTCCTTTTTCATCGACCTGATTAAAAAAAGCAAACGTTTTAAAGTATTCTTCCTGAGAAATAGGGTCGTATTTATGGTCATGGCATTTGGCACATTCCATGGTTAATCCAAGAAAAGATTTTGAGAAGGTATTGGTTCTATCTGTAACATACTCCGTTCTATATTCTTCCTGGATGACGCCCCCTTCCTGCGTAATTTTATGATTTCTATTAAAGCCAGTAGCTAAAATAGCTTCTTTATTATTGGGGGCTATAAAATCACCGGCAATTTGCCAGGAGACAAATTTTTTATACGAATAATTCTTATTGAAGGCATGAATGACCCAATCACGCCAAGGCCACATTGTCCTTAAACCGTCATCCTGATATCCGTGACTATCTGCATACCTAGCTAAATCCATCCAGGAAATGGCCATTTTTTCACCATAATGGGGAGAAGCTAAAAGCTTGTTAATTTCCTTTTTATAATTTTCAGTTGAAGGATCCTTAAAAAAATCTTCCTGATCCTTAACATTGGGTAACAGACCCGTCAAATCTAAGCTAATGCGCTTAAGTAAACGTTCTGGATCCGCTTGATCTGAAGGAGATAAACCCCTTTTTTCCATTTCAGCCAATACGAAATAATCAATTTCGTTTTTGGGCCAATTCTTTTTCTTTACCTTAGGTATTTCGGCTTTTTTCGGAGGCAGAAATGCCCAATGAGGCTTGTAAACGGCCCCCTGATCAATCCATTTACCCAGTATTTCAATTTCATCAGCTGTTAAAGCTAAATTAGCCTTTGGAGGAGGCATTAGCAATTCTGGATCCTCACTAATAATTCTTAACCAAAGTCCGGATTTAGCCCTTTCCTTAGGTTTAATTCCATGCATCGAAGGATTTTCCTTCAATGAAGCATAGGCGCTATCTGCAAGATCAAGCCTTAGCCCTCCTTGTCTTGCTTTTGCATCTGGGCCATGACAGGCAAAACATTTATCTGAAAGAATAGGCCTTACATGTAAATTATAATCAACTAACTCCGTGCTGTTGGAAGTATTACTACTGGTAAAGTTATATAAAACAGTCCCAATAACACATACTAATCCAACGCTTCCAATGAGTACCAATTTGTTCTTTAGCATCTTCATATTTATTCTACTGTAATATGCGTAAAATTTCAATAATTAAAAAATTCAATTCCTTTTTAAAGAAAAAATTATTATACTTGCATATTATTCATAATACATAATTTATTAATAAACAATTATATGAATGATTTGTACTTGAAAATTATATCTTTAGCTAATAATTTACAGTCTTACAGTGCTTTTTCATCTGCACTATTGTGGACGATACTTTCATTTGTAATTTACAACATATTATCACAACTAAGACCCCGACATTTTACAAAAAGCAAGCGATTCATACCTATTACTTTAGCTTTATTGTTATACTTTTCTTTGCTTTACAGTATTATCCAATGGATCAAATTTACCTTATATATACAATCGAATCCTATTGATTTAAGCAATATATTTAAACTGGGGTGGCTAGGTTTTCTTGTTATTTCGTTGCATATTGGCATCATATCTTTAGGCTGGAAAATAGGATTAGGAGCATTTGAAAGAATACTTAGATTAATACCTCGACAAAATGCGAGAGTGTTACTTTATTTTATCATTTCAACAGGGATTACAGTTCCATTTTATTTTTCTTCATTAAAAATTTCTTTACCCCTTCTATTTCTTTTTTCATTTTCCTTGCATCTCCTTTATGACCTATATATTGAGGGCAAATATTCACAGGTGACCTGGACATTAACCTGGATTCTTTTCTTCACTGCTTTTCACACCCAACTCCTTTATAAGTTTACGCTGGAAAGAGAATGGACTGAAATGAAAAGAATTTCAGAAAAATTAAGCACCCCTTCAGATAAAATAATAGAGAGGGAAATAAATAAAATAGCTAATTCGGGTACTAAAAAAAATCAACTAAAGGAATTATTCATTGACTGGGAAAAAGGATTATTATCAAATACTGAACGCCTGACAAGATTAGAATCAATTTTTGATTTTTCGCCATATATATTGAGGTATTATCACCTAAATTATTCTTCCAAAGCGGGTCTTAACCACAAATTACAGTTAGACAATAATAGTTGGTTAACCCTTACTTTAAAATCAAATGAATCTAACAGGCTTAATCATTTAAATGCCGGTAATTTTAAAGGAATCGATCATTTGTCTGATTATTCTGTTTCCATTTACCAGAAAAACGAACTACTTTATCAACAAGGAAAACCCTATTCAATAGCGCATGAAAAGATAAATAATCACTCCTCAAATAGCATTAAAAAAGAACTGACTTCGAAAGAAATGAGTTACCGCCTCTATAAAAATGGTAAAACGGTTATTCTTAGTAAAAACCTAGGTGGTTATGCAAAGCCCCTTGCATTTTTTTCTATGACTGCCTGTCTGAGCCTTATTTTCTATTTTATTTATAGCCAATTCCTTCAATATAAAAAGTCTGATGAGCATATTTCCAAACCAATTAAGATTGATTCTTTAGGTTTAAACATACAAAAAACATTATTTTATATCACTTTTACATCACTCTGTATCCTCTGTTTAGCCTCTCTTTTTTATTTTGACAAATCAAGAAAACGAGAAAACGAAAGGGAGTATAGCTATTTGGCGAAAGAAATCATTTCAACCCTTCAAAGAAGGTATCACGGTTCGAATCTCCCATTAGCATCAATAGCAAAACAACATGGATATGATTTTGTCCTGAGCGATGAAAAAGGAAAAAAATTTACATCCTTTTCTTTTCATCCGCCGGGAGGATTTAAACATAATCTTCAAAAAAAGACTAATTTTTCATATAAGAAAGAAAAAATATTCTGGAAAGGAAAAAAGTTGTTGCGTGTTTGGTTCCCTCTAAAAAACTTAGGAGGTAAAGAAAGTAAATCCATGATTGGCATATATTTTCCTGTCGGTGATAATATTCAAAACATAGAGGCTGTTGACTTTATGGGTGCACTTTTCAGTGGTTATCTCTTTCTTTTATTAAGTATATCGGCTATAACTATTTACTACAGTAATTCACTTACCCACCCGTTAGATCAATTAGGCAGACACTTGGAAAATCTAAAAATGGGTGAGAGTGATAAAATAGACTGGCATAAAAACGACGAAGTTGGTCAGTTGGTTAACGCATATAATGTTGCCATTGACGAACTACAACAAAGCTATGAGAAATTGCGGAAGACAGAAAGAGAGGTTGCATGGCGGGAAATGGCAAAACAAGTAGCTCACGAGATCAAAAATCCTCTGACACCCATGAAACTTAGCTTACAATACCTTCAACGCGCGGGAAAACTTCAACCCGACCTGATTCATACTCTTTTGCCAAAATTAACAATGACTATTATGGAGCAAATCAACACCTTAGATGAAATTGCTACCTCTTTTTCTCAATTTGCGTCTATGCCAAATCCTCAAAATATTACTTTCAATTTAGTCGATCTGCTACATCAATCTTTAGACATGCACAGACACCATTTTGACGATAATAATGATTCCTTTTATTGCAATATTGAAGCAGACAGTTATCCCATTTTTGCAGATAAAAATCAGATGCAAAGGGTTATCAATAATCTTCTGATGAATGCTGTTCAGGCTATACCTACTGAAAAAAATGGAAAAATTAGCATCAGATTATTCCAAATGAAGAATGATCTGGTTCGACTAGAAATAGAAGATAATGGAAAAGGAGTAGATATAGAAACACAGCAAAAAATATTTTTCCCCTATTTTACTACCAAATCGTCAGGTACCGGACTGGGATTAGCCATGTGCAAGGATATTATTGAAAATGCAGGCGGTAACATTGGATTTACATCATCGCCAAGTATGGGCGCTTGTTTTTGGATAGAGATGCCTTTAAAATATTCCATGCCATTTTGTGATGCAAAAATGGCCATTGCCACTTAATATGCATTTTCAAATGAACAGATAATCTAAAATGTTGTTTCTTAAGATTATTCATTACACTTAAGAATTATGGAAATTGGCATTGTAGGTGCTGGAATTGCGGGATTAGCGGCATCCATCAGAGCCGCTGTAGCTGGTCATAAAGTTACCGTTTTTGAAGTTAATAGCTATCCGGGGGGAAAACTTACGGCTTTTGAAAAACAAGGTTACCGGTTCGATGCAGGTCCATCTCTTTTTACTATGCCTCAATATGTGGATGATCTGTTTATTTTAGCTGGTGAAAATCCAGCGGATCATTTTAAATATATAAGATTAGATCCGGTGTGTAATTACTTTTGGGAAGATGGAACTACCCTGAGTGCTCATGCCGATAAGAAAAAATTCAGTACTGAAGCCGCTAAAAAGTTAAATGTACCTGCAGATTATGTACTGTCAAGCCTACAAGATAGCGCCGATAAATATGAAGCTAATGGACGTATTTTTTTAGAAAAATCTCTTCACAAATGGTCCACCTGGCTAAATATTCCTGTTTTTAAGGCTTTATTAAAAATACATAAATACGATTTATTCTCCTCCATAAATAGCGTAAATGAAAGGTTGGTTAAACACCCAAAGTTAGTTCAACTCTTTAACAGATTTGCAACCTATAATGGTTCAGATCCATACAGAGCTCCCGGGCTGCTCACTATCATACCGCATTTTGAACATCATATCGGAGCATTTTATCCGGAAAATGGAATGCATAGTATCACCAAAGCTGTTTATGAACTAGCCCTTAGATTGGGTGTTACTTTTCATTTCAATACCAGAGTTGAAGAAATACTTACCAAAAATAAGGTGATATATGGCCTAAGGACGGAAGAAAAAACATACCCGTTTGACAGAATAATCTGTAATATGGACGTGTTTTTTGCTTACAAAAAATTACTACCTAATCACGCAAAACCGAACAGGATATTACAGCAGGAAAGATCCACCTCTGCCATTATTTTTTATTGGGGAATTAAAAAGATTTTTCCTCAATTAGCTATGCATAACCTATTTTTTTCTGAAGATTATCGCGGTGAGTTTAAATACCTAAAAGAAGGAAAGGTATCTAAAGATGTATCTATTTATGTAAATTTAACAACAGAACATACGCCATCCGATGCTCCGGAAGGATGTCAAAACTGGTTCGTTATGATAAACGTACCTAGCCAAAGTGCTGATAGTGAACCTTTAGATATAGATGACTTGAGAGAACACGCTATCGCAAAACTGAGCAGAATGCTGGGTGAACCCATTAAACCTCTCATTGAAATGGAAGAAATTTTAAGCCCTCAGGAAATAGAATCAAGAACTCAGTCCCATCAGGGCTCATTATACGGAACAGCCTCCAATAAGCCCTTATCTGCCTTTCTTCGACATCCAAATTTTTCAAATGAAGTAAAAGGACTTTATTTTTGTGGCGGAAGCGTTCATCCGGGTGGAGGAATTCCGTTATGTCTTTTATCAGCAAAGATTGCTGTAGAGTTACTGTAAGATTTAATAATCCTTATCTTTGACAATAAATAAACCAAAATTAATGATGACTTTCCTTATACCTGCTTTAATTGTACTTATCACTGTAATAAGTATGGAAATGGTTGCCTGGTTGGCGCATAAATATTTAATGCATGGATTTCTATGGATTTGGCACGAAGATCATCACCAACCTGACGTGGAAGGAGATAAGTTTTTTCAGAAAAATGATCTTTTCTTTCTTGTTTTTGCCATTCCAAGTGCAGCATCGTACATCATTGGTTTAAGTACGCCTAATACTTGGTTGCTTTACGTAGGAATTGGCATATCTATCTATGGAGTTATTTACTTTTTAATTCACGATGTTTATATACATCAGAGATTTTCCTGGTTTAAACAGTTAGATAACCCATACTCCAGAGCTATTTTACGAGCACATGGCGCACATCACGCGCACACGGGAAAAGAAGCAGGAGAATCCTTTGGATTACTATTGGTATCCTCAAAATACTTTTTAAAAAGAATAAAAAAAGAACAATAAATAAACGGAACTAAAGTGGCATCTAAATTTCTTGAAGCAATAACCAATACCTTTCAAACGCCCTTGCCGCAGGCAAACGACTTAGATAAATATTTGGAAGAGATGCTTCCCATGTTAGAGGGATATAGTGAAAATTTAGACCAGGAATCATTATATCTTGAACATCCCTGGTTAGAATTTCGGGATGATGACTATTTTCATGAGTCTATTTTACATTTTTTTAATCCAAATGAAGAATACCTAAGTTCCATCAATGGTGAAGTATCGTTTGGACTTTGGCGAAAAATGAATCAGGGAAAAAAACTCTTAATTGAAAATGGGGAGGGAAGACTATATGAGCTTGCCTTTTTAGATGCAAACTTCTTCATCCTAAAAATACACGGAGATAATAGTCCCCTAGGTAAATCAAGATTTTTATTTTTGGTTAAGGAAGAAGTTGGAAAAAAATTAGATTGGAAAGACGCCATTGAATTATTACATCGCAGTTATAAAAATGGAGGTGGAAATTTATTTCAAATTATACTTGTCATTCTAGCTATATTATTATTAATCATTTTATTTATTTAAATAAGAATCAAAAAGGGAGCTGTCTAAAAAGGCTTGCTGTATAATAATATTAGTAAACACTTTTCACATGCCCTGACCTAAAAAAAAATATACTTTTCATACATGACCCCAGAGGGGTCTCATGTCAATTGGTAACATTAAAAAGGGGGGACAACTTTCGTTATCCCCCCTCTTTAATATTTTAAATTTATAATTAACTACCAAAATCGTCAAAAGCTACATTTTCATCGGGAACACCCATATTAGAGAGCATAGTTTGAACGGCAGAAAGCATTAATGGAGGTCCACAAAGATAGTATTCAATCTCTTCTGGCTCTGGATGATTCTTAAGGTAATTCTCCAGTACCACGTTGTGAATGAAACCGGTAAAACCAGTCCAATTATCCTCAGGCATAGGTTCAGACAGAGCGATATGGAAAGAAAAATTAGGAAATTCCTTTTCAATATTTCTAAAATCATCTATGTAAAAAAGTTCTCTTAAGGAACGACCACCATACCAATAAGAAACTTTTCTATTAGATTTTAAAGTATGGAACAAGTGAAAGATATGCGACCTCAATGGAGCCATACCCGCACCACCACCGATATAAATCATTTCTTTTTCGGTAGGTTTGATAAAGAACTCACCATAAGGACCAGAGATAGTAGCTTTATCACCTTTCTTCAGACCAAAAACATAAGAAGAACAAACGCCGGGATTTAATTTCATCCAGCCATTTGCTGCTCTGTCCCAGGGAGGCGTAGCAATACGAATATTCAACATCACAATATTACCTTCTGCAGGATGATTAGCCATAGAGTAGGCACGGAATTGCTCCTCCTTATTCACCATTTTAAGGCTCCATAAGTTAAATTTATCCCATTCATCTTTAAAAACATCAGATTTTTTACCCATTTTTGGATGAGAAGTAATATCGAACTTACTGAAATCTACTTCAATTTTTGGAACATCAATCTGAATATAACCACCTGATTCGAAATCTAATGTTTCACCATCAGGAAGTTCAACTACAAATTCTTTGATGAAAGTAGAAACATTATAATTTGAAACTACTTCACATTCCCACTTCTTGATACCAAAAATCTCCTCTGGAATATGAATTTCCATATCCTGACGAACTTTAACCTGACAGGCAAGTCGCTTATGTTCTGCCACTTCCTTTCTGGTCAAGTGATTTAGTTCAGTAGGAAGCACATCACCACCACCACTTGGAACATGACACTCACACATAGCACATGTACCCCCACCGCCACAAGCGGATGGCAAGAAAATATTATTGTCGGCCAAAGAAGAAAGTAGAGAACTACCTTGTTTAACAAAAAGAGGAGCATCCTCATTACCATTGATAATAATTTTCACATCTCCTTGAGCCACCAATTTTTGGCGTGCCACTATAAGCATCAACGAAAGGACAAGAATTACCAACGTAAAAACGAAAGTAGCCATTAAAATCGTCTGAAGACCAGCAAGGAAGAGAAAAGAATTAGAAGTCATCAAAACCATAAAACTTGTGAACATAGCTTTTATTTATTTTGTGAAGGCTGCAGGATCAATTCCCATTAAACTCATGAATGCCATTCCCATCAGGCCAGTAAGTATGAAAGCCATACCTAAACCACGCAAAGCGGGAGGAACATTGGAATATTGAATTTTTTCACGAATAGCTGCTAATGCCACGATGGCAAGAAACCAGCCGAAACCGCCACCCAAACCGAAAGCAACAGATTTTGTGAGATCCAATTCTCTTGATATCATAAAAAGTGAACCACCAAGAATAGCACAGTTCACCGTAATTAGCGGTAAGAAAATACCTAAGGCATTGTAAAGGGAAGGAGAAAATTTCTCCACTACCATTTCAACCAACTGTACTAAAGCAGCGATAACGGCAATGAATAAAATGAATCTTAAGAAAGTCAAATCCATACCAAAGAAACCTGTTTCTTTGAGTAGATATTCGTTAATCAACCAATTCATAGGCATAGTAATGCCGAGTACAAAAATAACAGCTATACCCAAACCCAAAGCTGTTTTAACCGATTTGGAAACAGCAAGGTAGGAACACATGCCAAGAAAATAGGAAAGTATCATATTTTCTACGAAGGCTGTTTTAATGAAAACATTTAGAAAATCGCCCATTTTATTTCTTTTAATTGAAGGGGAATTAATGATTGCAACCTAGGATATATCTACTAATTTTGGATTGATCGTTCTGTGAATCCAAATTAATATACCAATAATAAACAAAGCCGCGGCTGGAAGAACCATAAGATTATTGTTTGCATACCAACCAAACATAGTACTTGTAGTTGTATCTATTAGGTAGGTTGCATTATTTCCAATAATCTTTATTTCAACAGGGCTTCCCGCGAACAAGGTTCCTTTTCCTAAAATCTCTCTGATTATAGCCACTATAACCAAAATAGCTCCATAACCAAGACCATTTCCTATGCCATCCAGAAAAGAACGCCAAGGCTTATTTGCCATTGCGTAAGCCTCTAAACGCCCCATTACAATACAATTGGTAATAATTAAACCAATGTAAACAGATAATTGCTTCCAAATAGGGAAATTAAGTGCTTTCAGACCAAGTTCAACTATAGTTACCAAGGTGGCAATAATTACTAGTTGAACAATCATCCTTACCTGCTTAGGAATATATTCTCTTACTAAAGAAGTAAAAAAATTGGAGAACGCAGTAACTAAGGTTACTGAAATAGCCATAACTATCGATGGATAAACCAATGAGGTTATAGCTAAAGCGGAACAAACGCCAAGAATCTGAACAGTAATTGGATTAATATCCATCAACGGATCCAATAGCAACTTCTTTTCTTTGGGACCGAAGAAAGGTTCTTTTTCCTCGATTTTAACTTTTTCTAATATCTCTGCCATTTTCAGAAAATTTAAGTATTTAACAGCTTTATTTAGTTTTCTATGGTTTCCAAATAAGGTAAATAGTAAGCTATTCCTCTTTGAAGCATTTCTGTGACACCATCACAAGTAATGGTAGCTCCTGAAATACCGTCCACTTCATACGTTTTGTCCTGACTTCCGCCTTTTCTTACAAGAACGGCCACTTCACCGTCTTTGAAAATTTGTTTACCAATAAACTGACCCGGAAAAGCAGGATTATCTTTAATTTCTGCACCCAATCCCGGCGTTTCTCCTTTATGGTCAAAAGTAACACCTGCAATAGTATTTAAATCAGATTTTACTGCAATATTACCCCAAATCTCATCCCAAAGACCACTTCCGCGAACACTTAAGATATAAAATTTTTCCTTTTCATTTTTGAAAACGAAAAGTGGTAATAATCTATCCGCTTCTGCTTTTTTCTTTTCAACTGACAAATCAATTTTTTCAGCCAAAAGATTTGGAACAACCTCACCATTTATATTCAATACCACTTGTTCAA
Source organism: Haliscomenobacteraceae bacterium (assembly GCA_947501115.1). Lineage (GTDB taxonomy): Bacteria > Bacteroidota > Bacteroidia > Chitinophagales > Saprospiraceae > BJGN01. The sequence goes on from CANMVX010000009.1 coordinate 17,115, forward strand.
CTTGCTCGTTGAACATTTTTAATACTTCGTCGTCTGACAAATCATTAACATTAAGGCCTTTTCCCAAATAATCATTTACCGTTAAAAGAACTGATCTTTTACTGAAAATTTCCTCGTTTTTTGTCGAGGCAGATAAAGTAAGTTCTCTCATGCCAGCCAGGGACACAGCCGCGACAACGGTCATTATAATGATGAAGGTAATGATATATTTATTACTACTTTCCATAAGATTCATTTTTGGTTTTTAATATTAAAATCTCAAGAATTTGCCAACTTGGTTAATCTTGATTTCCTTTTAGAAATATGTCCTTCAACCACAAAATGATCGATGAGCGGAGCAAATACATTCATAAAAAGAATAGCAAGCATCCAACCTTCAGGATAGGCAGGATTTAAAACGCGGATAACTAAGCCTATTGTACCAATAAAAAACCCGTAAATTAGTTTACCTCTATCGGTAGCCGCTGCGGTCACAGGATCTGTTGCCATGAATGCCATTGCAAAAAGAAAACTTCCCATAGAAAAGTGATAATACCAAGGCACATTCATTGCCGGTGTAGCATCCCACATATTTAAAAGGATACCCGTTACCACTAAACCCAAAACCATAGATACCATTATTCTCCAGGAGGCGATTCCTAAGTATAATAATAAACCAGCACCCATTAAGACAAATAACTTGTGTGTTTCACCAACAGATCCCGGGATATTTCCCCAGAACATTTGTTCTGGTGTAAAACGAGCTGTAACAGCTTCCCAACCACCTTTGGCTGCTAAACTAAGTGGGGTCGCACCACTATAACCGTCCACCACAGCGATACCATTCTGATAAGTTGCCCAACCAAATGATTCGAAAACAGGATTCAATACACCTGTAACTATAAAATTATAACTTGCTGTCCATACACCATCTACTTTTTCTAATCCAGCCACCCAAACGTCATCACCAGAGATGGTGGTGGGGTAAGCAAAGAAAATGAAAACCCTTGAAAGTAAAGCTATATTTAAAACATTCATTCCTGTGCCACCAAAGGCTTCTTTACCAATGATAACAGCAAAGGCAACGGATATAGCTAATATCCATAACGGTAACGCTGGCGGCATGACCAACGGAATTAAAGCACCTGACACGAGGAAACCCTCCTCGATACCATGACCTTTTTTATAGGCGTAAAAGAATTCAATACCTAGTCCAACCACGTTAGCAACTACAAACAGCGGGAGAATTTGAACGAGTCCATAAAATATTTTTAAATGAAAACCTTCTAAAAAACCCTCATACATACCCAATGCCGAGAAATGCTGTTGACCAATATTGTAAGTACCAAAAAGGTAACATAATTGGAGAGCGATAACAACATGAAACATTAGTCGTTTTAAGTCCATGCCATCGCGAACATGAACACCACCCTTTGTTACGTGGTTAGGAGCAAAAGCAAAAGTAAAGAAACCGTCATACAGCGTATGCATAAATGGAGATTTCTTTTTATCCGGCTCAATTTTTAAAAAAAATGATAATAACGAATTTTTCATATCTTTTAATGACTATGTTTAAAATTTTAACCTTCAGCCTTTATTACATCTAAACCACTTCTTAGAATAGATTGTAAGGGTTGCTTTGAAGTACAACCGAATTCACATAAGGCAACATCTTCCTCCACTAATTCGTGAATGCCAAGATTTTCCATTTTTTCAACATCATTTACCACAATAGCTTTGAACAATTGTTGTGGTAGAATATCCATAGGAAGTAATCTGTCATATTCACCAGTAACAACGAAAGCTCTTTTTTCTCCTCTGTTATTGGTGTTAGCCGCTGAAGCAACGCCACCCAATAAAGTACCTGGGAAAGTTTTTGAAACTGACGGTCTCATATCTAAAGGTAATAACCAACCAAATAGCTCATAATTTTTGCCTTCCGCAACTACCGTAACCTGATCATCATAAAAGCCAACGAAACCTTCTTTTGAAACTTCAGTACCGGAAAGAACGTCGCCAGATATAATTCTATGGTCTGCAGTAACTTCTTCTGAACTAAGAAGATCGCTTATTGATGCACCAAAAGGAACTTTAGCATATCCGGTGTTCTTTAACTCAGCACCAGTAATAGCTATTGTTCTTGATTGATCAACTATGCCTTCTAACATAAATTTACCGATGATAGCAACATCCTGAACATTTATAGTCCATACTTTATCTTCAGGTGATATAGGTTTGATATGGTGTATTTGTACGCCAACATTACCAATAGGGTGTTTTCCTCTGAAATAATATTTTTCCACCCCAGTAACACCCGTGAAAATAGATGCTGCATCAGAATCACCATTTCCGTCTAACCCTAAATATACTTTACCAGATGTTAACTTACTTAATGTTTCGCAACCCGCTTGAAAAGCAATCTCCTGCCCTTTTAATGCATAATCCAAATCTGGTGCCAGAGGTGCTGTGTCAAAAGTAGAAATGAAAATATCTCTTGGAACGATATCTAAGTGAGGTAAAATATTGAACGGTCTTTGCAAAAACAAGGTCATTAAACCCGATGATGCCAGACTTTTCACTAATTCTTCTCTTGAAACCGTCGCAATATTAGGTTTTTCAAATGTTTTAAACTGTTGGGTTTTATCCGCTAAAATAACTATTTCATTAATAGCTCTTTTCTCCCCTCTTTTGATTTCAACTATTTCACCACTTACAGGAGAACTAAATATGAAATCTGGCTGCGATTTGTCATAAAAAATAGGATCACCCGCTTTAACGCTATCACCCATTTCAACCACCACTTTTGGTATGGGGGAAATGCCCTTGAAATTGGCAGGATTAACAGCAAACCTATGCACTGAAACCTTTAAGTTCTCAGATTCAGCTTTACCCTCTAAAGGAATGTCAAACCCCTTTTTCGAAATAATAACCCGTTCATTTTTCAAATAGGCAGGTAATTTTGATCCTACCAATTCATAAAATCTTGGCATTAAACCAAAATGATTACCTTCTTTGTCCGCACCAATTCTTTTTGCCTCAATAGCCATCAAGTTGTCAGAAACCTGTATGACAATAGCAAAAAATACTAACGCAGCTATCACAAAAAGGCTGTTTAATAAAAATTGAGATCCTTCACCATTTGTCTGCGCAGCAACTTCCGTTAAACTACTCAATAACAAAGAAAGGGACAAGAATAAAAATTTTCCACGATTCATACGTATAGTGCCTTTATTGAACTAATTTAAAGGCGCAAATATAAATACCTTTCTATCCAAATGGTGATTATCACAACAAATTTAACCTACTTTATTTAATTTAGAAAAAATCTAAATTAGCAAAAAGGTTGAACCGTTTTTTACGCGCGCTCAACCTTTTCTTTTAGTCTGTAGGAGAAATTATTTCTTTGAGATTACCCCCTATTTTATTTCAAATTTATATTTTAACTTTTCTATAATGGGGCGTTCAGTTCCTGGCTCGGTATTTTTCAAAAAGATATCAATAACAATGGTTTCACCCTGTACTTTGTCTTTACTATCAAAAATTACTTTAATGGTGCCTTTTCCACCTGGCGGAATCGACTGGGCATTATACTCAGTAGTGGTACATTCGCAAGCAGAGATAAGATCAATTTCCGCTTTTGTATCTCCAATATTTTGAAATTCGTAAGTAAATTCTCTTTTTTCACCTCTTGCAACAGTTCCAAAATTTGTTTCCCTTATGGTAAAATCAAGTATTGGCACTCCCTTGTATATTTTCTTACCCGCTAACGTTGAAAATGGGTGAATATTAGGTATAGAATCACCGCGAGGCTTCACAGCTCCCGTCGATTTGTCTGCCGCAGTGGTAGCCTCTCTTTTCAATAACCTTGTACTTTTAACGGTAATAACTTTTGGGCCACCAATGATTTTAAATTCAGTACGCCTGTTTAGAGCGTGAGCGAGTTCTTTATCTTCTTCCGTTTCGAGTTTATTTATGTATTCTCCTGAAAAAACATCGCCTGGTAAAAATTCCGGATGCTTGTTAGCTAACCTGTCATCCACAACCTTTGGAACATTCTCCCCGTTACCAACTGCTTTAATTCTGGTTTGATTTATCCCTTTTTTTAGCAACCATTGTTTAGCCGACTCTGCTCTTCTTTGAGATAATGCCTTATTAAATTCATCATTTCCTCTGTTGTCCGTATGTGAACTCAGCTCAATAATTAAATCGGGGTATTGATTCATAATTTCGAGAAGGAAATTTAAATCAGGCTCTGCGGTTGGCAAAATTTTATCATCACCGTATTCATACAAGATATTTTCCATTACGATAGCCTTCTCTGAAAGAATAGTATCATATTCAGGCACAGGAATAGGTATAGGTTTTAAATATAAGCGCTGTGTGAAGGATTTATTTGCTTTTAGATTTAGCGTATTTATGACTGCCGTATCAGGAAAATGATTGGGGTGAGTAGCAATAATTCTATAGGATTTCTCCAATTCCAGTTTAAAATCGAATTTATTTCCCTTATCATTCTGAATGGTTTGAGGATCTCCGCCTGGCTTGGGAATAATCATCACCGTTACCCCTTTCAATGCTTGCCTACCGCTATTGAAGGTTCCAACCACTAAGTCAGCCTTGATTTTTTCTATGGTAAAAGAGTAAATATCCTCACAACAGGTTTTTGCCCTTACCGATTTTCCTGCAGGTCTGTTAGAGGTAAGAAGACCATTATAACCATCGGCATCGAGTCTAAAATATTGATCGTCCTGCGGAGAATTAAACCCTTTAGACATATTTAGCGGATCGCTCCAATTCTGGCCATTCCAAAAGGAATAAAATATATCATATCCACCTAATCCTGGATGCATATTTGAACTAAAATAGAGGGTACCGTTATAATAGTAAGGAGTTACCTCATCACCTAAGGTGTTAATTTTAGGTCCCAAATTCACTGGATCTCCAAAAACACCCTCTGATTTTTGAGGAGCGTAATATAAATCTGCGCCACCGAAACCTCCGGGAATATCAGAAGAAAAGAAAAGCACTTCCCTTCCAAAAAGCTCCCCTGGGAAAGGGTGTCTTGCTCTATATTCCGGGTCAATACCAACAATTTCCTTTGCTCCTTTCCATGCCCCGTCACCACCAACGCTATAAAATAACTGACTTTCTACCACTTCATTTCCCTGCAATACCTGCCTGTTGAAATAAAGTTTATTACCGTCAGGAGAAATACTTACATTGACATTATGAATTTCAGGTCTGTTAATATTTGCTTTTAACGCTTCGGGTTTACCCCAAACCCCTGTTTCCTCATTTTTCTTAGCATAATAAATCTTAGCATGAAAATCTTTAGCCGATGAATCCAAAACAATCACATCTTTAGCCATAAAACTAGAAATGTATAAATTCCCTTCCCTGCTAAAAGCCGGCGAATAATCAGAAAATGGCGTATTAATAACGGCTGAAAGTCTGGTTAATTCAATAGCATCCTCCTTATCAACAAGTTCTTTACCAAATTCTGCCCCTGTTATTTCATTTTCAGCAAATTTTCTAAGGGTATCACTCGAAACAACGGCTAGAAATTTTTGGAACTCGACGATAGCCTCTTCGTAATTCCCTGACATTTTTAATGCCTTTGCATAATTAAAGCGAAGCTGGTCCCATTTTTTCTCTTTATCTTTTTTCAGGATTCTGGCATAGGTTTTTGAAGCTGACGCGTAATCGCGAATTTGTAAATAAAGTTCGGCCATATCAGGCAGAAGGATTTCATCTTTTTTAGCTTCAAAAGCCATTTCAAAATAATCCAGCGCATTTACATAATCTTGTTCTGCCCATTTTTCACGGGCTACTTGTAGAGTCCTATCATAAGATGCTCCTCTGATTGGTTGGGAAAATGAAGGATTCACAGCTACGATAACGAGCAGAATTACGCCCAAAAAAACAAGGCTTTTGGTTGGGATAGATTGCATGAATCTTTTTAATTTTTTGTACATAACATTATAAATGAGGACATAAAATTCTAGTAGGCACTTCCTTTTTGGAATAAATCTTAATGATATAATAACCCCCTATTTCAAAACCTCCCTGATATTTTGAGGCACTCCTTAGGGAAGAAACATTTATATCGTAGCTAATTCCCGCTCTAAACTGATCGTAATCTAAGCCCAGAAATAATTGACCGGCATCGCCAAGTCTATACCCCGGACCAAAACGTAGCTTTATGTTTTCTTTGATAGGCATTCCAAAAAGTAATTGCAAGGCCAATTCTGTGGCACCTCCTGTACTTTGCATCATAAAAGATGGCTCTACAAATAAACTTTCTGACAAATTACGCAGATATGTTCCGTGTAAAGTTAATCTCATTGGTCTTTTTGTATTCGTATTCTTAACCTTACCCCCAGGTTTTGGAGGCTCAACAACATCCTTTGTATTTTGAATAAGTCCATATCTGCCTCCAATAACATGATAAGCGGAGAAACCCAAATCCAGGGAATTTCCCTCCGCCAGTTTCGTTCTGTAAAGAAGACCAATACCAGAGTCAAAAAAGTTTACCTCATCCTGAATATCTCTATTTGCTCCGGCACCAATACCCAGGCCACCACCACCAATTTCTTTAGGTAACTCATCGGCAAAGCGTAATTCCTGACTATTCATATTGACACTTCGCTGAAACCTACCCCCCTGAAATCCAATGGTTAACATTTTATTTCTTTTATCATCCAATGCCAGGTGATAGGCAGCTGAGAGATAAGATCCTCCTGTTTTTAGTTCTGTGCTACCCGCTTCATCACTTACCACCGTCATACCTATCCCTACCCAATCTTTTGAACGAAGGCCTTTGATAACGGGCGCATCTATATAAAAAGAAGGCGTTTTATAGGGATTAGCTAATACGGTTCTCCATTGATCACGATAAATACCACCAATTCTTGCCGTACCTTCATAAGCACCTGTTAGCGCCGGATTAAGCGTTAATGGCGAAAAATTGAATTGGGAAAAATGTATATCCTGACTATTTAAAGTATTGACGAACAAACAGCTAAGTAAAAAAAAGGATCGAATAAGATACTTAATTTTAACAAAAATCAGGTGGTCATTTGGCAAATTTTGTACAATGCAGTTATTCATAATCAGTATATTTGACTAATCAGCTTTTAAAGATTGTCTGCAATTTAATAGACTTTGAGCAAAAAGAACAGATTAGTTCATCAAAAATTAAAGAATATACCTAAATAGGCATTAACTATAATTATGTTTAAGTAATATTTGTCCTTGTTCATAAACGGAACTGGCGGAAATTTCGTTCATACAACGAAAATGTTTTTTGGGACATTCTGATCTACCAAACCGGCTACAAGGCCTGCAAGAAAGATTTTCCACCTGAATGGTCTTGTTTCTATTCATTCCCTCAGGATAAAAAGGAAGCCATCCAAACTCAGGAATGGTTCCGCCCCAAATACTGACTACTGGTTTTCTCAAGGCGGCGGCAATATGCATCATTCCCGTATCCCCGGTAATTACCAGTTCTGCATTTTTTATTAATAAGGCAGATGCCAGTACATCTGTTTCTCCACATCTGTTAATCACCTTATTTTCAAAAGATCCTTCCAGTGCTTTACCCAGGTTAATATCGTCTTTCCCGCCAATTAAAACCAAAGAATGGGAATGAAAAGAGGAGATAATCTGCTTCCATTTTTCAAAGGGTATTCTTTTTGTAAAATGTGCAGCACCTAATACCAAAACTATATAAGGTTTCTGTTGAAGCATAGTTTCTTTATCAGAAACAAAAAAATCTAATCCTTTCCCATCATAACTCAATGGAAATGAACGTAATGTTTCTAAGTACCTGGTAACAATATGTTTTTGGAGTACAGGTTTGAACCCAGTCTGAACATAAAACCAGCGGAGAAGAGATCCTTTGTTACAACGGTAAAATGGAACTCCCCATAAATAAAAGCGTAAACTTAAAGTGCGCAAATTGGAATGCAAATCTACAACAGCGTCGAATTTCTCTTCTTTCAATGCTGAAATGACCTCTTTCAGATCTTTATCAATGGTCCAAATTTTTGAAAGGTATGGATTCTCCCTCCATAAATCAGCAAAAATATTTTTTGTAAGAAAATGAACCTCAGCGTTTAACTGAATTTTTAATAATCTGACAACAGGCGAAGTCAGAACTATATCGCCCATCGCTGAAAAGCGAACAACGAGTATTTTAAGGCCACTCATTCTGAAAGAATTTCCTTCTTCCATTTTTCATTTCCTAAGACATCAAATATTTTTATGGTTAATTTTCGTTCCAGTCTTTTACCACTAAAAGTCAATAATCCAAAATTGTGTTCTGTTACTTCGGTCCCTGGTACTCTAAGAATATTAATTTCAGGATTTGTATTCACACCGCTGGTTAGAGGCGAAACCGTTAAGTCAAATATATATTTTCCATTGGCAAGTTTCAACTCTGTTAACTCAGTAAAATGTCTGTCACCCGTGAGGAAAATGACATTTTTGAGTCCTTCTTCCTCAATGCGTTTGATTAAATAAGCTCTTTCTTCCGGATAAAATCTAATATGATTTTCGGCAGTAGGTGCGGCACTTAGAAACTGTCCACCGGTGGCCACCATTTTAAATGGCGATTTACTTGTTTTTAGTGCGTCTATCAGCCATTCAAGTTGAGCTTTTCCAAATTGTGTTCTTTCCCCTGTTTTCCTTTCATCTGGTGCGCGCGAAAATCTGTTATCTAATAAAAAGAAATCAATATCTGCCCATTGAAACTGCGAAGTAATTCCCTCTTGTTCAGGTAACCCCGAGGTCGGATTGGCCCAGAATAAACGAAAGGCCTCCAAAGTAGCTTCCTTCTGAATAAAGCCTCTATCACTATTATCTGGTCCGAAATCATGGTCATCCCAAATAGCATAATGATGCACACTCCCCAATAAACCTTGTAATTCCGGGGTGGCACGAGTATGGGTATAACGATAAAAAATGCCTGATTTACTATTCCAGTCTGCTTCCCTAAGATAAGTATTATCACCTAACCATAGCATTGCGTTTGGCTTTTTGGATAAAATAGATTCGAAAATCTGATAATTTGACCCATAAGGTTTCCCCGGTCTGTCATAAGGAGTATCGTTAATGTAGGCGCAACTTCCCAAAGCGATGGAAAAAGCAGGAGGATCTGTTCTCCATTGCCATAATGATTGGGTTTGAAATTCGAGGGGATAGGGAAATAGTAATGATTTATCGTTTAATACAACCTGATAGCCATATTTATTTCCAGGCTCAAGCAATGAAAGAACTATTTTAGTGGTGAAAGCGGTAGAAGCATCCGTTTCGACGACGTTAGACTTAAAAACTTTATTTGGTGCCTCCAGGTTCCAATAATTAAGCTGAACTTTCCCCTTTGAGGTTGTCTGTAACCAGACGACCACTTCCCTCATTTCTGAGTAACCAAGCATTGGGCCTGATTTAAGTTCAGCATTCTGAGCAAAACCTTGCAGTATGAAGGTGAAGAAAACAGGGAGAAGAAGCTTCATTTTCGAAGTCATACAAAAGATTTTAGGTTGTAAGCAAACTTTGGACATTAATATTTTTTTCATGGACATATAAGAAAAAATCATATACCCAAAGCAGGTTATTATCCATATAATCTGTTGATGGATTCAACCTTTTAAGGTGAATTTCCCACAAACTGGGTTCTTTTTGCATCCAGACATTAACCATATTTACCACTTTTACAAATCGGTCAGGATCATTTCCCTCTGGAATATCCCGGGCCTTTGTTTCCTCCAGAAAATATTTAAAAGACTCAGGGTGGTAGAAACTATATTTTTCAGGATAACGGAAGGCGAGGTATAAAAAGGCCATTTCAAAATTATCTGTATGAAAATGACTTTGTAAACGGGAACCTACATGGCTATCGAGGTAATCACTAAAGAGTTCGTTACACCCATAGACAAAACGATGCAATCTACCTGTTAAATCACGTTCTTCATTCAGTAAATCTGAAAACAACATTCGTCCATAATCAGGTTGATGCCCTAATATTTCAGCCATTACTTTTCTTGGTTCAAAGTTTTCCCTGTTCCATAATCTTCTGGATCTGGAATTATCCAGGCTCGCCAGGTACATAGCCTTCATATCTACAGCATTAATGTCCCATTTTTGAACAAAAACCTGTTGAGATTCCCAAATATAGGCTCTTTTATATCGCTCCTCATTTTCTATATACTGGCGATAAATTTTCAGGAGTAAAATGATAGATTTTAACTGCATGTAAGAAATTTAAACTAGGGTGCCGGATCTGGCATTGATTTGTGAATAAGTTCAATTCTCTCCAATAAATCACTTGGAAGTTTTAAATGGATGCTATCGATATTTTCTTTCAGCTGGGAAATATTGGTAGCACCTACGATATTACTGGTTAGGAATGGCCGGGAATTTACAAATGATAGCGCCATCAAACCTGGAGGAAGATTTGCTTCCTTTGCCAGTTCAACATATTTTTTAATGGCTCCTTGACTAAAATCGCTATTGTAACGAACCAATCTTGGGCTACTTGCGTATTTTACTAATCGAGAGGAGCTATCTGCGGTACCATCGAGATATTTACCGGAAAGGGTGCCGAAAGCCAGTGGTGAGTAAGCAAGTAATCCTGCCTTCTCCCTTATAGAAATTTCTGCTAATCCTACTTCAAATAGTCGGTTCACCAGATTATAAGGATTTTGGATACTCACACAGATGGGTAAATTATGCAACTCTGCCAGGTGAATAAAACGCTGTAAACCCCAGGGAGTCTCGTTAGATACGCCAAAAAACCTGATTTTTCCCGACGAAATGAGAGATTGCATGGTTTCAAGAATGTCCAGCATGTTATCCTCCCAGGGATCGGAACCATCGTCAGGATAACCACGTACTCCGAAATTATTTGTTTTTCTCTCTGGCCAATGGAGCTGAAATAGATCAATATAATCTGTTCTCAACCTTTTAAGACTATTCTCCAGGGCCATTTTAATGCTATCTGCTGAAAAATTCAAAGAGGGTCTGATATAATTGAAAGCACCAGGACCTATTATTTTTGAAGCAATAACCAGTTTGTCTCTGTTCCCCCTATCCTTCAACCAGGAACCCACCATTTCCTCTGTTCTGCCATAAGTATCTTTACTGGCAGGAATGGGGTACATTTCCGCAGTGTCAATAAAATTTACACCCTCATTTACGGCGAAATCTAACTGCAAATGTGCCTCAGCTTCAGTATTCTGTTCTCCAAAAGTCATCGTACCAAGACAAATCTTGCTAACACGTTGTTCAGACCTACCTAATAAACTGTATTCCATTCAACTGAATTTAAAAGACAAATAAAAGTTATTTCTATCAAAATAAAGAAAACATAATCCAAAAGTCGCTAAAAATGTTTAATAATTTATAAAGCAATTAACTTTATAAGTAGAAACTGATTTTTAACGTAAATTGAGACAAAATTCATATTTTATGGGACTATTAGATAATTTGAAGGAGAAAATTTTTGGACAAAAAGCAAAGACAGCTCCACCCATCGAAAGAAAACAGGAAAGTACTTTAGACTTCAATAAATTTGAGCAAGAAGCTTTTCAAACTCAAGTGCCTGATGCTACTGGAAATACCCAAAATGAACCAAAGGGAAATACTGTAAAGGATATTTTACAGGAAAAAACCGAAAAATTAGGTGAACAGGTTATTGAAAAAGGACGGGAATGGAAGGAAAAGGCCATAGCAATAGGTGATATTCTCGGAGAAAAGGCAGAGGCACTCATGCAGAAAGCAGAGGCAGAAGCAGCGAAGGAAAAGAAATCTGAAAAAGAGAGTTTCTTTGAAAAAGCACATCGAAAAGGTAAAGAATATGATGAAAAGGTTAATGATTCCCAGCGTACTTTTCAGGACAGTCTCAGAGAGGCAAAAAAGAGTACTTTGACGGATGACTTTTTCACCAAAGCGGCCAAATATGCCAATAGTGAGTATGGCACAAACTCAACAAAACCAACTATTTTAACAGGCGACACCCAGAAAAAACAAGCGTCAAAAAATGACCGGAATGATTCAGATGATCTCATTGAAGATGCTATCATTGAGAAATAAACCATTGTTAATGAATTATTAATCATCTTTGCAAATAAATTTTTAAAAATATACTTTGAAATTCACTGATTTTAATCTTCATCCTTCGTTAATGGACGGGCTAAATGCCATGTCTTTTAAAGAACCGACACCTATTCAAACCCAAACTATTCCGCTCATCATGGACGGACACGATGTTTTGGGTTGCGCACAAACAGGAACGGGTAAAACGGCTGCTTTTCTTCTACCCATTTTACATAGCTTAACGGTAAATCCATCTGAAAAAATAGCTACCTTAATCATTGTTCCAACCAGAGAATTAGCCGTTCAAATTGATCAGCAACTGGAAGGCTTTTCCTACTTTACCCCAATCAGTGCCATTGCTGTGTATGGTGGTAGAGACGGGCAATCGCTCGACCTGGAAAAGAAAGCGTTAAAAGGAGGCGCTCCCATTGTTGTAGCTACACCAGGCCGACTTATCGCCCATATTGACATGGGCTACGTAAATTTCGACAGCCTTAGATATTTAGTGCTTGATGAGGCAGATAGAATGTTAGATATGGGTTTTGCCCCTGACATTATGAAAATAGTAAATATGCTTCCCAAAAAAAGGCAAACCTTATTATTTTCCGCTACTATGCCTGCGCCGATAAGGAAATTTTCCCAACAACTTTTAAATAATCCCAAAGAGGTAAGTATTTCCATTTCAAAGCCGGCTGAAAAAATTATTCAGTCTATGTACGGCGTTGAAGATGAGCAAAAACCTGCCTTAGCTGAACAAATTCTTTCCGGTTTCAAAGAAATGGAAAAAATACTCATTTTTGCAGGGACTAAAATAAAAGTGAGACAGGTTTCTGATCGTCTGCTCAAAGCTGGCTTTGATGTCGCAGCCATTCATTCCGATTTAGATCAATCGGAAAGGGAAGACAGATTATCAGCCTTTAGAAACGGAAAATTAAAAATTGTGGTCGCCACAGACGTTCTTTCCAGAGGTATTGATATAAAAGGGATTGATCTTGTTATTAATTATGATGTCCCGGGCGATCCCGAAGATTATGTGCATAGAATCGGAAGAACGGGCAGAGCAGAGGCGGAAGGTATGGCTATTACTTTCGTAAATTATAAAGACAGACCCAAAATTTATGCTATTGAAAAAATGATGGGAAGAGAAATTCCAATTGCAAATAAAGGGGCTTCTTCAGCCAATCAATCTTCTGAAAATAGGCCGGAAAGATCAGATCAACGGAGAAAATCATATCCTCCAAAACATAAACCGCTAAACGGAAAAAAGAAAAAATTAGAATAGTCTGTCTTTTCCCAAAAATAAGAGGTAATTAATCATCTATTTAAGCGGACTTAATTAAATTTGTGAGAATGATAAAAAAATTATCTCTCAAATAAGCTCCTTCGTATGAATTTACCCAAGATGCCCTTGGTTATCAAAAATATCGTTTCCTCCTTGATTAAGCCACTACAACCCATTAAAGTGCGTTGGGAGAAATATGAAAATGACCATCCCAAAAATGCGTCATTGATAAAAACGTGGGGAAAGCGCTTTTCATACCTGATTTTAGCCTATTTCTTACTTTGGCTTGTATTCCTAAGGCCCATACCAACCGTTTCTATTATAAAAGAATTGGAAACCCGGAATGCAACAGAGATTTATTCCGATGATAATATTTTAATGGGAAGATATTTCGTCCAGGCCAGAACGTCTATACCCGCTGATTCTATCCCTGGATTTGTTTTTCACGCACTCGTCGCCATAGAAGATAAACGTTTTTTTTCACATCAAGGCGTTGATTTAAAAAGCTGGGGGCGCGTTTTAGTTAGAACTGTCCTTGGAGGCGATGAATCAGGTGGTGGTGGAAGTACCTTAAGTCAGCAATTAGCGAAAAACCTATTCCCCAGAGAAAAGTTTCTGTTCCTTTCCCTCATAAGAAATAAATTAAAGGAAATTGTCATTGCTAATCGGTTAGAAAGGGTTTATACCAAAATGGAGTTATTAACGCTATACTTGAATACCGTGCCATTTAGCGAAAATGTATATGGTATTGAAGTAGCGAGTAAAAGATTTTTCAGTAAATCTCCTATTGATTTAACAATAGAAGAGGCGGCCGCTTTGATGGGCACATTGAAGGCAAATACTTCATATAACCCAAGAAAAGCAACGGAGAAGGTTAGAATACGGAGGAACTTAGTTTTGCAACAAATGGTTGAAAACAAACAGATAAAAGAAGAAATTATCAGGTTAAGCCCGGTACACAAAAAGAATATTGGAAATGTATCGACAACCAATCTTTCCTCGCTTATTCAATCTCCTCTTATCATCCGCTACAATCCAATCATTAAAAATGAAGGCATTGCTCCTTATTTTCAGATACATGTCAAAAAAGAACTGGATGCCATTTTAAGTAAACTGAAAAAGGATAATGGTCAACCATATAACATTGATATTGATGGATTAAAAGTTTACACCACTTTAGATACCCGTTTACAGCGTCACGCTGAGGAAGCTATGTTAGAACATCTATCGTATTTGCAAAAAAATTATACGAGTCAATGGAAAAATCAACCCATTCAAGGAGAAGATGAGGCTATTGAATTAATGAAAACGCAATCTCTTCGATATAAACAATTAAAGTTAAAAGGATATTCAGAAAAAGCGATAAAAAAGGATTTTGATACACCTATTCCCATGGTTTTATTCAACTATGATGGCGAAGAAGATGAGGTATTGATGTCTCCCTTAGACTCACTTCGCTATTATTTCCGTATTTTACAGGTTGGCTTTGTTGCCTTAGACCCTTCCAATGGAAATATAAAATCGTGGATTGGGGGTGTTGACTTTACGCATTTTAAATATGATCATGTCCTTTCAAGCAGGCAGACGGGATCTGTTTTCAAACCCTTAGTTTATACTGCCGCGCTGCTTAAAGGACGCGATCCCTGCGAACAAATTCCCAATCAATTACAGATGTATCATGAATATAAAAAACATGAATGGGATAAAAAGCAATATGGAAAAGTAGATCCCGAACCTCATATATTACCGAACGGGAAAGATGAGGATGATTGGTTGCCACAAAATGCCGATGGAAAATATGGCGGCTCTTATTCTATGGCAGGCGCCTTAACAAATAGTATAAATTCCATTACAGTAAAGTTAGTTTTTGAGGTAGGTGTTAAAGCGGTTATTCAACTGGCAAAGAAATTAGGCATTACCAGTGAAATACCCAATGAACCCTCTATTGGGCTCGGTGCTGCTGAAATTTCATTATTAGAAATGGTTTCTGCGTTCTCTGTTTATCCAAATTTAGGCAGCAGACATGCTCCACGAGGCATTAAAAAAATAGTTGACGGAAAGGGGAAAATAATTTATCAGGCACAAACAAGCCTGGGAAATAGGGTTATTCCATCTGATACCGCTCTAATAGTACTCAATATGCTACAATCTGTAGCTACTTTTGGTACTGCCAGTCGTTTGAGATGGCAATATGGACTGGAAAATAAACCCATTGCAGGGAAAACAGGGACTTCTCAGTTTCATGCAGATGGGTGGTTCATTGGCTTCAATCCGAAACTCATCGCTGGTGCCTGGGTAGGCGGAGACTCAAGACTCGTTAGGTTCAGGAATTTTGAATGGGGACAGGGAGCGGCCACCGCCCTACCCGTTTGGGGTAAATTTATGCAACGGATTTACGCTGACTCTACCTTAACAGATTATAATTTGGGTCAATTTCCCCTTCTCGATCCCTCGATTGCCTCACAATTGGATTGTCCCTTACGCATTAAATCTGCGGAAGAAATATACGCCGATTCCCTGGCGCAGGATAGCCTATTCCGCCTGGAACTACTTAGATTTGATTCGTTAAATATTAATACTCCCACAAATGAAGAAATTATTAACCAACGTCCAAACATTGGACAACAGCCAGATTTGGTTTATCGAAAAAAGTGAACTAGGTCCTGACCTTAAATTATTCGAAGCTCGTTTCGATTTCATAAAAAACCCAAGAAACGGAATAACCGAAAAAAAGGTCATTCTTAGCGGGGGAAATGCTGTAAATGTTATTGCTTTGACATCGGAAAATGAAATCGTTCTGGTACGCCAATACCGATTTGGCACTGCTTCTTACACGCTGGAATTACCCGGTGGTCTCGTAGATCCGGATGAAAGTCCTATCAAAGCCGCTGTAAGGGAGTTAGAGGAAGAAACTGGTTTCACTTCCAGTGAAAAACTGATTTTCCTGGGCAAAATAGGCCAGAATCCTGTATTTATGGAGAGCTATGTTCACCATTTTCTTGCAATGGATGTGAGGTTGACAAAACAACAAATGTTGGACTCTGGTGAAAGTATTGAGGTTATTTTAATGCCCTTAGAAGAATTAAAATTAAGGTGGCAAAAAGGTGAAATTGAGCACCCTCATTCTGTAAATGCACTTTTGAGATATTTTAATTCCGCAAATTATGGGAAATAGATAATATTTATCTATTTTTCAGGCAGCATTTCATTTTATTAATGGCTCATATTGTTTATGCGCTATTTAAATATTGCCAGTCCTGTGGAAGACAATGAACTAATCCAAGGATGCTTGCGACAAGACCGAAAGTATCAGGAAGCCGTTTTTCGACGTTACGCCGGAAAACTGATGGTAGTTTCTTTGCGATATGCAAGACATCGAATGGAAGCCGAAGATATCCTTCAAGATGCCTTTATCAGGATTTTTGATCATTTTGACCAATTCCAGGGTAAGGGCTCTCTCGAGGGCTGGATGCGTCGTATTGTCGTAAATACGGCG
The DNA here is from genome assembly GCA_947501115.1 of Haliscomenobacteraceae bacterium. Taxonomy (GTDB): domain Bacteria; phylum Bacteroidota; class Bacteroidia; order Chitinophagales; family Saprospiraceae; genus BJGN01. Next base: position 33,968 of record CANMVX010000009.1, read on the forward strand.
TTAAAAAATATAGATAAAAAAAGTTTTTCCAACGAAATCATTGGATTAGAAACGACGGCTGAGGATGCTTCAGGTGCTTTACCATCGGTGTTTTCACAGCTTCATGAAGAGGAACTTTTACAGCTTATTCAACAGTTACCCGATGGTTACCGCATTGTTTTCAACATGTATGCCATTGAAGGTTATAGTCACGCTGAAATTTCAGCGCTTTTAGGTATTCAGGAAAGTACGTCTCGCTCTCAATTAGTTAAAGCAAGAAAGATGTTGCAATCCCAGATTTTAGAGAGTCAAAAAGTTGCCGTATGAACCCAAAATCACCCTTAGATGAACTTTTTCGGAGAAAACTCTCCCAGTATGAAGTTCCTCCCTCCGACGACTTATGGGATAATATTCAGTTGGCTAGGGCAAAAAAACCATCACCGCGCCTTCCTTTTTGGGCTCCCTGGCTCTTTACATCCCTCTGCCTGGCAACGCTTATCTACTTTTCTCAAGATTTTCTAATTCCAGAGCAGGCTAAATCAACTTCCTTGGAAGAAAAACCTCTTCAAGCGCATTTTACACCTAAAACGGGCAGTGAAATACCCACACCCATTCCTTCAGGAAAAACACACGCTCATTCTAAAAAAGTAGCCCCTATTTTTAAAAATTTATTACCTCCGCAGGCTGCTATTATTCCTACTAATGATGACATTGACCAAGTTACAAATACAGCGAATATAACAGATCAAACGGAACAAGCGTCGGAAAGTACTTTCACATCATTTCCAAATATTGCTACCCTTGACGCTACCCTACCCCATGAATTATCCATGTATTCCGAATTATTACCTGTTCCTTTTAAAAAGAAACTATGGTTTGCAAAAATTGATTTCCTCCTCTCTCAAGACTTTGTACACAGTTCCTTAACGGCTAAAACTCCGCTTTTTGATGCTTATTCAACATTGAGAAATAATCAGGAAGATTTAAAAGTTTCAAATAGCTTTGCCGTAAGAATGGGTATTTCTACCTTAAAAGGCTGGGGCTTAAGAAGTGGTATTCAATACAGCAGAATGAGTCAAACCTTAACCCTGATTATTCCTGACGCTTCTCATCGGACAACTAGTAAAAATACTTTTGAAACCATCGATATTCCCTTGATTTTAACCAAAGAACAATCTTTTGGTAAACTAAGGGCTGGCCTTTCGTTAGGAACTTATCTGAACATGGCCTTTAACCAAAAAGGGAGTTTTTATAGCCCAGGTGGTACCCTCATTGAATTTACATCTTCTAAACCAGGGGCTTACCCCGCTTTCAAAAATAGACTGGGTGCCAGTTTATATTCAGGAATTTCCCTTTCTATCCCCATCGGAAATAGCCTTGAATTCATGGCTGAACCTTATGTAAGGACCAGAATACCCTCTATTTCCGCAGAAGATTATGTTTTGGAACAAAAAGTATGGTACGGTGGATTATTTATTGGTTTTAGAAAACAGATTGGAAAAGGATTTTATTTACCCTGATTTATACGGGCAGGCAGCGAAATCATGATGTCTTGCCTCTTTATTTTATATGACCGTTTTGAGTATTTTATGAAGAGGCTGTTTAAAAAAATAGCCTCTTTTTTTTATATACTAAAAATTTTGTCCATTAACCTCCATTTTTCACCTGGTTTGGACGACGGTAGGGCTTGTTGATAATTCCACATCAGTTTTTCCCATTCCTGCACCTTAGGATTATTGGCATCAGATAAAGATTTTGCTTCAAATGAAAATGAGGCATCCGTTTCCATAATCATAAACAATCTGTTTTCAACCCGGTAAATTTCCATGGATTGAATACCAGATGATGTTATGCTGTCAATAATTTCAGGCCAAACCTGTTTATGATAGGCCTCATAAGCAGCTATTTTTTCTGTTTCATTCACCAGATCGAGTGCCAAACAATATCTCATATTATTATACATTTAAATGATAAAAACGTTGGGTATTCCATCCCATTACCTTATTAATATCCGATGAATTGAAGGTACTAAAATATGATTTGACAATATCCCATTGCATGGAATAATTTCCAGCAAGATTGCAAACTGGCCAATCTGAACCATAACATAACCGTTCTACCCCAAAAGAAAGAACCAATTCATCTAAATAGGGATAAAAATCCTCTTTTTTCCAATGATGCCAATCTGCCTCCGTAATCATTCCTGACACTTTAATCAACACCTTAGGAAAAGCCGCTATTTTCCGGATATCGGCCTGCCACGAGGTGAATCCACTCTGTTTTATGTCGGGTTTTGCTAAATGGTCTATGATAAAAGGTGTGTCAGGAAAATGATTCAAAAAGGCTAACACCTGTGGAAGTTGCTTGGCATATACTAAAATATCATAACAATATCCATATTTGATTAGCTGATCTATTCCTTGCAAAAAAGCGGGATGTAGCATAAATTCAGGATCCTTTTCGTCTTGAACCACATGTCTGAATCCTTTCAAAATTGGAAAATTTCGATAAAAAGAAAGCCTTTCGTCCACCTTTTCAGACCTCAGGTCTATCCAGCCAACTACCCCTTTTATAAATGGATTAACTTTCGCATGGTCCAATAAAAACTCATTTTCCTTTTCCGATTGCCTGGCCTGAACACTGATCGCTCCTGAAATTTTTTCCTTATTTAATAGCTGAAGCAATTCTTCAGGTAAAAAGTCCCTTTTCAACGGAGCAAGTTGGTCTGAAATCCAGGCGTATTCCTGCGCATCGTATTTCCAAAAATGCTGATGTGCATCTATAATTAGAGGTTCCGCATTCACCGTGTATAATTTTAATAAAAGAATATGGTAACAAAACTTACCTTTATAAAAATACTAAAATCAGTTATCTTTAAGAAGGAGAATGTATAAAAATCAACGCGCACTCATGAAAAAATTCATTTACCTTGGCATTACCATAGCGTCCTTCATTTCTCCTAAAGCCTTTACACAAACACAGGAATTACGGGGTGCCTGGATTGCCACGGTAATTAATCTTGACTGGCCAAGCAGGGGGGCGACCACAGAAAAGCAACAAAAAGAACTCTTATTTATTTTTGACCGTCTTCAAATAAGCGGCATAAATACGATATTTTTTCAAATACGATGTGAAGCTGATGCCTTTTATAAGAGTGATTATGAACCCTGGTCCTATTATTTGACAGGAAAACAAGGTCAGGCGCCCGAACCCTTTTGGGATCCCATCTTGTTTGCGAAACAAGAAGCGCACAAAAGAGGCATGGAATTGCACTTATGGTTGAACCCTTACCGTGTCATAAGGAGCATTTCAAGTACTTATCCAAAAGATAGTACGCATTTGTCCGTCAGGCATCCCGCTTGGATGATGCCAGTGAAAAATACTTTATTATTGAACCCGGGAATACCCGACGCCCGATCCTACTTTACCCAATTAATAGCTCAACTTGCTCTTAGATATCAACCCGACGGTATTCATCTGGATGATTATTTTTATCCGTATGAGGGCATTACGAATGAGGATGCTGCCACTTTTGAAAAATATGGAGCGGGAAAAACGATACATGAATGGAGGGAAGATAACATTAATCAGATGGTTAGAGACGTCAGTTATCTGCTAAGTACCGAATTTCCAACGATAAAATGGGGAATAAGTCCCTTTGGTATTTGGAAAAGTGGCACCCCTTCGGGTATCATAGGTTTATCAGGTGCCAGCGTAACTTATGGAAATGCCCTAAAATGGCTTTCTGAAAAATGGGTCGATTATATTGCACCGCAACTATATTGGGCCATTGGTGGAAGCCAGGATTTCAAATCTTTAAGTAATTGGTGGTCCCTCCAGTTAAATGGCAGACATTTATATCCAGGCATTGCCGCTTATAAAGCCGAACCCTCCATGACTTCCCTGGCATCTCTTTATAAAGCAGACGAAATACCAAAGCAAATTGAGCATCTTCGCGACAGGCAAATTCCAGGATGGATCTTGTTCCGTGCGGCAAATATCAGCCAGACAGCCACGCAAGGTTTACCCGGCATATTGGCAAATGATATGAATAAATATCTTTCTCTTACGCCAAGCATGCACTGGAAAAGCCAACAAAAACCGGGAGCCGTTAGATCAGGAAATATTGTCCTGCAACAAAATGGTTATTTGGTAAAATGGCAAAAATCTCTGGCGACATCAGAAAATGATGTACTCCCCAGGTTCTATGGACTTTACGAAATTCCAAAAGATAGCTTGTTGCAAAATGAAAGTCCCAAACTGACGAATGATAAACTGATTAGGATTACCTCCGACACCTTCATTCACCTTCCATTGAAGACGGATAGAGATAAAAGTGAATTTTTTATTACCGCCATAAGTCCTAATTCAATACAAAGCGAACCTTTTCAATTAACCCGTCAAGTAACTTCTATTAGAGAATTAAATAATATGACCCTAACGATGGAAGACCCATTTCCGAATCCATCGGATGGGGAATTAAATTTATCGTATAATATAATTAAGGATCAAGAGATTAGCATAAATATATATTCCTTAACAGGCCATCATTTAGCGACCTTGTTGAACAGGAAAAAATATGAGAAAGGGGAATACTCCTTGTGTTTTAATTTAACTTCCTTGCCAAAACCTGGTATGTATCTAATTATTTTAGAGGGAAAATGGGATAGAATCATTAAAAAATGGGTATCTTATTGATTATTTTTAAAAGCACCTGAAAATGAAAAGAAGAAATGCAATCCTCACCTTAGGGTCAATAGGCGCGGCGTCTGCCATACCTAATACCCTTCAGGCAAATGTGTCGGTTAAAAAAAAGGCAACCTTCACCTTTTGTTTGAATACAAGTACCATTAGTGGTCAAAAACTGGGTATTTTAAAATATATTGATATTGCCGCAAAAGCGGGTTATGATGGCATAGAATTATGGACCAATGACATTAAGGAATATCTGAAAAATGGAAATAAACTCAATGACTTAGCAAAAATTATAGATTCAGCTGGTCTGAAGGTTGAGAATGCCATTGGATTTGCTCCCTGGATGGTTTCAGATAATGAAAAACGCAGACTTGGATTGATTCAGTTGGAGGAGGAGATGAACTGGTTGGCTGCTTTAGGGGGAAAACGCATTGCTGCACCACCTGCCGGCGTTGGTAGAGATGAACCTATCGATTGGTTGCAGGCGGGCCTGCGGTATAAGACGGCTTTAGACCTTGGCAGAAAAACGGGCGTAATGCCTCAACTTGAATTTTGGGGTGCCTCAGGAACTATGTTTCATTTAAGTCAGACTGTGGCAGTGGCCGCCGCTGCCAATGATGCTGACGCCAGAATATTACCCGATGTATATCATTTATTTCGCGGAGGTTCGGGTTTTGATGCTTTAACAATGCTATCAGGTCCTACCATTGAAATATTTCATTTCAATGATTATGTTGCCAACATTCCACAAGAAAAACAGACAGATAATGATCGGGTTTACCCCGGTGATGGCATAGCACCCTGGTCAAAAATTATTCAAATACTGAAAGAAATGGGAACTCCAAAAGTACTTTCCCTTGAACTTTTTAACAAAGAATACTGGAAACAAGATCCGATGGAGGTGGCAAAAACGGGATTGATGAAAATGAAGAAACTGGTGGAAAATGAAGATTAATTAGCCGGCTAACATACTAAAAGTGCTTGATTACGAAATTTTTCAAGTGCATCTAAATAGGCAAGTGAAATAATTTCCCTTAGTTTTTCCTCTGAGGTAACTTTAGTGCCTTTATAACTGGAAATTAAATCCCCATTATTAAAATGGTCCAACATTTTTGATATGATGACCTCCTTCGTATTATTTCCATCCAGATATCTTACCAGATAATACTCAAAAAGACTCAACTGAACAGACTCAAAATATAAATTGGTCACTACTTTTTGTTTCAAATATATGGCTTGGGCCGTTACATATTCCCAAACTTTGGGAGTGTCCATTTCATGGGAATTTATAGGTATAAAATCAGCTCTGATGTCTATTTTTCCTTTTAAAAAAAGATCCATCAGACTTACTTTTGCTTGTGCTTCAAGTTCTAAAATATTAATTTCAGATAACCTATTTGCTGATAAGGATATCAAGTTATGGAAAGATAGATATCCATTATTTTCACTAAATACCTCAAAAATAGCTTTAAGCATTGGATTTTTGGTTGAAACGGTATCTTCCGGATCATTATTTAGATAAAATATTACCGTTTGATTTAATTCCTCTTTAGAAATCTCCTCCTCAGGGGATCTAACCAGATTCATTTTAAAATAATAATCCACCAACGTGTCCATGGGGATTTTCCTATGAATGAGTTGATGATTATGACACAGGATGGTTTGTCGAAATGCTCTGTTTGTGATAAAATCGAGATATTGTTCCATGCGTACCACATCTTCAATATCTCCCAATTTTTCACTAATTATTTTAGAATAATTATGAATATACATTTTAGTAATTTCAGCATCAACGACATATTGTAACCCAACTTTGGTTGCTTCCTCCATAAAAGAAGAAAAATAAAAAGCCTTGTTATAGGTTTGTAAAAAATCATGCGCTATGCTATAATCAGGTTTATCAGTGAGCAATTCACTGGTTTCGAACATTAGCTTTGCATAAGCACTATCAGATTCTTTGACGGCTTCTTTTACAAAATCAAACAATAATCTGATTTGATTTATTTTTTCTGGTATATCCTCAAAATTATTGCTATAAAATGGGCCAATTCTCTTATAGTTGCCATATTATTCCATCCTGGCAAGGTATTATAACTGATATAAGCCAGTCCATTTTCGTTTAGATTTTCTTTACAAATAGCTAATATTTTATTACGAACCTCGTCAGAAACAAGGGAAAAAACATCATGAACAATAATATAATCAAAGGTACCAAAGGAAGTATCCACATCCAGGATATCGCAGCAAATCAAATCGATATTAGTCAGATTAAGGGAAAATTTCAAATCATTACCTTTAGAAACAAGTTTGCTTGACAAATCAATACCAATAGAATATGAATCAGGAAATTTCAGCGCAAACGGCAAAATATTCCCCCCGGAAGCACAGCCAAGATTCAATATTTTTGCTGATGCTAATGGAGCTGCATCAATGCCAACGAGACGAGAGAGCGTCCTCAAATAAAATGGATTAGCAAAAAAATTTGAATAGCTTACAAAAGGTAAAGCAGATTTGTCGGAATGAACATAATTAAAATCCATCAATGATACCATTGTTAAAGCCAATTAAGTTTAGCCATCAATAAGTTTTTTGTCAACTTTAGCTCTTATCGATTTTAAGGCTAGTTGAATCTGGTTATTTAATGTTTGAACTTCTTTGGTTCTACTTGAAGACCCTTTTGTCGTTTTAATATAATTTTCTACTTGGGTTTCTAATTTTTTCAAAGCAATAAATTTTATATCAGCAGAAAACTTTTCACCCCTTACCTTATCAAATTGACCAAGTGCTCTATCAACCACCAAAATCCTATTTCTACTACCTTTTAAGAAACCTGAGGAAACGTCAACAAATTTTGCCATAGTCCAAATACTTTCCTCCACAAAATTCAGATTAACTTTCAGGTTATCTTTTATTGAAGATTCAATATCTTCATTAGCTTGTAAGGGCGTTGAAGGAGTAATCCATTTAAAATTCTCTTCATTAGAAACTTCAAAACCTCCAAAACTTCTTTTTGCTAATTCCTTTTTAAATGATTTAGAAAAGAAATAAAAAGCGGTGGTTTTTAATTCAAGAAAAGCAGCCAACGAAAGATCACCTGCCAGGCTATAACTTGTTTCCATGGTGTTCTTATTAAGAGATAAGGCATTTTCATCTTTCTCCATTGAAATTTCCTTAGACGCATTGAAATTAAGCCTGACAAATATCCCCCCCTCTGCACCAAGACTAACGGACACCGATGCTATGAGTGGAATACCCGTTCCTGCTCCTACACTAAGAAAAACTTTAACTTCTCCTAAAGCAGGTTTACCTTCCTGTGTACCGGCTGAAATGAGATATACCTGATCACCCTTTTTATTTACACTTAACTGTAAGCCAGGCACAGTCACTTTACCCTCCATTCCAGCTGAAACCACGACATTTAGCCCGGGCAAAACCGGTATTTCCGCACTTCCCCCTATTTTACCTGGGAAAAGGGAGCCTGGAAATTCTACATCTGGTAAGGTTGCAGAAACGCCAATCAACTCCTTTTTTGTTTTACCATCTCCAAAATTATGCGATAAAGCACCTGAGCCTTCAATTTTAGGAATTTTATGTCCAAAAAAATCAGTGCCTCCCGCTGCTAATCCACCCTCTCCTGAAATAATCCAGTTATCACTTGTTTTTTCAAGAGCTAATTTGGATAAATTTCCTTTAATAATTCCAAAATCCACTTCAAGTTGGGTTTCCAACTCAGATTTAGACATAGAATAACCATCTTTATTTATACTAAGATCATTCACCGTAATTTGAAGATTCTTTTTTAGGAAAGGAGGAGCTATTTTGGCCACTGCTTTCTCCGCATTAAATTCTCCATCCTTATAATTTATATTATTTATTTCCAGACTTTGACCAAAAATGACTAAAGTAACATTGGCATTTGTAAATGAAAGACTTGTACCTTTTTCACCTTCTTTTGAAATTCCTACATTTCCATCTGCTGAAGCTGAGGCTCCATTTATTTCTCCGCTCAGATTAAAATCTGAGGAACCGTCATAATTGTATTTAGCCCCATCTTTGACGACATTAACTACAATATTGGACATTTTGGCCTTATCTGTAAAAGCTAACTCAGGAATGGTTGCTGTGGCACTGGCGAAACCGAAACCATTGTTTTTGGTAAAGCTGGGATTTTGGATGACAATATTCAGGTCAACACCCATTATGTTTACATCCAGTTCACCTTCTTCAATAGAAAAAATATTCGTTGCAGAATCATAACTTACCCCATTGACACTTGCTTTTTGACCGACCATTTCCGCATTAAATGAACCATCTTCAAGTGTATATTGGGTTGTTTTATCTTCTACTCCCTTTTTTATAGTAACATTGCCCTGTCCACCTCCTAAACCAGGTAAGGTAACGTTAAAACTACCTGATGCATTAAAGCCCCCTTCAGCATTCACATTTCCTTCTATATCTGAAAATTCTGCAATATCCATGACATTGATGGAAGCAATATTTACGGTTATATCCTGGTATGAAAATCCATTTTCCGTTAACTTAGCGTCGGTTAAGGTAGCATCTAAAGCATCCACTTTCAACACATTTCCAGCCGAGAAATTCAACTTCAAATTACTGGAAGCTGCTGATATTTCCTGAGGATTCAATGAATCGTAAGTAACGCCAATGATAGACGCTTCCTGACCCAAAATAGTCGCATTAAAAGCACCATTCTCAAGATTATATTGGGTTGTTAAGTCTGCAGGCCCTTTTTTCACAGATACTTTTCCGGAGGCGTTACCCATGCCAGATGCGGTGACTAAAAAATCACCTTCTGCGTTAAATCCTTCTTTTGGACTTACATTTCCAGAAATATTGCTAAATTCAGCTATACCGTCAAATAAATTAACGGAAGCAATATTCACAGCAATATTTTCATAAGTAAATCCTTTATCTTTAGATAGCTTAGCATTAGAAACCGTTGCGTCAAACTCATCAACCTTAAGGACATCTCCTAATGAAAAATTCAGTTTTAAACTACTGGAAGCGGCTGCAATTTCATTTGGATTTACGGAATCATAATTGACCCCTTTAAAGGAAACTTCCTGCCCCATGATGCTCGCATTAAATTCGCCATCCTGAAGTTTATATATAGCGACTTTATCATCAGGTCCCTTATTTACAGAAACTTTACCTTTTGCACCTGCCAGACCTTCAGCGGTAACATCAAAATTACCTTCTGCTGATAAGCCGGTTTTTTGTCCAATACTTCCATTAATATCGCTAAAAGTGGCTACCCCAAAGAGATTGACAGAGGCAATACTTAGCGAAATATCCCCATGTGTGAGGATATTATTGGATATTGCGAGGTCTTTAACCACGGCGGCTACATTTTCTACCTTAATGGCTTCTCCAACAGAAAGATTCAAATTCAGGCCGACCTCAGAGAAATCGGCAGAAGTTACCTTTTTTTCATTTATGTTAAAATCCAGTTGGTTCCAGTTGGCTAATACTTCCTGACCCATAATTTGAAAAGAGGCATTTCCCCCCTTACTAATTATAGACGGATCGGCAGCATCTGCCTGATGTTTGACCGAAGAGCCAAAATTCAGTTTAAAGCCAGCATTTTCACCTTCCAGATTTAATTCAGGAGGATTTTCAATAACCGATCCCATATATTCTGCGGAATAATCCCCTTGAGTATTAACTTTAAAAGTAGCACTGAAAACCCATTTATCTTTGGCTACTTTTCCAGTAATATAACTGCCTTGAGTGGTTGTTTTTGAAGCCTCTTTATCTAGTCCGAATGACAATCCTTTTAATATTTCTACTTTATCCAGGGCATTTTTCTGAATAATCTCAGCCCCTTTATTAATCAGGTCTAAGGCACCACCCACAGCATCATTGGCCGCTCCCTGGTCTGTTTTGGAATTATTTACGTCAAACTCAGCTACTTTCCCTAACAGAGAGTCATTCACTTCAGCACCCAGATTATTATCTTTTCCCGTCTGCGCAGTACCCGCAGCGTTTAAATCCAACTCACTTTTAATCAATTCTTTAGAATCAATAGCATGAGAAAGTTCTGGTTTTTTCTCCAAATCTATTTCTGGCTTCACCGCCTCCTTATGAATATAGGTAGATTTTTCATTATCAACCTTCTGAACAGGAGGCATAGAAACGCCCTTCTTTGCCTTATGCTGTTCAACGTTTACAGGCATTTGCCCTTTCTTTTGAGCGGCATTCAATGCGGCCGTTGCTTGAATATTCCTTAATTTTTCGGTTTGCGGACTTTTATCAGCCATTTGCTGTAGTGCCTTTAATTGCTTTACCCGAGGGCTATTTTCATGAGCATCCTGATTTTTTCTTTGAGTAAGTTTATCCTTTGATAATATTAAGTTCTGTTCTGTTGGTTCAGAAATATTATGATGTTGAATTAGACTTTTAGGTGAATCTTGGTTATTTCTACTTTCAAGTTTTTCAGCATTTACACCCATAATTAAAAATTAAGCTAAGATTCAAGAGTTTAAAACACACGTTATTAGTAAATTTATAACTTTTTTTTTATTTGAGCGTAAAATAAGATTAATTAGGGTGCCTACTTAGTAAAAAGGCAAAAAAAATGTTTTACATGTTTCAAATTAAAGGGTACATTGCCAGTAAAGGAAAAACAACAAAAAATGAGCAACATAAAATTATTTGAAAGAAAATAAGTAAAGAGATAATGGAATGCTGAAGAGGAAACCTGGTATTTTTCTGCAATAGATGTAATTGAGATTTTAACAGATAGCATCATTCCAAAACGATATTGGAGTGATAAAAAAAAAGCTAATCAAATAAGGAAGTCAGTTGTACGAAATAATCGTATAACTGAAATTTGAAATTATAGATAATAAAATGCGAGAAAAAGATGTAGCAGATACCAAAACCCTTATTTATCCCCAATTAACTTCTTTAACACCTAATTTATTTAAAATGGTTTCCCAATAGTGTTTCAGATTTTTCATATTAGCTGGTGTACTAATGCCTACATCGGGCGTCTTAACATGAATGATAATTCCTTGCAGGTAAGTTCTATCGACATTCAAATAATTAGCTTTAACTATTTTCAAATCTTTTTCTGCCCTAAGGACAACATTCGACAGGGTCAATTGGCCAATGTTTTTAAGATTTATGAAATTAGATGTTTGGATCATATCAGAGAAAATATATACGTGTAAATCTGGATTGATATTTCCATTGGCATTTGCTTTGAGCATCATTTTCCTTTGATTACAAGCTGTTTCTATGGCTCCAAAAATATCAGTACTATTTTTTGTTTGCGTACTTGATTCCAGTTGAAGGGTTTTAACCAAGGAATCGAGCACACTTCTCCTGAAGGAATTAAGTAGTTTTTGATAGTTACTTACACAAACCTGTTTCTTCAGGGATGGCAATTTTTCATCGCAGTTTGGTGGCGATACTTTAAAAGATTGGCTGGCCTTAGACGCTGAGGTATAACCATGTATAAAATAGACTTTTAAGCCATCGTATCCTTTGTAAAATTGCTGAACGATCAGTTCCTCCATTTCCGATTTTGCCTGGACTAAAATAGTCCCCGTATATTTCACGCTCTCCGTTTTGTCTATAAAAATCAGCGTTTCACGTGGATTTACTCCAACAAAATATAGATTGAATACTAAAAATAAATAGATGAGCATGGTTTTAATTTTATTGTTGTGAAATATTATTTCTTAGAAGGATATAAGGTCTCGGAGAAGCCTTTTGATTGATATAATGAAGTCCCTGTTTTTTCAGATTTGACTCAGAAAATTCAGCGGCCATCTGATGTCCGTAATCGTGGATTTTACGCTGAAAATGCTTCAGTTTTTCGGTTCTTACTTTTTTGAACTCCGCTAAATCAATCTCCGTTTTTTCCATTTCCTCCATGAGCAATTTCCATTTTTCGTCTAAACTCATGCCTTGACAATGTTTGGCTTCATCTCTGTCGTAAAATGCTTGCAGTTCTTGCAGTTTTTCTATTTTCTTGTCGGCCAGACGAATTTGCCGATGGTTTATTTTCAATACTATCTTCAACCATGCTCGTTTCACTCTTTTCCTTAATTCAGGCAGACCCATACCCAACAATATAGCCCCACCCAAAGCAAAAAGAACACCAGATACAACGACAACAAACGCTATGAAATATTCAGGTTTTTCAGGACTGGAAGGTACTGGCGGTACTGGCGGAAGATTAAGACGCATTCCGCCACCAATAACATTTGCATTCGCTTGTTCAATTTTTTTCAAATCATCAAAATCCTTCAATCTCACAAAACCTGTGTTGATCAACAAACCTAAAGCGGTTAAAGCTACCAGGATAATAAGGACATTAAAATACTTTTTATTCTTATTTAATTTATAGGGTTGCTCAATGAGTCTGTCATAAGCAGGCTTTAATAAAAATGGAATGGCGGCTAGCGCCAAAGCAAAAATGAAGGGACTCGGATTAAATCCGAAAAATTTACTTTCACCAAAAATTTCACCATCTAAAAGTAGTTGGGTAGAAACGACCGTTAAGGAAATAATAAAATCTGCTGAAATGAAAGCAAGAGCAGCGACGAGCATTAAGACTAACGCAAGGAGAGAATTTTCGAGAATAATATCCTTGATTTTTAATCTTAAAGAGGCCACAATATCTTTCAACTCATCTCTTTTAGCCGTGTTTTCAGCTATCTGTTTATCCCATAGCGATTTTAATTCTCTCCTTCCAAAAAGGTCCATTAATTCATCTTTCAGGACAACGGCGGTCGATTGTTTTTTTTCTAATTCGTTGACCTTTCCATTGACACTTTCATATTCTGTACCCCCCTCTGATTGTTCCTGAAAGGCACTTTTCTCCAAACCAATCTGAGCGTCCAATACCCCGTGAGGGAAATGTTTTTGCAGTTCAACAGGGAAATTAAAGGGTAATTGTTGAATTTTATTGTTGATAGACACCTGAGAGGTGAAATTATTAGGTTCCTGAGAGATTAGGGTTTCCGTGGTATTTGACATATTCTTATTTTTTATTGATATAAAAAGAAGTAGAAAGATTGAACTCCATGAGAAATAAATCTTTCCGTAAAGCTTTTAATTCCTCCCATTCTTCGTGCGTGGGTAAAGAAATATATTTACTTTCAATACTGCGAATCTCCCTTTCTTTTAGCTCAATCGCTTGATTATTATGTTTCATTTTTTCCTTAACCTTATTTTTTTCAACCCAATAGGAAAAAGAGGATTTTAAAGCGTCCATCCCCTTAGGAAACGTAAAATGTAAGATTAACCAGCATAGCGTAATGATGATTAGCGAATAGACGACAATCCATTTTATGCTAACTAACGCTGAGGGTACAAGGAGCAGAAAAAACAGGTAAAACAATAATCCAGCTAAAACGAGGTTCAGGAAAGAGAGACCAAAAAGCTTCAAAAACGAGCCATTGCTGAGTGGAAAATCGCGAGTCAACCTAAAATTTTCCTCCTTAACGCCCCTTATATCTTCTGTTATTTGAGCTAATCGTAGTAAAATCTTCTCTGATTCTTCGACACTAAAAACCCCCTTTTTTCTATAAAATTGCAGGTATTGCCAGTCATGATATTTATCAATGAGCTGGACGGAAGGATCTGGGTTTGCCTTTATTTTACCAGCTATGGCGCCTTCATCTCTGATGGTTTCCTCGTCTGTAAGCCAGGAAAGAAAGGCAAGATTATCAATCCGGGTAGTTGAATTCACTCCTTCATCACTTTCCTCATTTTTTAAAATAGCTAGAGACATTTACTCCTTTTTAATGGTACCAATATAATTTTCATCTGAAAATTTCAATAGATTTCTATCTAAGAATATTCTATACACTAAGCCTTTTGCGCCCCTAATACTATAATTATCTACTAAACTAAAAGTCATCAATAACTTAAGTTTATGTTGAATTCTACTTATTTTCTGATTTAAACTTCCGCTTAGAGGGTCGATTAAATCTTTAATAGATTTTTCCATTTCCATAACATCGGAGCGGCTGGAGATACGCATATAAATATTTCTCAACTCCGTTTTATGTTTATAGATATCTTTTAATACTATACCTTCCGGATGTTTCAGGAACAAGATGTAAACCACCTTAGAGAGCGTAGGCATTTTAAGTTCTATATTGCCATACTCAGGAAAAAAGATGCGATAATTCCGATCAATCAAAACAGAACTAACCACATTTTTTCCTGTGATAACGCTACTATTTTGCAACAAATAATTGACTTTGGCATTAAGGTCCTGGTCCTCTGTTTTAACTTCACTTAATACTTTCATCAAGAGGCTAAGCGATACGGAGAGATTTTTAGAGGTAAAAATTTCGCGTAGTTTTAATTCCAATTCCCGTTCTTCTCTTTGTTCTTCCTCATCCTTGACTGTTTTATTTAAACTATAAAAATGCTCATTTGGAATAGGTCTGAGCTGTAAAATATATTTGACAAAAAAAGCATCCAGGATTTTTTTGTCATCTTCATCTGGTATTTTTAATGAAGTGTAAGTTGCTTCTTTCCGGAAATAATTTACATATCTCAAAGTGGCTGTACCCTTAAATTCGGGCAAATTTCCAATATTTACGAGTAATTCATATAATTCGCGTTCCGATTTGCTTGAAAGGATACTAACAACCCCTTGGAGTTCACTATCTGATAAAGCGTTCCATTCTGGACAATGATATCTAAGATAATCTAATGAAAGCTCCTTTGTACCTAAGTTTATAAATGTAGGAAAATGAAGGAAATGAAAACCCCTTTTTTTCGCTTGTTCTTGAAGCACGTCATAATTTTCCAGCACATATTGATTAAAAAAAGGCCGGTTTTCGCTGCTTATAAGTAAAATGGTATTAAAATCAAATCCAGGGATTGAAGTACCCTGGATATACGGATTGAATGCCGCATTGTCTTCAAATAAGGTATATTTCGACAGAATACCTCTCGCACTATTCTCCTCTGGAGCCCAGTGTGATACATTGGTATTGAACCAGTTTTTGCTTTGAAAACCATGGTGTTGGGATAATTCATATTGCTGGTTCGTCAAAACCACCAAACAGCAGCAACCTACTTTCAAATTAGCCTTTGTCATATAGACAAATAGATCGGGAAATGTTTCCAGCTGAATATATTCATGTACCCAACCCTTTTCATTTAAGGTCACCAAAGCTAATTGTTCCTCTTCTGTCAGGGCCTCATACCCATAAATGATAACAGGTTTACTACATAATTTAATAACTTCATAAGCCGCGTAAATATCTTCCTTTACGATGACGAAATCCTTGTCCCAATCGTCCGGAGGAGGTTTAAAAAAAGTTTTTTGAAAGCTAATCCTGGCTTTTTCAGCCATCTTAGCAAAAATAGCGGATTTACTTTTATCGGGATTGGTCAAGTAAACAAAACCTTCGATTAATAATAAAATCGGCAACAATACTACAACAACAAATCCGACGACAAACACCGTTATATTGCTTAATGGATATTGATTAAAGCTATTATGTCTTCCAACTTTTTTATACTCATATTTGAGATTTTGAAAAAGGTGAGGGTGTTTTGGTAAGAAAATGGCTGACTGAGCCAGAAAATACGGCATATTTTAATCATTTAATCGTTTGGTGTCCATACAAAATAGGGTTTTTCACCTTTTTCATCGGGAAAAACCAATCTTATACTGGCAATGCCGGATTCATTGTACATCTTCCATTCCTGGTTACTAATAATTACATAACTTTTATTATAGTCTTCAACAAAAAAATTCAATTTTCCATTATCATCGGGGATAATTAATACCTGGTCACAATAGGAATCTTCATCAAAAAAGTAAAAAACAGTGGCTATATCCGTAAAAACCCTAATATAGTAATTTTTATCGGAATCATAGCCACTTGTTAATTCATTACTTTTCTCTGAAAATTCTTTTTTGATATCAGTTACCGAGGAACCGAGTCTAGCCTGCCCTGAAACCTCCAAACACAACATAGACAACGCCAAAATGAATGCTATTTTCATGCCTCTTATTTTTCCATCAAAAGTCGTACAAAGGTGACTATTAAAAGAATATTTGCAAGGTTGCAAAAGAGGAGGGTGAAGGCAGGCTTTGGCTTTGAAAAAACAAAAGAAGAATTTACTAGCTAGAGGATATAAATAATTTATTTGGTTAAAACCCCATTTACCTTACGCCAAATAGCCAGGGGATTATTGTTCTTCAAGGCATCAGGAAGTAAATCGTCGGGGAAATTCTGGTAACATAGCGGGCGAACAAAACGTAAAATGGCACTTGTTCCTACAGAAGTGAACCGACTGTCGGTGGTTGCTGGAAATGGTCCTCCATGGTTCATAGCCTGTGTAACTTCAACGCCCGTTGGCACATTATTTAGAATCAATCGTCCACATTTTTCTCTGATAGTTTCTAAAAGTGACTTATTGGTTGTAAGATCTGAAGATTCCGCCATGATAGTGATGGTGAGTTGCCCTTCTAATTCATCCATAATCCGGTTCAATTCGTTTATATCCTTACAGGCAACAATCAAAGAAAAAGGACCGAAAACTTCCTGATGGAGAATTATATTTTTCAAAAAAGTAGCTCCTGAAACGATACCCACGGCAGGATGACCATTCAACTTATTACCATCCTTTTCAACCATCTGGATATTTATATCCGGTTGATTTAAAAAAATTTCTACGGTCTTTTCAAAATTTTGTGCAATGCCCTCATGAAGCATTGGCGCTGCATTTTTTTGTATCATTTTTGAAGTAAAATGATTCGAAAAAGCGGTTAACTCCTCACTTTCCAAACCTATGAGCAGGCCGGGATTAGTACAAAATTGTCCAACGCCAAGGGTTACAGCATCGGCTAATTGTGTTGCCAATGCTTCACTTCGTTCTTTCAGCGCGGCTGGAAATAAAATAACCGGATTAACACTTCCCATTTCTGCAAAAACCGGAATAGGTTGTTTGCGTTTATTTGCGAGATCAAAAAGAGATTTTCCTGCAGTATAGGAACCCGTAAAGGCTACTGCTTTTATAGAAGTGTGTTGGGTAAGGAATTGCCCAACTTCTATGCCTCCCTCGACATGGGCAAATACGCCTGCTGGCATTTTAGTTTTTAAAGCCGCCGCCTGGATAGCTGAAGCAACCAAGGTAGAAGTTTTAATATGAGCTGGATGGCCTTTAACAATAACAGGACAGCCAGCAGCCAACGCAGAAGCGGTGTCACCCCCTGCTGTAGAGAATGCCAACGGGAAGTTACTGGCACCAAAAACGACGACGGGTCCGATAGGAACGAGCATTTTACGTAAATCTACTTTAGGTAATGGCTGTCGATCAGGAATGGCCAGGTCAATTACGGCATCCACCCAGGAACCTTCTTCCAAAAATTCGGCAAAAAGTCGCAATTGACCTGTCGTTCGGGCCCTTTCTCCTGTCAATCGAGCCAGAGGCAAATGACTTTCATTGGCAGCTGTTTCAATTAAATTATCTCCAAGATGCTCAATCTCTACAGCTATTTGTCTTAAGAAATCAGCTTTTTGCTTGCCAGAATAATGAGAATATAATTTACTAGCACTTTCGGACGCAACTAAAATTTGACCGATTTCTTTAAAATCCTTATCCATTCTTCACTTCAAATTAAAATTTCAGCTATTTGCTCTGATGATATTCTCCAGTTCAAGAAAATGCTCGGGCGTAGGCATCACCAAAGGGGGACGAACATCACCTGCACTTCTACCGATAATTTTCGCTCCAGCCTTGATCAGACTGACAGCATACCCGTTCTTTTTACCCCTTAAGCGAACTAAAGGAATATAAAATTTCTGGGTTATTTCTTTTACCGTTGAATGATCCCCTGCCCGTAAGGCTTTATAAAATTTATTTGCCAATTCAGGTACAAAATTAAAAGCGGCTGAAGAATAAGTATTTACCCCAATGGATAAATAGGCTTCAGATATGATTTCAGCCGTTGGTACACCGCCAATATAAGAAAGTCTGTTTCCCACGGTCTTAATCGTATCATTCAGATCTTGCATGTTACCAGTACCATCTTTCAGACCAATCAAATTTGGACAGGTATCAGCTAATTTTTTGATATATTCAGCGGATAGAATACCATTTCCACGATTATAATAAATGACAGGCAAAGCAGTATTATTCAAGATGGTTTTGGCATATTCAAAAACGCCCTCCTGAGGACATTCTGTTAAATATGGAGGAAAAAATAAAAGGGCATCAATCCCGGCATTTTCAGCCATTTTAGCAAAAGAAATGGCCTCTGGAATGCTTCTGCCTATACTGGAAATTACGGGTACACGACCTGCAGTTGTTTCAACAGATACTTTAATGATTTGCTCATATTCACTGGCAGATAATGAGAAAAATTCTCCGGTACCGCCAGCTACGAAAATGGAAGAAACGTCATTGTTTACAAACCATTCAATACGATCTGCATAAGCATCGGCACTAAATTCGCCTTTTTCATTAAAATCAGTGATCGGAAAGGACAATAAGCCATCTTCGAGGGCTGATTTGATTTTTGATAATTCCATGATTATTTTAGGATTTTCATTTATTTAATTTCAATTGGCCCCCTCATCCGAGAGCGCTTGAAGCATCGCTTTGATATAGCCATAACAAAAGGAGAAAGCCTGGTCTTGAGAACCTTCTAAATGATGGTGGGGAACATGGTCCGGCATAATCATACCATCAAAACCGACATCACGTAGTGCACGTATCACCTGAAAGAAATTCATTTCACCATTATCGGGATAAACCTCCATAAAATTATTGAAAGCACCTTTAATATTCCTTAGGTGAACATTAAAAATTTGTTTTCGATCCCCAAAATATTTTATAATTGGGAAAATATCATTTTTGGGGTCTTTTAAACCTTCTGCAATGGAACCGATACAAAAATTAAAGCCATGATAAGGGCTTTTGGAAAGGTTAGCAAATCGTTTCATACCTTCGAAAACTTCAGGACTATTCCAACGCATGATACCTCTATAAGCAGCTGGTACTGGTGGATCGGCGATATGATTTGCCAATTTAACCTTGTATTCTTCCGCAACAGGCAAACAATGTTCCAACATATAAGTGATACGTTCAAAAATCTGTTCAATAGATACATCGCCAGCCACCGTTTTGGGTTGGTTCATTTTCAGAGCATCCGCATAGTTCCAGGTGGAATACTCGGCATTGCCTCTTTTGGGGTCAATGGTTTTACCAGTGCGTAAAACCGGCAGAATAGTGGTATTGTAATTCAATACTTTAATCCCTGATTTGGCTGCAACCTGAATCATTTGTTGTAGCATTTCAATCTCCCGGTCCCGTTCCGGACTTTTACCCAACATAATATTTGGTAAAAGTTGTTTATCTATGCCCGCTGAAGTTAATGGCCAGTGATAGGCATCAAGGCTGATTCCATATTTTTCACATGCATCCCGTTTTGCCAGAGAATCATCTAAATCCCAACCTTTTCCTTCGATAAACTTAGGCATACCGCCATCTATATTATAAACTCCATGCCGGGCTTTAAATTCCAGATTTTCGATGGTTGTGCCACCTGATTGACAACCTACTTTCATTAAAACCTGTTTTTTAGGTAGATTTTCAGGATTATTGCCAGGGTTAGCCATAGCTTGTTTGGCCCCAAATATGGTTGGTAAAATGGCACCAACGGTCATTGTTTTAATTACATTCCTACGTTTCATCACACACGAAATTTGTGGTTTAAGAAATTTGATTTATTGGCAAATAATAAAATATTATTAAACCATTGGATAAAAATGAGCAGCAATCATCGTCAAAACAAGTCCTGACAGACCCATTATAGTTTGCATGGGTGCAATAGTTTTCATGGCTTCCTGTTCAGTTAAATTACTTGTTTTACACATGATCCAAAATCCGGCATCATTCATCCAGGGTATCAGTTTTGCGCCAGCACCAATGGCCAGACATAGGTAAACCGGATGAAAGCCCAGATTTGCATTTTGTGCCATACCAGCCAAAATGCCTGCTGCGGTAATTAAGGCTACGGTGGCTGATCCTTGAGCTGTTCTGACTACTGCGGTTATAAAAAAAGCCAATGGAATCAGCGCCATTTGATAATCTTTTGTCAAGTCAGCAATTCGACCGCTAATACCCGTTTGTTGTAACATACCCCCAAAGGCACCGCCTGCAGCTGTTATTAGAATAATACCTCCACCTGTCATCAATGCATTTTGGGTAAAAGCCGTCATCGCTGATTTATCGCTTTTTTTCTGATAGGCTAAAACCAAAAGAGCAAATACAGCTCCCATAAATAAAGCAATATTTTTATCCCCAAAAAACAAAACCACTTCCATAACACCATTTAAAAAACCAGAGGAAGTCAAGGGTCCATCGGATGTATGAAACGCTTCCACAGCCGAGCGTATGCAAATAGTAACTAAAGGAAATACAGCGGGTAAAAGGGCTAAACTTAATCTTGGTAAATCCTTATCACTTTTATTCGCAATGGCCGCAATATCCTCCAAACGGGCATCTGGCGAATCTCTTAAGGTAATAGTAGTATTTCTATTTAACCATAGGGCTACAAAATAACCAATGGTAATGGTACAAAGACCTAATAAAGTTCCACAAACCATCATCAATCCAATGGGAACAT
Organism: Haliscomenobacteraceae bacterium; assembly: GCA_947501115.1. Taxonomy (GTDB): domain Bacteria; phylum Bacteroidota; class Bacteroidia; order Chitinophagales; family Saprospiraceae; genus BJGN01. Next base: position 55,284 of record CANMVX010000009.1, read on the forward strand.
TCAATGCACCGATTAAAAATAAAGGACCGGGAGATGGCGGAACAAACGAATTTGCCATAACGCCACCGGCAATGACAGATAAAGCTAATAGCAGATAATTTTTTCCAATGCGCATACTCATTGCCTTCGCTAACGGCATCATTAAGAAAATAACGGTATCCACGAACACGGGAATGGTTAAAAAGAAACTACTTAAAATGAAACCGATAGCGGAATGCTTTTCACCTGTCACTTTCAGCATGGCCCGAATTATTCTTTCTGCGGCACCACTATCGAGCATTGATTTTCCAATGATAGCTGCCATCGCAATCAAAATACCAATTTTAGCACAAGTATTTCCAAATTCAGTGCCAATACGTTCTCCAATACTTTTATGTGACAACTTCAATGCTTCAGCAGCAGCTGTTCCTTTGGCCAGATAAAACTGTTCAACAGCTATGGTTGGCGTCAATAAAGCCACAGCTACAGCGGCTAATAATAAGGCTAAAAACGGATGGAGTTTTAATCCAATAATACCTCCAACTACAATTACAATGCCTACTAACAAGATAAAAATAGGGTCTGTCATGTGGGATTTTATTTTTTGATTTTCATTTTTTAATTCGAAAATCATTAGGGTTAAAGATCGGTTTCAGGTTAGTGGACACTTAAGCATCCTATTTTTGATTCAAAATAATCATCCTACCAACGAACAGGTTTAAATTTCCAATTCGGGATTTTTTTCTGCATTTCAGGTTCATCATCCCGTTTTGTCAATCCGCAACGAAGATAATTTTGATGCAAATTTGCTAAAGCCTGTCTGTCAAGTTCGACACCAAGTCCGGGTGCTGAAGGAACTGCTACAGAACCCTCTTCAAATGTCAATCGACCCCCAATGATAACTTCGTCAGATTGCCATGGGTAATGAGTATCTAAAGCGTATTTTAAATTTGGAATAGCCCCACCTAAATGAACCATTGCTGCCAAAGAAATGCCGAGATGACTATTGGAATGCATGGATAAATCCCGTCCGAAAGTATCACAAACGGTGGTCAATTCCATGGAGGAACGCAAACCACCCCAGAAATGATGGTCACTTAATATAATATCTTCTGATCCAATAGCAATACTATTAGGTATATCTTGAAATGACGTGGTGCACATATTGGTGGCTAAAGGAGTTTTCAATGCCTTCCTTACTTTTGCCATATTTTTTTGACCTCTTGTGGGGTCTTCCAGATATTCCAACACCCCTTCCATTTCTTTACCATATTTGATTGAGGTACTGACTTTCCACAAAGCATTTGGATCGAAACGCAATGGAACATCGGGCCCAAACGCTTTGTGTAAAGCAAGAATGGTATCAACTTCAACACGAGGATTAAAAACACCTCCTTTCAATTTAAGGGATTTAAATCCAAAGGATTTGCACATGGCTTTAGCCTGAACCACCATTTCGTCTGGAGTCAAAGCATTCGCTTGACGTGCAGCGGCCCAACCAGTTGCATTGGGGTCAATGCCAAATTCAAGCGGGCCCCCAGCGCCTTCATATTTGTAGAATAAATAAGCAGAAAAAGGAACGGCATCTCTCCTTTTTCCACCTAACAAGTCAACGATTGGACGATTAACTATTTTACCAATAATATCCATGCAAGCCACCTCAATGGAGCTAAATACATGAACAACCGTTCTTTGATCCCACGGAGTAAATCCTCTGTCTGTCGGTTTTTCCTTACCAAATTCGGCTTGTAAAATATCCTTTATATGGTTTAACTGAAAAGGATCTTGTCCGATAATCAAGCGTTTGCTTCGTTCTAATGCCTTATCGATATCTATATTCCCTGGAATTTCACTAATACCAACTATATTATCATCTGTTACTAATTCCACAATAGTTCTTAAGGCATAGGGCGCATGTAGTCCTGCCGCATTGAGTAAAGGTGGATCCACTACAGCGATAGGTGTAATGTTAAATTCCTTTATTTTAGGACCTGGCTGGCTTTTTATTGTCATTATTAAAATTTAAGATAATTAATGCCATAAGAAAATAAAATTGACATAGATATAAAAGGGATATATGTCACTTTTTATCCCACCAAACTCTGGTATCCATCACATTTGGTCCTTGTTTAGCTATAGCTGCCTCCACATTCTTTTTATTGACATTTAATTCAGCATCTGTATAGGTTAAACGACGGATAAAAGTTTCTGTCTTCAGGTCTTTACCTGGGAAGTTATTTGGGGTTAAAACGGGAAAATCACTTCGACGGAAATTAGCCCATGCTTCTGGTCCATTCAGGAACGAGGCAACCCAATATTGAGTATTAATCTGTTCCAGCTCCTTTCCAGTTGTCAACGTATTTGCTGCTGTAAAAGCAGAGATTGAAGCAGCTGGTATCGCAGAACTTGTTCCATAACTAGCATATTGCTCCATATTAGCTCTAATACCATTGGCATAAAATGCTTTAGCATCTCCAGTGGTCCAGCCTCTAAAAGCGGCCTCGGCCAATAACAACTGTGTTTGTGCATGTGTAATTATGAAGCTTGGCGCATTAAGACCTGCCATACGATTACGGTCAAGCTGGCTGTAATCCCATAGACTTTGTAAACCACTAGCTTTGGCAATAGGTGCAATAGTCGTATTATCATAACCCTGAGGTGCACCTATTTGAACTGAAGTATCCCTGTTGGCTCTTGTTTCCACCTGTTGAGCTCCACTCGTGGCCCCGACATATCGAACGGCTATAGCTGCTAAACGAGGATCTTTATTGATTCTTAGATATTTAACAAAATCATCAGAGAGGTAAAAGAAGGCTGATTGTCCGCCATTGAGTTGAGCGCCGACAGGATTGGCATAATTGGCATTATGCACCAGAATGGCATTATCGCTATTGGAGGTCATTAATCCACCTGTAACTGCTTTTTTTACAAATTCAGAAGCCCTGGCAGGATTCACCTTAGACAAACGCATAGCAGCACGAAGCAAAAGTGAGTTACCTAATCTGCGCCATTTGGTAATATCACCAGCGTATAAGACGTCATTAGTAACTCTCGGTTTTGCTGCATCTAAGGCAATGGAGGCCTTTTCCAATTCATTTAAAATATCTGTGTAAATGGCTTCCTGAGTCTCATAAATGGGTGCAGAAATACCTTTCAAAAAATTTTGACCCGCTTCCGAATAGGGAATATCTCCGTACGTATCTGTTAAAACCATGAAAGCATGAGCTTTCCAAATACGAATCATATTATATAAATTTGAACGTGCGGGAACATCCTGAGCCTGTGAAAGGCCGTCCACCAAACCTTTTATTACCGATTGATAATACCGGTCCCAGTTTGAGGAAGAAAGGCTTCGATTATCTTGATTAAAATTAGCCCCTGCGCCAGAACCTGTGAAGGGTGTAATCATCTGTTTTACGATAGTTGTCTCATAATTCAGATTATTATAAACGGGTGCACTATTTACAATAGCTGAATTTAGCTGTAATGCAGGATCAATCTTGGTTAAAGCCGTAGGATTAATATTCATTTCATCAAAACCTTTGTCACATGAAGTGGCAAAAAGGTAGCAAACCAGAATGAGAAAATAGGGTGTTATATTTTTCATTTTCTTTTGTTTTCGACAGTTTATTTTTTAAAAAAGCAAATAAGTTGGTTAAAATTTCACGTTCAAATTAATTCCGATATTACGGGTAACTGGCAAACCGGTTGCTTCTAAACCAACCAGGTTATCTGAAGGGAAACCAAATTGTTCAGGGTGAATATTATCGACCCATTTTTTCAAAACGGCTATATTATTTGCAACGATACTTAATTTGGCGCCTTTCACAAACTTGATATTTTTAACCAATTTACTAAAATTGTAACCGAAGGTGATTTGGCGTAATTGCCAAAGTCCGGCATTGGCGACAAATTCCTCCGCAATATTAGATGCTCTTACGGTTTCATAAAAGGCTTGAACGCCCGACTTGACGGTATTGACTTCCCCTTTGCTGTTCACCCCGTCCCCGATAACAAAATTCTCGGCTCTTCCCACCAGCGTACCTTTGTGCAAACCATGTCTCCAGGCATTAAAATTGGTTCCTGAAATCATTTTATGACCTAATTTAAAGTCAATTAAGACAGATAGGTCAAAACCTTTATAGTTGAAAATATTTGTAAAACCACCTACATACACTGGTACGGCACTTCCAAAAGCTATTTGAGTGGCAGTACGCAAAGGGCGACCATTTCCAGCGTCAAAAATTTGTTTACCTGAAGCATCCCTGAGATAGCCGAAACCATATAATTGCCCTAATGGCTGACCGACAACCTGACGTAATTCACCCGTAAATTCACCCGTTCCAACAGTAATTTCACTTAATCCACCTAAATCCAATACCTCTGACTTATTATAAGCAAAGTTGACCACGGAATTCCATTTGAAATTAGTTGTATTTACGGCATCCACATCAATTAACAATTCAACCCCTTGATTTCGGCTTTTACCAACATTAACCAATTCCGTTAAAAATCCACCTGCATTAGATGCTTGTTTACGTAATATTTGGTCAGATGATAGTTTATCATAATAAGAAATATCAATCCCAAGTCGATAATCAAATAATTTTAATTCCACGCCAGCTTCTTTTTCAGAAACCCTCATTGGGCGCAAATTAGCGTTGGGTACAACGGAGCCTGCAATACTACCAAGTGGTGAAGTTCCAAATAATTGAGTATTGATATTATAGAATAAATTATTTGAATATGGCTGAACATCGGTATCACTGCCCACTTCAGCATAAGCAGCCCGTATTTTTGCAAAACTCAACCAGGAAGGCAGTTTATCTCTAAGAGCCTGGGATAAAACAAAACTTGCAGTGAGTGAAGGATAAATAATGCTACGATTTTCAGGAGAAAGTGTTGAAAACCAATCATTTCTTGTCGTTCCATTAATGAATAACACATCATTATAAGACAATTCTGCCGATCCATATAAGGAATTTACCTGTCGTTCAGAAAAATCATAAATAGGATCTTTTGCACGACCATTACTTAAAGAATACAAATCCCTTACAAAAAAATCTTGTACGAGTACATTAAGCCTGCTGATTTTACGATACATCTGATTCCCTCCTGCAGAAACATTTAAGCCTACTTTACCAAAAGTCTTATTTGCTCCCACCAAAAAGTCAGCATTTAGCTCCCTAACTGTTCTTGAATCCTGTACATATTGGCCGTTTACGAAACCTGCAGGAGCTGCCACCTGACGTTGTGTTCCTGTAGGTAAATTGTATTCCTGTTCACGAGCATAATAATCCTGCCCAACACGTGCCTGAACATATAACCAATCTGTTACATTATATCTACCTGTAATGTTTCCAAAAACACGATCATTGGAAATTCTATCAAATCTTTTAAGGGCGAAATAAGGATTTGTCCTATTGGTAAAACGAGACCATACCGTTTCATTTCCATTTGCATCTTCTGCATTTTCTTTCAATAATGCCAGTGGCATTGAGTTGGCCATGCTAAAGATGACAACGGGACTGAAATCTTGTTCTGCAATATTTGGAGGGTTAATCCGGTTTTCATTTGAATAATTTATATTACCAGATATAATTAGATTTTTTGCAAAAGTTTGATTAAAACCCAGGTTTACCGTTTTGCGATTATAACCGGAACCTTCTAAAATAGCCGTATTACCTAATTGGGAACCTGAAAGACTAAAACCACCATTCTGACCACCAGAAGAAATAGTTAACGTATTTGTCAAGGTACTACCTTCTCTGTAAAATTGGTTAATAATTCCTCTTTGTGGTTCGTAAGGAGCTGTAATATTGTTAAATAAGGTATGCGTCATTCCGGGTTGAAATTTTTCACCAAAACTCCACTGACCCGACGTTGGAAATGCGGTGGTAGGCCGGACGCCATTCTCACCCTGACCATATTCATATTGATAATCGGTATAATCTAAAGGTTTTTCATTGGTATAATTGGCATTATAGGTTATGGATACTCCTTGACCTTTTGCCCCCGATTTAGTGGTAATCATTATGACCCCGTCTTTTGCACGGGAGCCATAGAGAGCAGAGGCTGCCGCACCTTTTAAGACCGTCATATTTTCAATATCATCCGGATTGATACTACTTAGGCCATCCCCACCATCGGAAGTTCTATTTGAGCCTCTTTCTGCCACATCACCCCTTGCACCATTATTTGTATTGTCAATAGGTACTCCATTTACAACTATTAAAGGAGAGTTATTACCTCCAAATGAAGACTGACCTCTAATACGAATTTTACTGGTTCCAGCCGCACCCGATCCAAGGGATGTAATATTTACGCCAGCAATTTTACCCTGTAAAGCATTCATAAAATTGACGCTCCTATTTACAGCGACATCTTCCCCGCCAACAGACGCTGTGGCATAACCCAAACTTTTAGTTTGCTTTTTGACACCTAAGGCGGTTACCACCACTTCCTCCAATTCTCTACCTTCCTTTAGTTGAATATTAATTGTATTCCTTCCTTCTATTGGAATATTTTGTGTTTGATAGCCTATAAAGCTGATGATTAAATTTCCATTAACTTCATTATCATCAATTTGTAACACATATTTTCCGTCAATATCAGTGGATACACCCTTAGAAGTACCCTCTAACAGGATGGTCGCTCCAATAAGAGGTTCATTACTTTCGTCGGTAATTGTGCCGGAAATAGTAAAGATAGGTGGACGAATTACTGAGATAATATTTTCCTTTTGTCGCTCCAGCATAGAAAAACCAGGCGAGATCGCACTTCTCAAACGGCTAAGAATTATTTGTTGTGCATCTGCTTCATAAACAATACCTAATGGTTTAAGGACATTTGATAAAACATCGGCCAAACGTTGATTATTTGCTTCAACCGTTACTTTATGACTCGTTTGAATTTCGCGGTGATTGTAAATAAACCTGGCCTTCGTTCGCTGTTCTATGGTTACAAGAACGGTCTTCAGGTTTTCGTTGGTTAGTTTAATGGAAAGTTTTTCGTCTAAAACCCCTTGACCATTGAGGCTATTGGCCTGAATGATTCCAGCCGTGGCAATCAAAACCAAAATTTGGGTAAATGTAATTTTCATCACTTTGAAAAGAAAATCTGTTTTCGTTTTCATACTATTATAAGGTGTTTAGTTAATATTAAAATTGACTTTCCTTACTGATAGCAAAACATTATTTCAGATACTCGTTTAGAAACAAATTTTTATAAAAATATTTTTTTTGAAGGATTTTAGGAAAAAAAGTAGATTTTTCAATTATTTCAAACAGCCTTCACTGTGAATAATTATTTGAGCGTCAGTTTTTTCATACGTTGAATGGGTAATCTTACAAATGAGATCCAATTTTTTGAATAACGATTCATCTGACAGATTAGCGGTCAAGTAACAATTTTCCATGGCCTTGTTATCAAAAATTACAGTAATGCCATACATTCTCTCTAATAATGAAAAAGCTTCAGAAACAGGCTCTTCATCAAAAATAAAATCTGTAATTGGCAAATTGATAAGCGCCACTGGCTGTTCTACAATAGATTTTAGCAGTCGTTCTTCCTGCGTAGAATAATCTACCTTTTGGTTTGGGGTTAACACAACCCCTACAGATTCCTTATATAAATTTTGTTTTGCCCGCTCCTGGTCTTTTCTGGTATATACAGATACTTTTCCCGTTTTAACCTCAACAGAAACATTTTTATTTTTCATAGAGTTAACTAAAAAACTCGTACCTAAAACTTGTGTGGATATATGGTCTGTATAAACCCAAAATGGTTTTTTAACATTTTTCATTACATCAAAAAATGCTTTTCCTGCTAAATAAACTTCTCTTTTAGTTGACTCAAATTCTTTTGGGTATCTTAAAATACTAAAGGGATATAAAGTTACCGTGGTACCATCAGCTAAAATTATTTTTTGGATAATGGTGTCTAAATTGCGTTTTTCAATAAAATCGTTATTTGAATTTGAAAATACCGGAGCAGTTTCCAATTGTTTTTTAGGCACTGTAAAATTAGAAGATACCTGATACCACCAACCCAATGCCAGGAAAAAAAGGATAGATGCCGCAACCCGCCAAAAAGTTCTTTGCCAAAATGGCTTTAATTGGATGGATTGCCCAGCTACTTCGTCTGTTATCATTTCAAGAGAAGCTTTATCCAAACTCGTATCCTTTTCTTCAAGAGCATATAAAAATGCTTTAGCCAATTGAACTTTATCAACAAACATTGGATTTTCAAACAGCCAGGTGGTCCAAAAATTTTCAGCTTGTACATCTCTGTCTATCACCCATTTACGAAAATATTCATCTTGGGCAAAGTCTTCAAAATCAAATTTGGTATAATCAGTAGTATTCATTCTATTTGTCGGTAAAAGTCATTTATTAAAAAGCAAAACATTAAACACTATCATTCAAACACTCGTTCAACAGATAGCATTATTTATTATCAGATACTTGTTTTAAAAAGAAAATTTTAAGAATAAGCCAATACAAATGATAATCTGCCGCCAATTGTCTTTAAAATTCTTAAATGCGGCCTGTAAATGATTAGAAACTGATTGTTCATTGATGCCCATTATATCTGCAATTTCAGCCCTTTCCAAATTTTGATAGAATCTTAAATACAAAACTTCCCTTTGTCTTTTTGGTAGTTCGTTAAGTAATTCGCTTACTTTCCGGGTCATTTCATTAAGACTTTCTTGTTCAATCAAAAGCCATTCGTGTGAAAAATCTAATAAATCAGCCTCCTTTTCAACTGTATTAGCGTTTTGCTTTTGGTCTAATCGTTGCCGCACTTTTTCACGCAACACCTTCCTTCTTACAGAACTTAACAAATAAGCATGGATACTTTGGGGAGACATAATAGTTTCTCTATGCGTCCAAATGGCAATAAAGACATCTTGTACGCAATCCTTAACAAATGCCTCATCTTTAACAAATTTGAAACCATAATTTTGCAATAAATTAAAATATTTCTTAATCAACTTACCTAAAGCCAATTCACTTCCCTGTTTCATTTGCTGCCAGAGATGCGTTTCATTCACAGGATTTGAAGATGTTGAAAAAGACATTCGGGTTTTTAATGAAAATTACTAATTTTTCTTGCAAAAGAACTATTTGATTAGTTTTTTTTAACCAGCTAATATTGTATAACAACCGCTATTTATCAGATAATCCTTTTTCTTTTAAACCATACGAAGATAAAAATCGAAATGAAACTCATTAATCCTAAAGTAAAAAAATAGCCATATTCCCAGGTTAGTTCAGGCATATTTTCAAAATTCATCCCATAAATACCGACAATAAAGGTAAGGGGGAGGAAAAATGCTGAAAATACAGTTAGCAACTTAATGGTATCGTTGGTTTTTTTTGAATTTACAGAATGATAGGTATTGAGAAGATTATTGGCATTTTCCAAAACCTCATCGTATTTAAGGATTAACTGAAAAAGTCTGTCTTTAAAATCCTGAACGGCCGATTTATTCTTTTTACCAACTTCCAGCTGATTCATCACATGTTGGAAAATAACCAGTAATTTTTTTGTGATACGTGTTTGCATTTTCAAATAATAAAGATCCTCCATAGAAACCTTGGCATCATTTTTAAGAAAAATGGTGTTTTCAAATTCCTCAATCCTCTTATCTAATTCATCAAGCGGTGGTTGGTAGGTATTAAGCATTTTATGAATGAGGAATAACAGAAGATCTTCAACCTGTGCAAAATTTGCATTAAAAGAATCAATAAAATCAAACTTAATCCTATGAATAGTAATCAATTTTTTTTCATTGTAAAAAAAGGCAATTTTACTTGAAAATTCTGTAATAGACGTTGCCCCCTGCCCCATACTGGAGGTGAAAGCTCTTAAGATTAAAAATTGATAATTTGACTCTTTTTCAAATTTAGGCAGATGCCCAGGTTCGAGGCTATCTTTAATCTGATGAAAATCCAACTGGTATTTTTCTGCTATTTCTCTAAGATCTTCTTTATTTGGATCACAAAAATCGGTCCATTCAAAATTTTCAAAAGTTCTCGAAATCATCGGTGTCGAATCCATGGTAATAACATTTTTAAATAATATAAAGGAATTGATTATCCTGAAAATAGGCCAGTATAATCTATCTATTTCCAGGTTTTTTATCCAAAAAGTACTTTAAGTGTTTTTATGGTTATAAACATTTTTCCACTATCAGGCAGCGTTAAAAAGTCATATTTTCTGTAAAAATTTTCTGACTCTTCATCCATTGGGTCAACCACTACAGCAAATGATCCTATTTTTGGGGAAATTTCATAGCTTCTTTTTAAAGCATCGATTAACAAAAATTTTCCAATCCCTTTTCCTTGATGTTTTTTGTCCATCGCCAATCTTCCAAGTAAAGTGGTGGGGATTGAAGTATATGATTTCGGAAGTTTCTTCTGAATATGTTCCGGAAAACTATCAATAGCAATACTATTATTTGAAAGGGTGTAATATCCTTGAATGTCATTTGTTTGGGGATCTGACAGGACAAAACAAGTAGATAATTTCCGGTTAATATCCTGCCCAGCTTGTGTTTTTAAATAATTATTTAAAAGCGCTTTGCCACAATCGAAATTTTCACGACGGTGCTTTTTTTCCAAAAACTCAATCACTTTTTAACTTTTGAGGTAAAGACATTATAGTCCTCTAAAGCATTTTTCAGTGTTTCCGATGGTATATTAGGATTTGTAATGGCATCAAAGAAAATTTGACTATCTCTTTCAGAAGATATTGTCTGTTCTTTTTCTCTTACTATTTCTTTCGCTTTTTCTTGTATTGTCAAAATCACAAAGTCAGTCAAACTTCTGTAACCACCAATAGAAGCCGCCTTCTCAAACAATTGTTTTTGCTCCCTGGAGAGCCTTGCATTAAATCGTGCTTGTTCTTTTGGTGCAGTACTCATGATAAATTCTTTTTACAAATGTACATAAAAAATAAGTACACTTATAAAAAGAAGAAAAAGTTGCCCATTAGAAAAATTATGGCTTTGATCTTTTGGAAAGAGACCAATAAGCTTTCACTGATTTGTCAAGATGAAGCATAGGAATGCTGCCTATTCATAAAGATTTAAAAATAACTGGGAGTAACTAAATAATTTAATTATTTGATGGTCAAATATCTTGAACATATCTTTACTTCACAGGAAAAATAAAGGTTATTTCATCCTTATTTTTTCCTTCATTAAGTAGGCCATAAACAAAAAGAGGAAATATTTAATGGTTAAATACGTATAAATATTTGTAATTCATTAAATTATATTGAAAAATTCGCAAACTAATTCAAAAAATGAAACAATGAAAATTTTCTGCTATTTAAATAATTGTTCTTGGTTATTAAAGGAATTGATTTGTTATTCTGGCCATATCTTCCATTTCCTTATCATTTTTATGATAAATTTCAACGAAAGTAATTTTTTGTTCATCAGGAAAATAGGCATAAATTAATCTAAGACCCGAATTTACTCCTCTACCTTTTAGCGATTTACAAGCTATTTTTTTTACTTTTATGATACAGGTTTTTAAGCCTAGATTATCAATACGAAAACTAAATGGAGATCTTTCATGGGGTAGTATTTCCAAGACCTTTTTAACAACTATTAAATCTTCGTATAGCGTTCTAAATTTTTTTTATAAAATTTTCAAATCCTTTTTAAATTCCAGTAATTCATCAAAAATCATTTTTCTTCTATTTCATCTGCATAATTTCTCACTGAAAAGGGAGCTTCTCTGTAAAAAGCAAATCCTTATGAGCATAGTTACTTATGGCTAGCGCTGACCAATCACTCATTTGCTCAATTACCCTATCCAGCGTTTCCTTCTCACTTGCTTTTAATTCAGTAAGATTGGCTTTTTGTAATGGCAAATAGCGCGTTTGTGGAGAATGATGATACACAGTTTTTACTCTCTGCAATTGCCCTACATCAATCAACTGAGTAATAATTATATCTAACTTTTGTGGAACAGGTCCATAAGGTAATTTAAGATATATGGCACCTGTCAGATGTTCCTCATATAATTCATAATAATTGAAATCAGAGAAGTATAAAAGTTTACTAAGTACCGTTTCACCAACATTTGGCTTACCCGCACAACGCTCAAGAATGTATAATAATATATTTTTGAATTTATGGACTTGAAGGGTAGGTTCGGAAATTCGTTCTTTTAATTTTTCTGACTTTTTATCCTCATTCGTAGGTTTATCTTGGTCAATGCAGAACTCTTTTGCCATAAAATGATCTAAAGAAAACCTTAATATTTGTGAAAGTTTTTGTAGTTCCAAAATGTCAACCCCTCTATTACCTAATTCAATTTTAGCTATTGAAGATCTGGAAATTTCAACATTTTTTGCCAATTCATCTTGGGAAAATCCTCTCCTTTTGCGAAGTTCGGCTAAGCGCTGGCCAATTTGCTTTGGTGAAAAATTTTGACTCATTTCAATTTTGTATTAATCTTTTAAACGTACCAAACCCAAGAAATGGTTCATATTAGCACAAATAATTGTTCTAATATGAATAAACAAAATGCTGTAATGATCAATGGACATGTGACGCCAAGGGGTCAAGTATGAAATGTGGGAATTGTGCCGCCAGGGGCTAAAGGGGATTTTGGGGGAAATTGTGCCGCCAGGGACTAAATAATCTATAGACATGTGACCCCAAGGGGTCAGGTATGAAATGGGTATTTTTTTTAGGACGGGTGCGAATGCCAAGCGCCCCTACATGGCATACATGATGATTTCCTTATTATTAACTATATGTACCTCCCTGCGGATACGGTCCTCCCAGGATAATTCTGCCACACTTTTCTTTTCGAGAAATACCATGTATCCTGTTTTTTGACCCAATCGGTCCAGATAACGGGCTAATTGCTGAATGCCATGTGGTTCGGAACGAGCGTCGTGGTGCATTTTTATTTCTATCGTTATTACTTGTTCCTTCCAGAAAATGACTAGATCTGTCCGTCCATTTCCTGTGGCCATCTCCCTTTCGATGCGTCCTCCCCCATTGATAATCCGTTGCAAAAAAGCCATCAGAAATAATTGATGTCCCGCTTCTTGGTATTTATACCTATCAATCCACGATTCTGAATTCCATCGGTAAAAATCTGTGAATGCGTCTAGTAATTTGTCCATATTCAGCGAACCGTCAGTATTTAGGTACCAACTCGTCTGGGCGATGTCCTGATTGATACTAACTGAAAAGCCTATAGTCAGAATGCGGGTTATGATTTCTCTGTATATCGGATTGGCAAATTGGATGGGATTGCCCGTGCTGATAATACCCAAATCGCGACAATATCGGATGGCATCATCTGCTCCATCAAAAGCGGGAGAATCACCTGTGATGATACTCATGATAATAGGCCGTACCCGGGGATCATCTATTTTGTCCGCCAAACTGTCTAGGTGGGTTTGACGCTGTTCTATAAGCCTCTCCTTCGCCAGTTCAATCATGTCCAGGGTGATTTCGCGCGAATTATCATTCTTTAGAATCTCCCTTACTACCTCATTGGCCAGTGCGTTGGTCAACCAGGGTTGTCCGCCAGAATAGTCGTATAACTTTTCCAGTACCTCTTCAGAGAAAACCTGTCCAGTATCCTGGGTATGTTGGTCCAATAATCCACGTACTTCTTCCCTTGAAAATGCGGGTAGGAAAAAAGATTTTGCTTTAATGTTAAATGGGGAACCTGAACCTATCGATGGATTATCTGCACGTGCCCGCATGCGAAAATCACGAATATCTCTAAGTCCTACCAAAGCGATAGACTGAGGAAAATGATCAGGGCGGGTCTGAAAACCATCCCGTAATTGACGTAAAGTAGAAATAAGCACGTCGTCATAGAGAGCGTCCACCTCATCAAGTAATAAAACCAAGGGTTTATCCAGTGTATCGCACCAATCGGTAAGATAATCACCCAACATGGATGAGCCGGAAATATACTTCGCAATATCCGGAGGTAGATGGTCTGTACCAATAAACAACTTAGACGTTTTAGCTAAGGCCTTGATAAAATTAATATTCGCTACCTCCACAGAGATACTGGTATAACCTGCTGATTCAAGAGAACATACTACAGCAACATAATTCCCTTTCTTATTCAGCCGATGCGCTAAAGCGTGTAAAAAAGTGGTTTTACCTGTTTGCCGGGGCGCATGAATGAGAAAATATTGCTTCGAATTGATCAAATTCAATATATTATCATACATATTCCGAAACGGATCTACCATGTAGTGATCTTCAGCTTTACATAACCCGGTGGTGTTAAAGAATCTTTTCATTTTCCAAAGATACGCCTTTTGGGCGTAGGAAGTGCTATCAAGTTGAGTCGGTGGTTGGGAACTGAGTGCGCAGCAGCCAGGTTTTTGAATCAGGATTTTCAGGATTTCGAGGATTAACTATAACGTCTCCGGTTTGGGTGGGAAGGTTATCATAAAATGGTGCTATCATTTCGAAGCCTCTCGCCGCTGCGTTACGCATCGGCGAAAAGGATGATAAAAAGTAATCATCTACAAATAACCCTTATGCTTAAACCAAAGACGTCCTCTGTAATCCTCGAAATCCTGTAAATCCTGATTCAAAACCTAGGGTAGCCGGTAAATTTATATTGAAACCTATCGGGAAGAAGACGCGAGGCATCGCGTCTCTACAGAAAAAAGGTATAAAAAGTAATCCTCTATGAATCAACATTACACCCAAACCAAAGACGCCCTCTGTAATTCTGGAAATCCTGAAAATCCTGATTCAAAACCAGTTACAGACAAATACAATTTTGAACCAATAAATGTATCAAAGTTGCTGGGGTCGCCAAAATTGGAGTTATTTTTATATGAAAAAACACCCATAAAGACAGATTATTAATTGTCTTTATGGGTGTTTAATTCAATTCAGAGAAAAGAAAAATGTAAGATTTGAATAATCAATCTTTTACACAACGAATGGATGCGCCATAACGCTTTTCAGTTCGAGTCCTATCTACTCCATCCCAAGCAAAAATCAACAGACGGAACAAAGCTTCTTGATTATTAAGGTCATATGTAGTAGTACTCCAGAAAAAACCATTGATATTAAGGTTGCCAACCATACCATGCAAAACATTCCCTACTTGGCTCCTGCGAAAACCACCTCCTTTAGCAGAAAAGCCACTTGCGTTAGTACCTGTACTTGGAAAATTCCAATAGTTGGTACCAGCTGTTTTCATCTCTCCACCTGCAGTAGTGCTCTGTGTCTGTGTTGAAGTAGTATAAGATGTATCTGCTCCTGAATCTATAAATTTTACTAATTTATTCCATTCAGAATCTGTTGGAACGTGCCAACCAGAAGGGCAGATACCTCTTGAATCAGTAGCAGCATACCAATTGTACAAATATCCATAAGTTCCCACATATCCGCTTACACCAACATAATCTGTACGTGCTCCAATCGCCGACGTTCCCCAGGTACTGTTTGAAGAGTCAGGAATGATATCGTTATTATTATACTTGGTAACTTTCAAATTCTCCTTTGTCCAACACTGAGTGCCAATGGCAACTGTGTTATAGATATTACCATCAATATCTGTAACTGTTGAAGTTGGACAAACAGGTGGCACAGGTGGCACACAAGGAACCCCCGGACAATTTTCCAACGCCGCTTTCTTCCAGCGTACTTTTAATTCCTCTATGCGCATATCATTGGATATGCCAGGCTTCATTTTTGAATCCAGTATTACAGGTTCCTGCGCTTCAAGTGTCACCTGTATAAGGAAAAACGTAAAAAATAACGACACCCAGATTAAAGGTTGTTTTCGATTCATCGTAAAATATTTTAGTATTATTCAATACCCAAATATTTCAATAAACCACCTTCACATAGAGGAAAAAGGAATATAATTTTATCCTTATTTTTTCCTTCGTATTAAAACGACAAACAAAATGAAGGAAAATATTTAATTTTAAATATGTATAATACATTGATTTAAAATTATTTAATATAAATTAAATACAAACAAAAAAAGGATAAATGAAAGCTGTTTAAGCTCTACTAAGACTAATCTCTCCATTGCGATTTCTTTCTGCTATTTATCCTTTCTTCCTTTAAGATTTCGATTAAACGTTTGGGTGCGATATCGTAATGTTGATTAAAAACCTTATAAAAGACATTTTTTGTCAGCCCGGAATCTTCCCTCAGTTTATCGACATTAATAGTATCTATATTTTCAATGATATAATGTTCAATTTTACTCATGTCGTATTTTCCAATACCTTCGTAGGATTTTTCCTCAATGAATGGCTCGTTTTTTTCGTCAACGGGTATATCAATCTTATGTCGATTGTTTAATTTCCTATTCATATAAATGACCAGAAATAGGATTATACCCACTGCCAGTATTAGTAAAAACTTATATATGTTTATATGATTTTCCTCAACAAATTCATTTTGATTTGTCCATTCAGAGGTAAAAAAGGCAGTTGGGGAGAATGTCACATAACCATCCGTAGTGCCAAAATAGAATTTATCCTCATTTTTAAAACTTGATCTTTTATTAAATTCAAAATCTTTCATAAAGAGATCGGAAGATGCAGTATTAACATTAAAGCGAACTAATCCCAGTTTCGTGCCAATCCATAAAAAATTAAACTCATCCAATTCTAATGAAAAAATTTCTTTGTTTTCGTAAACCGTATTTTGAAAACAATTTATTAATCTATCATTTTGGGCATCATATTTCAATAAACCTCTCGACGTAGCCAAAAAAATGTTGTCATTCATTTTAGTTATATCATTACATTCTATGTTAGATGGTAAATTTTCAATGTTTTTATAATTTCCATTTTTGACAGTAAAAACACTTTCATAACCTAAAATGTATAATTTATCTTCAATAATTCTAAAATTATTAACCATTTTATTTATTGGCGTAGCTTCTAACTTCTTATTATCAGCAAAATAAAACAAGCCTTTAGAACCTCCAATCCACCACTTTTCTTCAAAATAAAAGATACAGGAAATTTCACCAATAGCATTTGAAATAACATCTTCAAAAGCCAAAGCAAATTTATTGGAAAGCATATCGTAAGAATATAATTCCCATATACCCGCAAAATATAATTTATTACCCTTCTTAAAAATATTAGAACCAACTATTAAAAAATCAGGTCCAATTTTTACCCCATTTTTAAAAAACCCGGAATAACTATTTACGTATAAATCATTTCCAACTTTTAAAATACCTCTGGTTGAAATCTGCTTTAGATCTCTTTCAAAAAAATCAGTAACAATGAACTTATATAAAAATTTTGAACCGTTAGAAACCCAATAGTGATTCTGTTTATCCTTATAATATATCCCATAGTTCTCTGTACCCTTTTTAGCCAGATACTTATTCCATACAAAATTTTGATTTTTACTAAACTTAATCTTTACATTTAATTTATTCAGTTTGTTTATAGAAGTAAATTTTCCGTCTTGAAAAAAAATCTCATCATCAGCTGCAATCTTGATATTGGTCTTTTCTAAATTTTCATTTTTAAGCTTAAAAACCTGATCACCTAATTGAATAAAAATTTCACCCTCTTCATTTTGAACCATGCTTTGAATAGGAGTTCCTAAATCCTTTATTCCCACCAACAATGTATCCGTGGCAAATAAATGGAAAGACAGGATAAAAAACAAAAATGTCAGAGTTAGTTTTAGATTCATATTATTTTTTGACACATATTCAACTAGGAGCGTTTAGTTTAGCCTACAGATTTATTAAACTTGTAGATATGCTTTTTACAAATTTAAAAAAAATAGCATTTACTATGAATGCTTTTTATTTAAAGTTTCATCATTGCAATGAACATTATAAAAATTTATACTGTCTTAAAATTTTCGCACAAATTCTGATTTCAAAGCCATTGATCCAAATTCGTCGATTTTACAATCAATATTATGATCACTTTCAGGGTTTAGCCTGATATTTTTAACCTTTGTACCTGCTTTAATAGGTTTTGGAGAACCCTTAACTGGCAAATTTTTAATCACTATTACTGAATCTCCATTTTTAAGTTCGTTCCCGTTCGAATCAACAATTTTAATGATTTTTGCATCAACAAATTCATTAGGATTCCACTCAAATCCACATTCAGGACATGTATAGATTTCATCTCCTGAGGGGTAGGCATATTGCGATTCACATTTTGGACAAGCTTTCATTTAGCGATGGTTTAAACACTACTTAACGATGATGTTAAAACATCATTTCGTTTATAATGACTATTTAAAAATCTGTACTAAAAAGGTAAATTTAGATATTTTTTCCGGATAAAATCTTCTCATAATGATCCTGCAACTGGCTTATCGTTAAAAATATGAATCTGTTCCTCCTTGTTTTTAAATACAGCGAAAGAAGCTTAGAAATAACACAGGAAATGTGGTGGGTGTTTTTACAGGTAAAATAAAAAAGGTTCTGCTGCCTACGAAAACCAAGTTAGATAATCCTTATTTTTCATACCCCAAAATTTTCCATTTTATTTGATTTACACCAATGGTAAAAAATAAAAAATCATTCATCCTTTTTTTTAACTTACATTTGATGTTAACTAAAAATTAATTAGCTCTGTAGTTGAATTGACTTTTGCGGATAAAAAATTGGAAAACCTGGCTAATTATGTTGTTAGGAAATTGACCGGAAACTACCACAAAGAAAAATAAACATGACCAGGCAAAATCAATATTTTCCGCAGACAAGTCCCCACCCCGGCGAAACCTTAGCTGAGAAGCTGGAGGAAATGCAAATGGGGCCAAAAGAGTTTTCTTTGCGCACCGGCAAACCAGAAAAAACCATTATTGCCGTTCTGAAAGGAAAAAGTGCTATTACTCCTGATATGGCAGTGCGTTTTGAAGGTGTTACGAAGATCCCCGCCCACTTTTGGATGAACCACCAAAGAAGCTATGACGAGTTTATTGTCAGAGAGAAACGCAAAGTAACTATTGAGGAAGCAGTGCCGTGGGCGAAACATTTTCCATTGACAGACATGATAAATAAGGGCTGGCTGCCACAAGTCTCATCCATTCAGGAAAAAACTATGGAGTTGCTGGCTTTTTTTGGTTTCTCCAATCACAAAGCCTGGGAAGAATACTACTTCAAGCAGCAACTTAAAGTAGCTTTTCGAATATCCCTCTCACAAATCCAAGAACCTTATGCTATTTCTGCATGGCTTCGTAAAGGTGAATTACAAGCCGCCGAACTGGAAGCAAATGACTATTCAGAAAAGAAGTTTAAAGAAATACTGCCTGGTTTAAAGTATATTTTGGCAAAACATCCCCAAGGATCCTTTAATCAGTTACAGCAAAAATGCCTTGAGGCTGGAGTTAAAGTAGTTCAAACACCCGGTATCAAAAAAGCACCCATCAGCGGTTCCACCCGTTGGTTAAACAATACACCGCTCATTCAGCTTATCGACCACTACCCTCACAACGATAGTTTCTGGTTCACTTTCTTTCACGAAGCGGGCCATATTATTCTGCATGGCAAAAAGGATATTTTTTTGGAGAAAGTTGACTACTCCGATAAAGATCTGGAAAAGGAACGGGAAGCAGATGAATTTGCCAGTAAATGGACGCTGACCAATTAAGGAGTAAGAAAAAAATTGATATTTGCCCAGCCATCATTATAGGAAGGCTTTTATTTCAAACCCAAACAACGAATATCTTCTTATCCTGCCAATCGATCCATTCCGATGTCCATGTTTTGGTATTGGCATGATCGAAAATGAGTAAGTAACCAACTTTTAGTGCCTGTCTATTTAAATAATCAGAAAGCTGATTTAATCCTTCCTCATGTGCTGCTTGGCCTCGCCAGATTTTGAGTTCTGCCACGTATTTATGATTGAAATAGGTAATTACGACATCCAAACGGCGCTCCTCTGAAATTTGAACTTCTTTAAAATCGTAACCTGACCCATTAATAATTGGTTTTATAAATGCAAGAAAGACCAATCTGCCATTTTTCTCAAGAAAATCTCTGTCTTTTTGAGAATATTGGTCGCGCATAAATGCTTGAAATTTCAATAAAACCAACTCAATATTAAACTCAGAGTTAGGTAAGCGGTACCCCTTATTTACATTATAATTTTGTAAAGATATTTTTGAACTGGTTTTCGACATCATATAATCATAAATAACTTCCTCGTAGATTCTGTTATGAACGGTTATTCCTTTTCCATTTTTTAATACCCCATGCATCAAACCCAATTGGATAACATGGTCGAAAATAGAATATTGTAAAATTTCTACTTCAATTAATTGTCTAAAAACCAAGGCATACAGCTCGGTATTTTCTTCCAGGTTCTTAATCAAACTTTCAAAATTGGTATTACTTTCTTTTGCTATTTTTACTACGGTTGCATCCACGTCTTCTGCTGTCCATTGCAGATTTGTTTTGGTGAGTAAAATCTCTTCATCATATATTTTACAAAGGCTGCTGACTAAAAAAGGGTAACCTGAGGTATAATAAAACAACCTATCCGCTATTTCTTGTGTATCCATTTCAACCCCTTTATCCGCTGCATATTCGTCGAGCATTGACCTGATTTCCTCAGGTTGAAGATTCATATCCACGGTAAAAGCAGATGCAATATTCCACGGTGAATTGTACTTACTTTCCTTGACGGATAAAACGACAGAATGAAATGTTTTAAAATCTTCTCTTGACAAAAATTTATTTCGTAGCATGGCAAGAAAGCTAACAAACAACTGATTATTACTACTTTTATCTACTTCATCAATGAGTAGAACTATTTTTTTATCTGCTTTAATGACTAATTTCGTTATTAAGCTGGAAAGCGATTTTAAACTATTAACTGCATTTTTCGATTCATATAACCAGGATGCTAAAGTGGGTATTTTATATTCTGCATAGGTTGCCAAAATATCAACGAATCCTTCAGAAAATACCGCTTCTTCCTTAAATATATCATCGCCAATACCTTCAAAACTGATATTGAAAACCAAATATTCTTCCGATGTACTTAAACTTTCAGACAAATTATAAAGCATAGTAGTTTTACCATACTGCCTGGGACGGTTTATAACGAAGTATTCTCCCTCAACCACCATGTTATATGTCTTTCCCAGTTTCTTAGAAACATCAGCTACATAATGTTTATTGGGAATACATAAACCGGTCACATTGAATTTTTTCTTCATTAGGTAGCTTATTTGATAAAAAGCTAAAGATACATTTAAAAAAATAAGGTTTCAGGAGTTGTTAGGGTTAAGTGAGACTATTGTCCCATCCTTACCATATTACAACACTCGGCTATATTTTAATATATTTCAAGAGGGTCCTTGAACCTTTTTTGTTAATTTGAATATAATAAAAGCCCTGAGGTAATTTTTCATTTTCTATTAGCAGTAAGTGTTGACCTTCAGAAAAAAGTTGAGAAGTTAATTCTTTAATCAAAACGCCATTTGTGCTAAAAATTCTTACTGAAACAAACTGGTTATCGGGCACATAAAAGGACAAAGTGCTTTCTCCAGAACTGGGATTTGGGTAAAGAAAATCTTTTTCTGCCAATGGAATTGTTTTATCCTCTGTCGAAGTAAAAATTGGTACACTTGAACGCAATAGGACAAATCGGTTTGGAGATTCCGTCATTGCATAAATTTTACCGTCAGGCGCTTGCCGTATATCACGGAAACGCGCATACCCATTCATACTTCTTGTTGAAGACACTCTTTTATTATCTTTCATCTTCAGCCAATGAATATGAGTGCCGGCCAATGCTCCAATTAAAATATCAGCTTCATTGTTAGGTTGTCCTTTCTTGATAAATGCCATTCCACTTGGAGCTATAGATGGAACCCAATAAGTAAGGGGAAGTTCCATACCCGCAAGGGTGGTATCAGGTGTTATTGGCGTTCCATCGTAATTGATGCCAAAGGTAACTGCAGGCCAGCCATAATTGGTGTTTGGTTTAATCAAATTCAGTTCGTCTCCACCTCTGGGGCCATGTTCGTGAGCATATATTTCACCTGTTCCCGGGTGCATGGCCATACCTTGGATATTTCGATTCCCCCAGCAATAAATTTCAGGTTTTGTATTTGGAACGCCTACTAATGGATTACTCGCCGGAACCGTTCCATCATCATTGAATCGCAATATTTTACCCAAATGGTTGTTTTTGTTTTGCGCATTTTCCTGTGCTCCACGGTCGCCTACCGACATGTAGAGCAGGTTATTTCTATCGAAAACGATCCGACTACCAAAATGAGTCCCTGAGTTACGAATCGGTAATGCTCTGAATAATTCTGTGAAATTTTGAAGTTGGTTACCCACAAGCTTTCCTCTTCCTAATGCCGTAGTTTGCCCACCACTCGCCACAACTGCATACGTAAGATAAACTAAATTATTAGTGCTAAACCCTGGATGCAAAGCAATGTCCAGTAACCCCCCTTGACCATTTTGTGAAACGGCGGGCACACCACTTATCTCATTCATCGTCCCGGTAGAAATAGTATAACGATAAATTTTTCCTTGTTTTTCTGTAAACAGTACTTCATTGTTATTGATAAATGTAAAGGCCCAGGGAGCGGCCATATTATTGATCAATACTTTTTCTTCAAACAATTCCGGGGTTTGGGAAAATCCAGATTTTGCCATGAATACAAAGGTGGCCAACATAAGTATCATACCCCATTTAATGTTGCCTTTTAATTCAGAAAAGAAGTTTGATTTTTTCATTTTTTTCATTTTGGGTACTTTTCTACCTCTCAGGTTTTGAGTAATCTGGATGTTTAATAAGGAAATTCTTAAATAAGAAACACAAATGTTTAACTT
This sequence comes from Haliscomenobacteraceae bacterium, assembly GCA_947501115.1. Taxonomy (GTDB): domain Bacteria; phylum Bacteroidota; class Bacteroidia; order Chitinophagales; family Saprospiraceae; genus BJGN01. Next base: position 78,092 of record CANMVX010000009.1, read on the forward strand.
CTGTTTATAAACTTTAAGGTTATATTGGTCGACAAATCTTGTATCTACTTGTGTCTGGATGCCCATGACAAGGGTAAGTATGACGGTGGGGAGGAAGTTGGGTGAAGTGAAAATGGTCGTTAGGCATCATGCAAGGGAGTAACCCTGATATCTTCGTAAACAGTAAAATGATGGAGAATCAAATTGAAATATATACATCTCCGGATGGCAGTACTCAGATTGAAGTTCAATTTGAAGGGGATACTTTTTGGTTAAATCTTAACCAGATTTCTAGCCTGTTTGAAAAAGATAAATCAGTAATTTCAAGGCATTTAAGCAACATATACAAGGAAGGTGAGCTCGTTCGAAATTCAACTGTTGCAAAAAATGCAACAGTTCAAATAGAGGCAGATCGTGAAGTAAAAAGGGAAATTGAATTCTATAACCTTGACGCAATCCTGTCTGTCGGCTACCGTGTAAACTCAAAACGAGGCACCCAATTCCGCCAATGGGCAACAAAACGATTGAAAGACTATTTGATTGAAGGTATCGCTATTAATGAAAAACGCCTGGCACAAAAAAACAAGGAGATACAAGTTCTCCACGATGGCATTCGGATTCTTGGCAGGGCAATTGAAGATCAAGCCATGAATAATGAAAATTATGCCTTCTTGCATCAATTTAGTGTGGGCTTACAACTCCTGGACGACTACGACCATGAGTCGTTAGACGAAAATGGAAAGCACACCCAAAAAGCGGAATACCCTTCCATGGCTGAATACATGGACATTGTAGAAAAAATGCGCGCTGAATTTAACTCAGATGTCTTCGGTAAAGAAAAAGATGGCGGTTTTGATAGCGCAGTGAATCAGATCAGACAAGGATTTGGTGAACAAGAAGTTTATCCATCCATTGAAGAAAAGGCAGCCATGCTGCTTTATTTGGTGGTAAAAAACCATGCTTTTGTAGATGGGAACAAACGCATCGCTGCTGCTTGCTTTCTGTTGTTTTTGGAGCGAAATGGAAACCGTGAGACGATTATTGGTTAGTGTATTGAATAGAAACATAAAATAATACGGAGTGAGGATTAGGAACCCTCCGGGGAAAAATAATTGTTCCTTAGAAATAAATGGATAAAAAATACTATCAGAACGGGATATGTGCACCAAGTTCATTAGCAGAAGAGGAGTTATTTACATACTATTGCAAAATTTATCGGACACTTCTCCCTATCACCATAATCACCATCTTTGATGAACTTCCAAAATTGTTGAACAAATTCCGTGCTCAATGCTTCTGCAATTAATATAATATCAATATCCTTGGTTGCTCTTGGAGTAAACCCTGCCTCACCAATAATTATATCACACGCAGTGCCACCGATAATAATATAATTATCAGGGTATTGCTCAAAATACTTTTTAAAAATATCCAGGCCCACTACCATACATATTTCTTTAACATCTGATCCAATGCCATTTCAATCCTTTCGTCCTTAATATCCTGCATACTTAAATACAAAGAAAGCGGATCCACTACTGTATTATCGCTAACAATGTTTAAAGGCTTGTATTTCCAAATCTCCAATGCATATTTTCCTTCAGTTGTATTTGCATTTAACAACTCATTACTTTTCTGTAATGCATAAAAATCTTCCTTCTCAATGGCACAATACTCTTGATTGCTTGGATTCAAGTTTGTAAAAGTTGACAAGGCACTGTTATTACTTTTAAGCAAGGTCAAACCTTTCGGTTTTTCATCTACGAATACCGTTTTAAGAACTGGATTGACAAATAGGTTATCCTTCTTTGTCTTTTCCCATAAAGCTTTTTTATCGTATCGAAACTGAATGAATTTTTCTTTTTCTCCAAACACATCAATCAATCCATGGCTTTTTAAATTACCCATGGCTTTGGTAATTGTCATTGGCGTATAACCAAATTTTTGCGCAATGTCCTTAAATGGATGATCTTCAATTTTCCAATTCAAGTCACCGCTTAGTATCTTATAGATTAAGAGCAACTGTGCTGAAGGCATCAAAAATTCCTTTTTGGTATTGTATCGAGGATAGCTTTCTTGTAAGTCAATCAATAAATCAGGCAAATACATTTGTTTTCCTGGTACAATAAAATTAATATGCTTTTCAATCAATCGTTTGCGATTATAGGCTTGGATGTTTTCTAGCACTACAACTACTATTTTATTTAATTGCTTATTGATTTGCTGAAGTTGCTTCTCTATTTGCAGGATGCTCAGACCTTCTTCGTTCTTTAATTCTGCAAATACCACATCCTTATCAATAAGATTTATGTTGTATAGATTGAATTTTTCAATTACATACATGGGCAACTGACCCTGACTGCTCTTAGCCATTGGATTTGCTGTGACTGGTATGCCAAGCACTTCATCTAAATATTTCAGGACATTTTTCATTTTACAACATTAAATAAACTCATTTTTGCACAATATACTTTACTAGTTTATTGTGCAAAAATAGGTTTATTATATTGATTTACAAAATCATGACCTTATCCGTTTGGAAAAATTGATTTTCACGATACTGCACATACCCTAATTGATTGGTTACCATAAGAGTACTTCCGATTAAAAAGTCAGGAGTATTCCAATGGTGATGTCCGTAAGCCCAAAAAGAGATATTCGATGTTTCGATAAAATCATAAAGTTCCGTAGCGAAGGCTTCATTCAATGCATCCCCTTTGTACTTCGGTGGATAGTTTAAAAATGTAGGGCAATGATGAGAAAACACAACCAACTCATCGACATTAGATTGATTCACGGATTGTTTTATAAAATCCAAACAGTCGTGATGAAAAGCATTGTAATGTTCCGAAGTAAAATGGGAGCCATTGTGTTTTATTTGGTGAAAGTCATTCAAGCTTCTTTCAATCTGCCATTGATTCGCGACACTGATTTGGCTCCACAGGGTTGAAAACAGCATATTGACACCGCTATGAACTACCGAAGTATTATTAACCAAAGTCACATTATTTTTTATTCGTTCGTTCAATACGCCATTTTTGTCAGCTATATCAAAATGGTAATACTCATGATTACCAGGCAACCAATAGGTATGTTCAAAATGATCTGCTAGGAAATTAAAAAAATCATCCTGTTGACTCATAATAGCGAAAGGAACTATATCTCCTGCCAAAACCAATATATCTCCCACCGGTTGTAATGGATTGGCTTTAATGAATTTGCTGTTTTGAGGAAACTCCAAATGCAAATCAGAGGCATATTGAATTTTTAATTTCATACCGTACAAAGATCAACTTTAACTTTCATGAATGCAAAAAACATACCCGATATTTCCTCCTTTTAAGGACATTGAAAATTAAAAGATTGAAATAAAAACCTATTTTTAATCCAGCAAATTGAATTAGCATTGCCTAAGGTACTTGATATCCGCAAGCTTTTGTAAAGGCTTACTTTTTATTAAGTTTTGAAAATTTCACAACTTGTCTTATATTTAACCTAATGTCTAATCAACTAAAAAATGAACTACACAATATCATTTCAGGAAAGAGCCAAGTTAAGTTTGGAACAACTATCCAAGCAATCGCCTGTTACCTTAGAAATGGCACGTAATCAGGTACAAAAGTTGAAAGCTCAAAGCAAATCAGAGAACAAGAAACAAAGAAATTAGAAGATTTCATTTCTAAGGAATCCTTATTGATTCGGTCTATAAACTTTTCACAGTATGTAAGTGAAGGAGCACAACAACTAGTCTATTTGAAAGACTCAAATCATGTCCTCAAATTAAACGATGCAATTTATTACACTTCATGGGCAGAATATTTTTATAATCTTTTATTTCACCACTTTTCTTTACCAATACAGCTTATGATTTAATAGGCTTCACAAAGGAAAATAATGTAACATTAACAGACCCTAAGATGATAGAAGATTCAATAGAAAATAACACCCATTTGCCACTGCTTCAATTTGCAACGCCCAAAGTAATGGCAGCATCAGAAATTTATATACCGGAAGGCAAGATTTTTAAAAAGATATTCTACATTAAAAAAGGTATACTGAGAAATTTTTTTGTGACGAAATCCGGTGAAGAAAAAACGATTTTTTTTCGTTGGGAAGGGCAAATAGTTGCTATACCCGAATGTATTTTTGATAATCAACCAACCCGACAGACCTGGCAAGCTTTGGAAGATTGCGAATTAATGGAAATTGATTTTGATTTGGTAGAAAAATTAAGTGAAAATAATATTTCCTTAATTAAAACGAGATTGGAATTAGCCCAAAAAATGTTGTTGGAGGCTTTAAAACGGGTAGAAAGTTTTGTACTTGATAAGCCCGAGGAACGATACCAAAAACTGATTAGAGAAAAACCAGAAATAATTAAAAGAGTTGCAGATAAACATATTGCCTCTTTTATTGGCGTAACGCCTGTTTCACTTAGTCGTATCCGCAAGCGGTTAGCTTCGCAAAAAAAATAGTGAAATTATCTTTTGCTAATTTTTGTCTCCTTTATAAATTACATTTTTGCATCATCAATATACTTCAAATAATTTAGTGGTGCAAAAATCAATTTTACTTTTAGTTGCCATCAGTTTTAATACCATTTTGGTGGCTCAGAAATCCAATGATAATTTTTCAGGTAAGTGGAAAACTGAAGGAGACGTTATTATTGAAATTACTAAATCAGGATCTACATTTAATGGAAAGCCATCCAATATAAATGTTTTTATCCTCAAAGATTTAACCTTTACCAACGGCAAATGGATAGGTGTTTTGACTAATCCTCAAAAAAATATAAGTGCCAATTGCGAGGCCTACCTGGAAGTTAACAGAATTAAATTTGTGGCAAAAAAGGGAATAATAAAAAAAGAAATATACTGGACAAAAGAAAATAAATTATGAAAAAAACGATAGCCTTACTCTGTTTTTGGCTGTTGTGTTTTTCTGTATTTTCTCAGGAAAATTCAACTTCAACAGACAAACCATCTTATTTTGCCTTATCCACAGGTTCAAGTATTCCCCTACAAAATTTTAAAAGTACGGATATTAAAAATGCTTATGCTGGTTTTGCCAAAAATGGCACAAAAAAAGACGTATTATGGGGTAAAGACTTTAATAATACTCCTTGGGGCGTTACAGGATTGTTCAGAATGCATAAAAACCCTTTAGATGAAGGAGCATTAGCATCAATGGCCAAAACGACCCATCCGTCTTTTGATTATAGCATATCTGCAAAAGAATGGAAATTATATACTTTGATGGCCGGTGCCTATTATCGAATTCCAGTTTCCAAAAAATTGACTATAATGCCCAAGGCAATGGTTGGTCTAGCCTATATTTATTCCCCTGAAATTAATGCTGATTTCAATAACAATTCCTTCACTGTAGCTACTTCTTTTATAGAATCTTCACATAAATTAACTAACAGTTATCTGTTCAGCATAGGGCTGAAAAGTAATTTGTATAAACGAATTATTCTCCTATCCAATGTTGATGTACTCGGCGCATTTCCAACATTTAGTTCTGTGAAGACCACTTATGGAAATGGAACAACCATTTATAGAACAAAATCCCCAACATTACTCACATTTAATTATGGAATCGGTATCGGTTACAAATTCTAAAAAACAAAAAAATGGCTAATAAACATATTTTATATTTATCAACATTTCTATTATTATTTATTTTTCAATCTTGTGGTATAAAAACTGCAAAAGAAGCTAGACTACATTTTTCCACAGAAAAATCAAAATTGCCTGACACACTGAACTGGAAAAAAATAGGTTTTGCGAAAGAATTAATTAATACATTAGAATTGATAGTTGTAATTAGTGGTGGTACAAAACCAATTCCAATAGACAAGTGGGAAGATTTTGAACCATCTTTTCCCTACAAAAAAAACATAAATCGTCATTTGCTTTTTCAACAAACCGCATTTTATCGCTCTCCAAATACCGATGTAAATTGTAAAGACGCTGAATGTATCAATGAGCGTGAGTATAAAAATTATTCCTGGGTAGAAATAGCAAAACCAATTTGTGTAGATTATGTAGGAGGTAAAACGGATATGCTCAAACCGGAAAAAGGACATTTGGTAATAAAGACAATTCAAAAATGTCAAACGGTATTATTTACTGATAGTATTTTTCAATTATCGGATAATAAAGGAAATTATTATGTAATGCATGCAACCGAAAATGGAAAAGTGGACACAACGGTAACCTTACCAAGGGGTTGGACATTAAAAAAAATGATACTGAAAGAGCCGTTAATTATTTCACCCTTTGGCGGTGGTAATGAATGTTATTACAATATTGTAGGAGATAATTTAGGCCAAGGTTATCATCAATATATTTTTGCAGGCAAATATTATCCGACCAATGAAAAATAGCTTATTCATACTTCTTTTTTTAACATTGGGTTGCAAAAAACTTCCCGATTATACTTTATCAAAAGAAAATCCGGAAATCAATAAATCAAGAAAAGCAACCATTCTTTCTGCCTTTTTCGGATTGGATAATGCAATGCCCCTAAAATCAATAGGTATTTGGTCTAAAGCACCGGGAAAAGACGGAATGCCATTGGTTTTTTCACACGAAATAGACCCTGCTACCTTAAATCAACAGGTATTTAAAATAACTACTCAAAAAGGCGACAGGTTAAATGTTGCATTTGCCACTTTTAAACCTGCCATTGAAGCGTTTGAATTAAGGACCATTTTACTTATTGGTAAATTTGGAAATACACCAGATAATGAACCTAAAGAAGTTGAAATTATTGGCGACTTAAAAACGAGAGATGGCCAAAATTTAAAGGGGCAAAAGATAATGGTAACCCCTTTGAAAGATGGTCCGTTTATTAGTTATGCTGAATATTTTTCGTTAGCCAATGATTATCCTTTCATAGAAAAAGGGGCAGGTTGCGATTGCCCAAAAACTGAAACAAAAACAATTGTCAGAACAGTTTGGGCAGGCGGTGTAAGAGCGCTGAATGGAAAAGAATTAGGTAAAAGTGAACTTACCTCTTTTACCATTTCAATCATACAAAATGCAGACACCATTAAGGTTCATCCATTTCTTATTGCTGACATTGATGATAATGACAATAATATTGACCTATGCATTAAAGTAGAAGGCACACCCATTTTAGTCGAAGTAAATGGAAATATTGCTATTGACCCAAGAGGAGACAAAAACTCAAATACAAAATTGAAAATAATTGGACGATGGAAATAAAATCGGCAACTACCTGTATATAATATGAATAAGTATCATTTAATATTGCGGATACTGATAAAAGGGAGTCAAAAAAATCCAACACAACATTTTTATAATTTAGAAACACGCTTATTATATTTCAATTTAATCTTATTAAAGTCATAATGCCAAAAGACCCATTTCATTTTTAAGCGGAGCATCGAACAGTAGATAACAAAAAATTAACTGACTCACTTTAACCCGGAATATCCATAACTAAGCTTTTTCATACATATAACTTTTTAAGCTTCAACTGATAGGTTTGCAGATAGTTTCGCTTAATCCCGTCTTTTAGAAACGATGCGTCAATCAAATTTTTAACGTTTTCTGTTTTTGAGACCATCAAGGCTAAAATAGCATTCATTTGTTTCTCTTGGATTCCAGCATAATCTGCCAGCAGTTGAAATTGTTTTGCAACATTACCTTGTCCCATTCTTGCTGGAATTAAGCCTTCATTTAAAGCAAAATCTTTATCCTCAATATGTATGCGACTATTTAAAAGATCATAAGCTGGACTCAATTTGAAATCGCCTAGTGGTGTTTCAATAATTGAAAAGTTCTTTAAATGAGCATCTCCATTTGAAAACAGATAGTTGAAGACCAACAATTTGAATAATTTGAGCGATTCCACTTTATAGCTTGGCAAATTTTCACGCATGAGTTCAAATAAATCCCAATAACTACCAAGGTATTTATAATCTGCACCGTGGGTTTGTGGACTCTTTCCAGCAAGAGAGGCGAAATCCTCTTGGGCCAATTTGAGACCACCTGTTACCACGTCAAATCGCTTAGTGATATAGGCTGGATCACCATTTTCAAAAAAGATTAAAGCATTCTCTGCTGTTTCAATGCCAAATACTTTTTGGGCAATTTGCATGGTTAAGTGCTCATTCGCAGGCATTTGATCTGCATTTTTTGATCCATTTGGAATTGGTTTAAATATATGTGTGCCTTGCTCTCCTTCTTTAGTCAAACGGATCTTATTTTTCAATTGAATAAATGAAAATTTTTCCTGTACGCCTGAAATGGATATACGAGTTGCATTGTCTTCAAAAGAATCTTCACCATTTTGATTAGAATGTAAGGAATTATATGGTAGAATATGATTTACCTTACTTCCATTAAATACACGCTTAATACATGTTCTACTATAGGTAGCAAACCCTGCTGCAAGTGTTCCTGGACACCTATTGATTTCCATTTTAATCATTTCATTTTAATAATATTAACCGCGCCAATCGTATCACCACCAGCTACTTCCAGTAAAATGCCGAAATAATCATCCAGGTCTATCCGTTTTTTACTGCATAGTAACCTTTTGTTCACCCCTTCTGGAATCAAATTGAAAAAAAACGGAAATAACGTTGCTGATTGAAATGCTATCTTCGATTTTGGCAGTGTCAAACTAATAGACGGTTTATTGCTATCCTTAATCCACTGTTCGTCGTAGCTAAAATTAAAACTCCCGTTATCCAATTGACTCAGCATACCAGCTAATTCGTTTTTATAAAGCACTTGTCCTGATCTCATAGGTTATTGAGTTTTTTTACCTGTAAAACCAGTTCCAAACCAAGCACATCAGCGATTTCTTGTAAAGTCCTGTAAGTTGGATTTGCTTTCCCTGCCTCCAACTGCTTTATTGTCCGAAGTCCGACCCCTGATAAATCTGCTAAATTTTCTTGCGTAATTTTTAGCATTTCTCTTCTTTCTTTTATTTGTTTAATCAATATAGAAAAGTGCGACATATTGCTCTATTTTATACAAAGCTAAACATTTTAGGGTAAAACACAATAATAAGTGATATTTAATGCACTTTTGAGGTTTATTATATTGATTTACAAAATCATGACCCTATCCGTTTGGGAAAATTGATTTTCGCGATGCTGCACATACCATTTGTTACAGCCCCTTATATAAAAGGACAGATCTTAATGAAGTTAAATACTTTCTTGCAAGAAACGGATTCACTTTGCGGTATCCGAAGTTAAAGGCTTGTTATACGTACCAGAATCGCCCAAAATCAGAAGCTACCGGGAAGACTTTCGATCAATGTTTTAACAAATAGCGAAAATGGATAAGCTGGGTGAGGATTGGTAATTTATGCATGAATTTTCCCATTTTTTGCATGCATTTCAAAAAAAATCTGTATTTTTGTATTAAAGAAATGAATTTGCTCCGTCAACATATCAAGCAAGGTGAGGTATATCGCCGTTCTGACCTGGAATATTATTCCACGGCCATAGATAGGCATTTGGCTCAATTAACCAAAGACGGAACATTGGTAAAATTAAACCAAGGATTGTATTACTCACCAAAGCAATCCAAATTTGGTGTTGTTCCGCCCGATGACCGCCAAGTAGTAGAACGTTTTCTGAAGGACGAAGATTTTCTATTGGTGTCCCCAAATGCATTCAATTCACTTGGGCTTGGGCTTACACAGCTTTACAATACAATTTGGGTATATAACCATAAACGAAAAGGCGAATTTCAACTCAACGGAAAGACTTTTGAATTCAAATTGAAATCATCATTTCCCAAGAATATCACAAGAGAATATTTGCTCGTTGATTTATTAAACAATTTGGATAACCTAGCAGAAGACCAAACACAAGCTTTAGATAAATTACCAAATAATGTACGTAGCTTTAATGCTGATGCTTTGATGAAGGCTACTCAACAATATGGAACAGGCAAAACAAAGCGCACTTTAAAATCAATAGTTAGAAACGTACTTCAGCAGGCTTGATTTCATACATAACGACACTGAATTCAAAATAACCTTGAAGAACAATCAAAAAAAACTTTCCTGGCTTTTGATTATCTAAATTTCTTAGTTGAAAAACAAACAACCCAAACTACGTTCCGTCTAGAAAAGCAAGATAAAGAAATCAAAATTTTGAAAAAACTATTAATTGTGACCTTGGGATTTGTCATCATTAGTATAATTTTAAATTTCGTGTTTAAATAGTTATCGCCTTTGCCTGTTTATTCTGGGTGAAGGCGGGCCATGCACTAATATCCAGAGGTTAATTCCGGAACAAAATGAATATGCCAAGTACTTTTATCGCGGGAAAATGGTTTAAAAGGAGCTAGACCAAAAATACTTTCATTTTTGACCCTATTTGGCAGAACTATTTTTGTTTGAGTGAGGTAAGTGTCTAAATATAGCTTAACTTTGCGTAGTTTCCAAAGGGAATATAAATTATAATGTATGAAAATATTCCTTTTATAATACCTAGCCTATGAAATTTGGATTTCGAATACCCTCTTTAACGAAAAGAATCGCTGCCCGCACTTCCATAAAGCGAATTATCAGGCATAATCTCGGATTTAAAGCACCGAAGGGTTTAGGTATTTTAACGGACCCGGAGAAAGCCATTTACAATAAAGTGTATAATAAAACGAGCAAAGGGTGTCTCGTTATATTTGTTTGCTTCATTGGGTCCCAAAGTATTATGGCCTATTTTGTATGGAAAATGCTGATGGGTTAATACCCTACTCATGCATGTAAGACGGACAGACAATGGCTTTTAAAAAGGCAGTACCAATGACATTCAAATTTTTTGACCCGTTTTCACCCATTTTCATTTAACTTCGTTTAAATTACCATCTAAATCAAATGATTAAATGATTTGTCCATGTCCGGAGTGAATGAAAAAAAACAGGTAAAATCAAAAAAGCGGGTAGCTGACCATGGGGAAGTATTTACCAACGAAAGGGAGGTAAACGCTATGCTGGATTTGGTGAAGCATGAAACGGAACGCATTGACTCCCGATTTCTTGAACCCGCTTGTGGCAATGGTAACTTTTTAGCAGAAGTGCTGCGAAGGAAACTCAAGGTGGTTGATCAGCGATATGGCAATAACCAAATGGATTGGGAACGATATGCCGTGATCGCCGTTTCCAGTATTTACGGGGTAGATATTCTGGAGGATAATGCGAAGGAATGTAGAGAGCGTCTCTATATTATATTTGACGATTTTTATACCGCGCTTTTTATGGACAAATGCAAAGAAGAATGCAGGCGAAGCATTCGATTCCTCTTTGATAGAAATATTCTTTGGGGTGATGCATTAGACTTTACCAACCCCTCGACGAAGCAACCTATTGTGTTTTCAGAATGGAGTGCGGTAAATGGCTCCATGTTGAAAAGAAGAGATTATATGTTTAAATTTTTAGTTGAAAAATCGCACCAATTCTCCCTATTTAATGACGAAGGGAATCCCGCTGCCATTGACGAACCTGTGAAGGATTTTCCGCTAATTCATTTCCTAAAACTGTCTGAACAATGATTTTTATGATTAAATGATTTATTATGATAAATGAAGAATACAAATACTCCGAACAGGAAGTTATTAATCAAAGAGCTTTGGAATTTGAAATGTCGTCACAAGGGATTGACTATTTGAAGGCTTATGATTTAGATTCAAACAAAAAATCAAGATAATCCAGGAATCAGATGAATCACAGTTCAGACAGCTATAATCCCGACGTACTCTCCTGCCTCGCCAATCTGAGCAATGACGAAGTATTTACGCCACCCAATCTGGTAAATGATATACTCGATTTGCTTCCACGGGAACTTTGGAGCGATCCTAAGGCAAAATTCCTGGATCCTGTATCCAAAAGTGGGGTGTTTTTACGGGAAATGGCGAAGCGGCTTATGAAAGGTCTGGAAGCACAAATACCTGACAAACAGGAACGTATCAATCATATTTTTACTCAACAGTTGTATGGTATTGCTATCACTGAACTCACCAGTTTACTGAGCCGACGAAGCGTTTATTGCTCTAAAATAGCGAATGGAAAATACTCCATTTGCGAAGCATTCGCCACCGAACAAGGCAATATTCTTTATGAACGATTGCAGCACACCTGGCATAATGGAAAATGTACCTATTGTGGGGCAAGCCAGGAAGTATATGACCGGGAAGATGTCCTGGAAACATACGCTTATCATTTTATTCACACAGATCAGCCAGAAAAAATATTTAATATGAAATTTGACGTTATCGTGGGTAATCCACCTTATCAATTGAGCGACGGGGGCTTTGGAAAGAGTGCAGTTCCTTTATACAATAAATTTGTTGAACAAGCTAAAAAGTTAAATCCAAAATATCTTGTAATGATTATTCCGGCTAGGTGGTTTGGTGGAGGAAGAGGCTTAGATGATTTTAGAGATACCATGCTTAATGATAAGCAACTTCGAGTAATTGTAGATTTTGAAGATTCTACACAGATATTTCCTGGAGTCAGTATTGCAGGTGGGGTCTGTTATTTTATGTGGGAAAAGGGAAGTACAGGTGATTCTAAGTTAATAAGTATTCATAAGAATCAGCGTTTTGAGTCAACTAGGAAATTAAATGAATTTCCCAAGTTCATTAGAAACAATAATTCTATTCCTATATTAAGAAAAATATCTACGTTTAACGAGATAAACATGGATAGTAAAGTTTCATCATATAGACCTTTTGGTTTAAGAACTTATATAAAACCACAAACGACTGGAGATATTAAATTATATTGGCAAGGAGGTATAGGTCCTTATGCTAGTGAGGAAATTATTGTTGGTAGAGGAATGATAAACAAATGGAAAGTAATTTCATCACGCTCAGGCCATGAACATGCAGGAAACCCAAGTCAAGATGGTCTAAGAAGGGTATTATCAAAAATCGACATACTTCCTCCTGGAATGATTTGCACTGAAACATACTTAGTTATTGGCAGCTACAATAGCCAATTAGAAGCTCAAAACTTGGTTACTTACATGAAGTCTAAGTTCTTTCGTTTCTTACTGTCACAGCTAATGTATTCGCATAGTATTACAAAAGATACTTATTCTTTAATTCCAGTGTTGGATATGACGCATGTCTGGACAGACGAAAAACTTTACAAAAAATATGACTTAACGGATGAGGAAATTTCATTTATTGAGAGTATGATTCGTCCAATGGATTTGTCTCAAAATGAGGAAATAGATGAGTAAAAATGAATTTCTGCTACCCGAAGAGCCATTTTCCTCTAAAATTAAGCTACTTATTGAGCAGAATTGCCAACAAGTAGTTGTTGCCCTTAATACTACCCTATCGGCTACCCTTGACGAACCTGTTAAGGATTTTCCGCTGATTCATTACTTAAAATGGTCTGAACAATGATTTTTTTGATTAAATGATTTATTATGAAAAAGGAAGAATTCAAATACTCGGAATTAACTTCTAAAATAATGGGCTGTGCAATGACGGTGCATTCAGAATCATGCCATAAAAATAGCCCATAAATTAAAAGAAATGAACAATGGAAAGACACTGGTTGTGTGAAAAACAGTACAACTGAAAAGTACATAATTTAAAAAACATTGGGAATGAGTAAGCAGACTGAAATAAAAATATTTGACGACAAGCAAGTACGCACACTTTGGGATAGTGAGCAAGAGAAATGGTTTATCGCTATTGTTGATGTCATTGCCTTACTTACAGAAAGTCCTAACCCTCAAGTATATTGGCGGGTAATGAAAAAAAGACTATTAGATGAGGGTAATGAAACCGTTACAAATTGTAACGGTTTGAAAATGCTTGCCGCCGATGGTAAAATGCGTATGACCGATGTAGCTGATACTGAGCAATTATTCAGGCTTATTCAATCCATTCCTTCCCCCAAAGCAGAGCCTTTCAAACTTTGGCTTGCACAAGTAGCTGCCGAACGATTGGACGAAATGCAAGACCCTGAACTGAGTATTGACAGAGCCCTGGAACAATATTTAAAACTAGGCTATACAGAAAGCTGGATTAACCAACGGCTAAAAAGTATTGAAATACGCAAAGAACTAACAGATGAATGGAAAAGCAGGGGTTTAAAAGAAGGACAGCAATTTGCCACTTTAACTGATATTATAACTAAGGCCTGGGCAGGTAAAACCACCAAAGAATACAAGGTTTTTAAAGGCTTGAAAAAAGAAAATCTTCGAGATAATATGACCAATACGGAACTGATATTGAATATGCTGGCAGAAGCATCTACCAAAGATATTTCGGCAGCTGTGGAACCTAAAGATTTTGAAGAAAGTAAAAATGTGGCGCAACAAGGTGGTAATGTAGCCCGGGTAGCCCTCAAAGAATTAGAGTCAAAAACAGGAAAAAAGGTAGTGAGTACATCCAATGCAAAAGGGGCATTAGCCTTAGAAAAAGCCAAAAAGGATGAGTAAAAAAGAATTTTTTCCACCCCTGCAGTCCACCAGTTCCAACATAAATGCTTATGAGATGATAGGCCTTCCTACGCATAAGCGTTTGCTTAAGATCTAATAAGATAACACGATGACTGAATCTTCAAACCTACTGATTTACCAAACGCAAGACGGCAGCACCAAAATACAAGTGCAACTCACAGACAACACTGTTTGGCTCACCCAGGCCGATATGGTAGAGCTGTTTCAAACGACCAAACAAAACATTAGCCTTCATATCAAAAACATCTTTGAAGAAGGAGAATTGGACGAAAATTCAGTTGTCAAGGAATACTTGACAACTGCCGCCGATGGTAAAAACTACCGCACTAAAGGCTACAACCTCGATGTGATTATCTCGGTTGGCTATCGGGTAAAATCCTTGCGGGGTACTCAGTTCCGAATATGGGCTACTGAACGTTTGAGGGAGTACCTAATTAAAGGATTTACCATGAACGATGATCTGTTAAAAAAGGGCGGGGGGTACTTTGACGAATTGCTCGACCGCATCAGAGACATTCGTTCGTCTGAAAAGGTCTTTTACCGGAAGGTACTGGAAATCTATTCCACCAGCGTAGATTATGATGCACGGGCAAGTATCACCCAACAATTCTTTCAAACGGTCCAAAACAAGTTACATTGGGCGACGCATGGACATACCGCAGCCGAGCTTATCTTTCAGCGTGCCAACGCCCAGCTACCTTTCATGGGACTTAAAGCATTTAAAGGTAAAATGCCCACCAAACAGGAAATCGGGGTGGCCAAAAACTATTTGTCAGAAGAAGAATTGGCCGTGCTGAACCGACTGGTTTCTGCCTATCTGGACATTGCAGAAATCAACGCCATGCAACGCAAACCCATGCACATGAAAGACTGGATAGCTGTGCTGGATGGTTTCATAAAGATGAGCATGCAAGACGTACTGACCCATGCGGGTACCATCTCAGCAGAAATAGCCCAACAGAAAGCATTGGCAGAATACGAAAGCTACAAGGGCAAATTGGCCAATGAATTATCGGAAGTAGAAAAGCAGTTCATCGCCAGCATTGAGCAAGCCGAAAAGCAGGTAAAAAAATTGAAAAAGGATGAGTAAAAAAGAATTTTTTCCACCCCGCCCTACTACCAATCCGACCATTTATGCTTATGAATTGGTAGGGGTTTCAACACATAAAGGGCAAATAAAAATTGGTTTTACCTCAAGAGATGCTTTTAGCAGGGTATCGGAACAACTGAGAACCTCTGGATTGAAATATACCATTGTATTTGAGGAATCTGCCATGAGGAACGACGGAAGTTCCTTTACAGACCACGATATTCACCGGCTTTTAAGAAAACAAGGCTTTGCCAATCCGGATGGCGAATGGTTCAAATGCACGTTGAAAGATTTGCAAAAAGCCATTCGGGAGGTCAAAACAGGTGAACGCACGGAAGCCAATCGGACCCTTACTTTCGGTATGCGCCCCGAACAACATGCTGCCGTTCATAAGACGATCGAATATTTCAACAGCTTTAAACTGGAAAATACCGACAGGACACCAAATTTTCTTTGGAATGCAAAAATGCGTTTCGGCAAAACCTTTGCCAGTTATCAATTGGCAAAAAAAATGCAATGGACAAAAATATTGGTTCTCACCTTCAAACCTGCCGTTCAAAATGCCTGGGATGAAGACTTGATGACCCACGTAGATTTTGAAGGATGGCAATTTATAGCCCGAAATGGATTGACGTTTGAGCAAGCCGATCCTAAAAAACCAATCGTTTGTTTCGGCTCATTTCAAGATTATCTGGGTAAAAACACCAGCACGGGAGGCATAAAAACTAAAAATGAATGGGTGCACGCCACGCATTGGGACTGTGTCATTTTTGATGAATACCACTATGGCGCATGGAGGGAAAGCGCCAAAGAATTGTTTGAAGCTGAAGGTAAAAGAGAGATGGAGTTTGGAGAGGGAGAGGGATTAGAATATTTCGACGAGGGGACTATGCCCATTACAACCAGTCATTATCTGTATTTGTCAGGTACGCCATTCAGGGCCATCGCTTCAGGAGAATTCATTGAAGATCAAATTTTTAACTGGACTTATTCCGACGAACAAAAGGCAAAAGACGAATGGAAAGAGACCAACGGGCCAAATCCTTATGCCTCCCTTCCCCGAATGGTCATGATGACTTACCAGATGCCTGATGCTATTTCACAGATTGCTATGCAGGGAGAATTTGATGGCTTTGATTTGAACATATTTTTCTCGGCGGACGGAGAAGGCGCGAACGCAAGGTTTAAGTATGAAGATGAGGTACAAAAATGGTTAGATCTTATTCGCGGTTCATTTGGAGAAACGACAACGGATAATCTGAAATTAGGCACTAAAAAACCACCCCTTCCATTTTCACATGCCCCTTTATTGAATGTCTTAAACCATACCTTTTGGTTTCTCCCATCCGTTGCCTCTTGTCATGCCATGTCCAATCTGATAAAACAACGGCAAAATAAGTTTTACCACGACTACACCATTGTGGTTGCTGCGGGTAATCAGGCAGGTCTTGGGGTGATGGCTTTACCACCCGTGATGCAAGCAATGACGGACAATCCGCTGGCATCGAAGACCATAACCCTTTCTTGTGGCAAATTGACCACGGGCGTCTCTGTAAAACCATGGACGGGTATTTTTATGCTGCGTAATTCCTCCAGTCCTGAAACCTATTTTCAGGCAGCCTTTCGGGTACAGACGCCCTGGGTGATAAAAAATCCGGACAGCAAATCACCTAACAAGGAAGAAATATTGAAAGAAGAATGTTATGTGTTTGATTTTGCGCCCAATAGGGCACTGCGACAAATAGCAGATTATGCTTGCCGATTAAATGTGAACGAAACAAATCCGGAGAAAAATGTGGAAGAATTCATCAACTTCCTACCCGTTTTAGCTTACGACGGTAGTTCGATGAAACAAGTGGATGCCGCTGGTATTCTGGATATGGCGATGAGTGGTACCACTGCTACCCTACTGGCAAGACGTTGGGAAAGCGCATTGCTGGTAAATGTGGACAATAACACGCTGGCCCGACTTATGGCAAATCAAGAAGCCATGAAAGCTTTGATGAACATTGAGGGATTCCGAAATTTGAATCAGGATATTGAAACGATCATTAATAAATCAGAAGCCGTAAAGAAAGCCAAGAAAGAGGCAAACGACCGGGAAATGTCCAAAAAGGAGAAGCAGGAACTGACAGACGACGAGAAAGAATTCAAGAGTTTGAGGAAGCAAATCCAGGAAAAGCTCATCAAATTTGCCACGCGCATACCTGTATTTATGTATTTGACGGACTACAGAGAGCGGAGTTTAAAAGATGTGATCACCCAATTGGAACCGGGACTTTTCAAAAAGGTAACAGGCCTTTCCGTGAAAGACTTCGAATTATTGGTAAGCCTGGGTTTATTCAATCCTGCCCACATGAATCAAGCCGTTTTCGGATTTAAACGGTACGAAGACGCCAGTTTGGAATATATCGGCATAAATAAACATGCGGGGCAAGCCATTGGACTGTATGACACGGTATTGAGTCGGAAGGAATATGAAGAAAATTTTGTCAATGAACCATAAGAAATGAAAGCGAACGAACAAGAGAACGAACTTTTACACGACAACATTTCAGTAGAAACGGAATATAAAGGCACAAATTTAATTGGGAGTATTTTGTTTCCCAATTGATTTATCCATAAATTACCTATTCAACAATAGCAAAAGAAATGCAGAAATACGCTGTAAATCAACACTTAATAGAGACCTTATTAGCCTGGGTAAATTCAGGTGAAATTGCCATTCCGGAAATTCAAAGACCCTTTGTTTGGGATTCATCAAAAGTTCGTGACCTAATTGATAGTTTATATCAAGGCTTCCCCATTGGTTATGTTATAGCCTGGAGAAATCCAAATGTGCGATTAAAAGATGGGAGTTTAAGTGAAGGAAAAAAAATACTTATTGACGGACAGCAGCGGGTTACTGCCTTAACTGCAGCGATTCTTGGACACTATGTAGTCAATAAAACTTACGAAAGAATCAAAATAAAAATTGCATTCCATCCTGTTGAAGAAAGGTTTGAAGTTCAGAATCCTGCTATTTTAAAGGATAAAACGTGGCTACCTGATATTTCTCAGGCGATAAATGGAGATCTTTTTGAAATTGCAGCAAACTATTTTGAGCTTAATCCATCAGTTGATAGAAAAAAGGTTCAACATTCCTTTTCAAACCTGATGAATATTCCAAGAAAACAAATTGGAATCATAGAATTGGCAGCTGACTTAGATATTGAAACGGTGACAGAAATTTTTATACGTATCAATTCGAAAGGGGTTGTACTAAGTCAGGCAGACTTTGCAATGAGTAAAATTGCTTCCAATACTGAATACAAAGGAAACGAATTACGAAAAGCCATTGACTATTTTTGTCACCTCTGTATTGCCCCCGAATTTTTCAAAAATATAATAGAACATGATGAGGAATTTGCCAAAACAGATTTCTTTCAAAAAATGCAATGGCTCAGAACCGAAAATGAGGACTTATATGATCCTGATTATAACGACTTAATTCGAGTAGCTTTCACCACTCAATTCAACAGAGGCAGGCTATCTGACCTTGTTAGCTTATTGTCGGGCAGAAACTTCGAAACACGCACTTTTGAAGCTACGATAGCCGAAAAATCATTTGAAACCTTAAAAAATGGGGTAACTAAATTTATCAATGAAACGAATTTCAAGCGATTTTTGATGATAATAAAATCAGCAGGTTTTATTTCACCAAAACTTATTCGTTCACAAAATGCAATCAATTTTGCCTATATCCTCTATTTAAAATTAAAGGAACTGAATATTAATGCTGTAAACATAGAACATTATGTAAGACGTTGGTTTGTTTTTTCGATTTTGACAGGCCGGTATTCTGGTTCACCTGAAAGTTTATTTGATTTTGATATAAAACAAATATCTCAAAGACCATTTGATGACTATTTAAAGGAGAAGGAAGAAGGAGAACTCTCCGATGCATTTTGGAATGCCTCACTTCCGCAAAGCCTGGACACTTCGGTTGCCAGCAGCCCGTATTTCCATGTTTTTCTGGCATCACAGGTAAAGGCAAATGATAAGGGATTTTTATCAAGGGACGTTTTAGTAAGTGATTTGATATCATTACGAGGAGATATTCATCATTTATTTCCAAAGGACTATTTGAAGAGGCATGGCTTAGACAGGAGCAAATACAATCAGATTGCCAATTACGTTTATATGCAATCTGAAATAAACATTAAGGTAGGAAATAAACCGCCGAAGGAGTATCTTGAGCTTATAAAAAGCCAGATGCTCAATGAAAATCAACTAGTTAGTGGAATTTCAAACGAACAACAACTTTTGGCAAATCTAAAAATGAATGCTATCCCTTTAGAAATTCAACAAATGAACGTTGACGATTACCATGCTTTCCTGATATTAAGACGAAAACTAATGGCATTAAAAATAAGAGATTATTATCATGCTTTATAAAATGGTGACACTGTCAAGTGAGAAACTGAATTATTACTAAATCCAAATAAATGAAAAATGTAATTTTTTTAATTTTTTTATCAATTTCATTTACCATGAGAGGCCAGTCCTGTGATGAAATAATCAAATTAGTAAAAAAAGAAGGTGGTTATGGCACTACTTATTCGAGTATTAACAGCGATGCTATTTCAAAAGTGACATTTTACCGGATGACAGCTGACTACAAAACGCTTTACTTTGCCATAGTCTGTTTCAAAAAAGAGTATTCCTACAGTTGTACAGAATATATTTATCAAGTTGCATCAAACACAAGTTTAAATTATGCCGGTAATTATCTGAGTAGTGCTGGCAAAGCATTTTGGACTTATATTCAGCCATATAATGAAAATTTGGGATGTGCCCCAAATTTCAAACAATAAAGGAAAATAGTACTCACTGATTTTCGCAAATTTTATAGCTGACTTCGTGAACTTCCATAATCTATCGGCGCGTTGGAAATTTAAACCTAACTTTAAACAAAATCAATTCATTCTAAATGAAATATTTAACAATTCTACAAATAGCTATATGCTATTTAATTGCAAATCAAGATTTAATCAGCCAAAACTGCAAATTGGCAAAAGATGAATTAGACCCATTCACGAAAAAGCAGGTTGTTTTGACTAAGACATTTAATATGGCTAATCCTATAACTTCAGAAGCTAGAAAGCCAATTATACATGGTCAATTTGGTCTTGAGAATGACTCCATTTATTTCAAACTCCAGAGTATAATAATAGTATCAGGTGGAATTTTGGATGATACCGATAATTTAAAGGAGTATATAAAGTTTAAAGAAAACGACTACCTACTTATAAAATTCGAGAATAATGATAATCTGCTAAAGCTCAGACTTAATTATCAATCTCAAGTATCTGAAAACAGGTCGTCAGGAATAATCACTCTAAACACATTTGCAAAATTCAATCTCGCCCTGGAGGATATCAATCAATTTGCTAAATACAAATTGGAAATGTTAAGATTTTCAAAGAATAATGAAAATGAAAAAATTGATTATGAGATAAAAAATGCCAATCATAAAGAAAATGTTGTGAGTAATGCAAGCTGCTTTTTAGGGGCGTTGGTTAGCCGTGCTAAATAAAAACAATAATAGACTTATAATGCATAATGATATTAAGTGGAATCATACTTTCTTAAATTTAAATACTATGAATTTTAAACCTCCAGATGTAAATCCAGATATTTTTGACAAATACAAAAAGATTAATCGATTAATCATTATTGGTAATGGTTTTGACATTGCCCATGGTTTAAAATCCACCTTCAGTGATTTTATATCCGATTATTGTTTCAATGCAATACATCAGTTTTTGAACAAAAAGGAGTATATTGATTCCTTGATTTCCATCAATACTAATAAATCAATTAGCAATTTAGAAAAATATCTCGCTGACCTTAATCGAAAAGATAAACTGAATGAACTCATTAGATTTTCAGAATTTTCAGAGATAAATTTTTCCTGGAAATCTTCATTTTTTCGAGCAATTATTAATGAAATTCAAAATAAAAACTGGGTTGATATTGAAATTCAGTATTTCGATCATCTAAAAAAAATAAAGATTAAGAAAAATCCAAATGATCTTATTATACTAAATAGGGAATTTGAATGTATTAAAGCACAATTTCTTACATATCTGAATAAGGAAATGGACAAAAATAATTTCTCACCAAACTCTGCTTTAATTGACCAATTTAAACAACCCATAAAATCAATTGAAACAATTCCCAATACCCTTAAAACAGATAAGCAGCCTGACAGCTATTGTATTCTAAATTTTAATTACACTAATATTGCTGAACTCTATAAGAAAGCATTAAATGAGGAAAACACCACGTACATACCGATTCACGGTCAGCTCCTTGGGGATAACATTTCAACTCAAGGACCCATATTTGGTTTTGGGGATGAAATGGACCCTGAATATGTCAATTTTGAACTTTATAGAAATGATGATTTATTTAAATACATCAAATCATTCAACTATTTACAGTTTAGTCATTATCGAAATTTAATGGAATTTATTGACAATGATAATTTCCAGGTTCAAATTTTTGGTCATTCATGCGGGATGTCGGACCGTACCTTATTAAATGCCGTTTTCGAGCATGAAAATTGCATCTCCATAAAACCCTTTTATTATGGAGTTAAGGAATCAAATGATTTTGAGAAAAAGAGCTACTCTATTTCACGTCATTTTAAATCAAAGGCTGAACTTAGAATAAAAGTGGTTAATAAGGAATATTGTGAAGCAATGGTGCAACCTGTAAAGAAGGAAACTAAATTGCAACCCGATAATAAAATAAATGTTGAATATGCTAAAATAAAATACATTTGAGTAATTATTTAAATAACCAACTTTATTGAAAACAGGTGATAGTTGATAAAATGAGATTTAATAAACAAAAAACCATTTAAAAATGAATAAATTAATTTCATTTATAGCCATTAATTTGGTTTCCTTCAGTCTTCTTGCACAAACGGTAAATGATGTTCCAATTAAAGATATCGATGTGGAATATCTACAGATAGTAGGCACTGCAAAATTTTTTAGCACAAAAGTGATTATTCAAATTGATTTTGGGCAAAGAACGAAATTTTTTAAAATGGGAAATACCATCGTAAAGGACGAATATGGAAAACCAGTAGAATTTAATAGTATGATCGATGCCTTAAATTTCATGACAAAAAATGGTTTTGAATTCGTGACTGCTTATACCATTACCATTGATAAGCAAAATGTTTATCATTACCTAATGAGAAATCGAAAAAATGAAATATTTGAAAAATCGGTTCCTCCTACATTGGCAAATATTGCCATACCATCAAATGAGAATAAAACTATTTTGGAGCCAGCGCCCTCTTTTGAGGCAAAAATCACCTTAGACATTTTAAAGGACATTGATGGCAATAGTTATCGGATATCACAAATTGGAAATAAAAAATGGATGGCAGAAAATCTTAGGGTTTCCAGATTCAGAAATGGAGATTTAATCCCAGAAATCGAAAGCGATATAAAGTGGTCTGATGCTAATAAAGCGGCCAGGTCCATTTACGACAATTCCCCTAATTATGGAAAACTACTGGGTAATTTATACAATGGTTATGTCATGCTGGATGGACGAAACATTTGTCCTGTTGGCTGGCATTTGCCAAGTGATTCTGAATGGGAAATGCTTATAAAAACTTTGGGAGGCGTCAATGAGGCCAGCGTAAAATTAAAGGCGACAAAAGGCTGGACAAACGAGCTGAATGGAAATAATTCGTCAGGAATGAACGTATTACCCAGTGGAAGTCGGAATGAAAGTGGTCAATTTGTCGGTGCGGGAAAAGTGGGCGTATGGTGGAGCAACACAAAAGACCCCACAGGCTTAAAAATTTGGACAAGAACCCTAACCAATGACAGACAAGAGGTTGGACGCTTCGCATCAAATCCACAGATAGGCGGCTATATCAGATGTGTTCAGGATTGATTTTGGGGGTTAGCTGGTAGGTTTTAACCTAGAGAAAGGAACTTTAGTTTTTTATTGTGATTTCCGAAATTTTGTGTTAGTTTTAGAGTTAGCAATTCTAAGAATAGCGAGTAGATTTATTTAAAACATAAAATTTAGATTAAAAAATGGAAAAAAAAGACTTTACTGAACCAGTTATTGGGTTTTTCGAAACCATAGCTGCAGCTGATATGGAAAAAATACATTCGGCAATTATAGGCTGGATATTTTCAGAGAATTCCGAAATATTCAATTCTGATGATAAAGCATCAATTATAAAAGAGTTACTGGTTGATAAAATAAAATCCGAGCCTTATTCATCCTTTAATTTTAATCCACTCAAGGTAGATGTAGAAAAAGACAATATAGATATATTGTTGACTGGTGATAAATGGTTGATTGTTATTGAAAACAAGGTAAAATCAAGTCAACACAGTAATCAACTGTTGAAGTATGAATATTTAACTGCAAAGGATGATAAAACTACGAATGAATTAAAAGAAAAGGGTCAGTTTAGCGATAAGCTAACCAGAATTAACATAGACAAAAAAGAACCTTTTTACATTTTGTTATCTTTGATTGAAGAGAAGTCTAACGATGACAATAATAAGTGGATATCCTTAACATACTCCAAGCTTCATGAGATTTTGGAAAAAAGATTCAATATCCATCCTACATCCGAAAATAAAATTATTTTTAACTCCTATTTAAACACAATCAAAAATTTATCAGATGTTTTAACTGCATTTAGAAACAAACATCAAGATTACAAGTTTGTTTTCATAGAAAACACCACAGATTCATCTGATATTCCTTTTTATTCATACATTAAAAAGTTAAGGTTAGAAACAATTTTACAAAAAGCTTTCTATTTACAACTGAAAACAAAAATTTCTGACTTTTTAGAATTATCCGGATATAATATATCGTATAATGTAAGTGAGACAAGAGGTAATGCATTAATTGATATCTATTTTAATGAAATTAATATTAAAGGAATTAGGATTGGAGGATACAAAGTCAAGCCAATATTGCAATTTCAAGGCAAAGCGGTAAAATTAGGTCTAGGGTTAATAAACGAAGAAAAAACGAGAACAAAAATAAGTATAGAAGATTTAAAAAAACTTAAACAGGAATATGCTCAATTATTGCTCAACAGCAATAAATTTAGTTCTATTCTTAAATCAAATAAACAAACCAGCACTGAAAAAGTGGAGGAAATAGGAAAAAAATTAAGTAATCCTAAATTATACAACGGATTTATTTCTTATCCACTGAATGAAACAAATGATTATTGGCAGTTTAAGCCTGGATATGAAGAATTTGTAAAAGAAAAGATAGAAGAAGCCAGAATTATTTTTCAAGAACTAGCAAGTTAATTGATATAGCTGTTATAGCCCCTTTTACAAAAAGGGCTATAACAGCTATATCAATTAGATTAACTTAAAAGATGGTGGCTTTGGAAATAAAAAAAAGTGCATTTATTGAAAGTTCAATATTAAAAAACCTTTCGTAAACTCATAAACAACCACTACATATGAATTTAATAATAGAAAAATAAAGAAATGTCATCCCCAAAAAACCATAGTGAAGAAACCAAAAAACTTTTAGAAAAAATACCAAAAGACATTATAGCAAAATGGCTCTTGGAGGAAGGTTATTACCCTGAACAATATGTTTTACCCCCTCCTTTCAAAGTTCATAAGTTCAAATTACAAACCAACCCATATTTTTTAGTCCAAACAAATGATCAAAACAGGCAAAAATTTATTCCAACCTTAAGTGCATTAGTAAATATTTCATTTCCAAAATCTGAACTAACGGATAGAACCTTTGGAATTATAGAACCTAAGATTTATCATGATATTGTTTGGTATTTAATAAATGAATGGAACTTAATAATTGATATTCTATTTAATCCATGCAATAAAATTTATTCTTATAGCTTTCCAATACCAATAACAAAAAATAACGAAGGCTCTATTGGAATTCTCCGAACAGGAAGAATGATTTACGAGTTTTTAGAAATGGCAGAAAACGATTTATTAACTGAAGCATTCAACTATAAATATATTCTTAAAACTGACATAAAAAATTTCTATTCATCAATTTATACCCATAGTATTGCATGGGCTCTACACTCAAAGGAAATAATTAGACAAAAAGGAAATCGGGATAATTATTCAGATTTTTTAGGACTTAAACTGGACAAATTATTTCAATCTGCTAATGACGGTTGCACAAATGGCATAGCTGTTGGCCCAGCTATTTCAGATTTAATTTCAGAGATTATTTTGAGCTCAGCAGATACAATAATTTCAAAAAATATTATTTTGAAAGAAATTGATTTTATAGGTGTTAGATTTAAAGATGACTATAGATTCCTTTGTCAATCAAAAGAAGATGCGAATAAAATAATTAAAATACTTCAAAAGGAGTTAGCTTTATTTAATTTAACTCTTAATGAAAGTAAATCCAAAATTGATGAACTTCCTGATGGTTTATTTCGAGATTGGACGTCAGATTATCAAAATTTTGCATTAAAATATAAAAATACAATAAATTATAAAAAATTTGAAAATTCATTTAGAGGCACATTAAAAGTTGACAAAAAATTTGAAGGAACTGGTGTTGTGGATAGATTTTTAAGTGAATTAACCACAGAAGAAAATAATCTCAAATTTAACTTTAAGGATAAAGATTTTTTAAAAGCTATAAGTCTACTACTATTATTAATAAAACGAAGAAAAAAATCATTGCCTCAAATTCTAGGAATTATCGAAAAAATAATTCTGGATAATGCTGGCAACAAATCAATTATTAACAATATAAAATCAATTTTTGAAAAACTCTTGAAGGAAAAATTGAAAGCTATTGAAGATCATCAATATGATCTTGTTTGGATTATTTATTTTGTAAAGTCTATGGACCTATTTCCCATAATTTTTGATAAAAAATTTGAATCGAAAATAATTTCAAGTATACAAAGCAATTCATTTAAGCTTTATGAGTCAATAACATCTGACATTTTACTTTTCAAGAAAATTAAAAAGCCAGGGAAAAATATTGACTTACTAAGTCATTTGGCATTATTTAAAAAAACCAATGAATGAATATCTAGAATTTGAAATAATGAACTTTTATTATTGTCAATTGACATTTACAAGTTAGCGTTTTGTATTGTTTTAGCCCATTAAAAAGAACTAACTTTTAGTTTAACCATTTGAATATTATAAAAGTTTTGTGATTTTTAATTAAAAGTCCGGCTTTTTAAATGATAAAAACTGCTTCAGAAAAACAAAAAACTATTCCCAATGATTCAAAATAAACTTATGAACTCTGATCAAACAGGCAACTGGGCAAATATTTGGACTGAATTTCTATCTGCAATGAATAGGGAAGAAGAATTTATAAATATTGATGATGAATATTTAAATTATTATACTCAAAATATAAAAACAAACTTTGCAATAAAAAATTTCTTTTTTAAAAGTTTAAGTGGAGCAGAGTTTCATTGGTTCTTCGTTCAGGGCTTTGATGCTTTATTAACTAATCTGTATCTTCCATCAATTTTGTCATTTCTTAACGGACTAGAAGCAAGCCTTAGAATTACAATTGCACAAATTAACGAAAAGGAGACTGGTTCATTTTGTTTAAATCCAAATATTGTCTTAAGTAATAAACTAATTTTAACAGCTCAACAAAAAGGATTGCCGATAATTTATTTAGCTTTCCCAAATGAAAATAATTTCGAAGTGAAACTAAATTCGACTAACCCAAATAAAATTAATGTTGAAATTGTAAGACTAAGAAACAATATCTGCCATGGAAATATTTTGGAATTTATCAACTCTGATTTAGGTTCAGACAATATGTTTTTCACCCCGGATTTATTAAGAAATTTAGCCTTTGATATATTGAACATTTCAGGTGTTTGGGCAGAGCATTTAGGAGAATATAGAAAATCTGCTAAATTTTTATATAATACTAACTTGCTTTAGATATAGCTGTAAGTACTACAAAAAGATTCATAAAACTGGCTTAATTTTGGTGAATACATTTATTTTTAGCTCACTTTCAGGTCAATCTAACTTTTTTCAAGAAAGTTTCCAAATTTAAGGATTCCAGATAATTGCTCTTTTCAAAGCTCAAATTGGAAACAAGATAGTAGATTTCACCAAAATTGACGAAGAACCCTCTTTTACAGGAATTCACAGGAATATGTAATTAAATAATCAATCCTTTACGCAGCGGACGGAGGCACCAATAGACTTGTTAAAGTCACTTTTTCTGTTTACATTAGGAAAAAAAGTACTAATGCTACGGAACCAAGAATCATCAATATCGAACTCAGTACCAGTCCAAAAGCAAGCATAACTTTTTTCAGCATCGAAACTACCATATTTATTACAATAACCTCCCATGAGTGCAGAAAAGCCGCCTATATTAGTAGCACCCGTATTTGGTTTATAACCATTAGCAGTTTGAATTGATTTCAATTTACCGCCTGCTATATTTTCACCGCCCAAAAAATTTGTCAAAGCTGTCCACTCACTGTCACTTGGCACATGCCAACCCCTTGGGCATAAACCCCTTGTATCTTTAACTGCATACCAATTGTATAGTTTACCATAGATTTTCCCATTTTCCGAATCATTGTTATAATAACACCAAGCTGGTTGTCCATTTCGGCCGGCTTCTTCCCACTCTTTTTCACTTGATGCATTTTTAATTATATCACCATTTTGGAATCTAGTCACATCAAGGTTCCGTTGTGCCCAAGATGTTGTACCAATTTTAATCACATCATAATGATTTCCATCAATATCATTCATCTTATTTGCTACGGGAGTGGGAATTGGCGTAGGAGTGGGAGTTGGTGTAGGAGTTGGGGATGGATTTGCACCCCTTGCCTTTTCCCAACCTTTTCTGATTGCCTCCAACCTTTGAGCACGGGGAGGATGGGTATAACTACCTTCAATACTTACCGACGCACTTCTCATAGCTCGTTGCGATTCCTCCAATGTGGCACCGAGTTTATATAAAATGAAGCCAGCTGTCTCGTCTGCTTCCAGTTCCATACTTCGGAATGTTGCGTCAGGATGTGGATTAACCAAATGATAATTCAAATGATGAGCTATCTCGTGTGCCAGAACGGTAATTGTCTCCCAATTTGTCATGTTTGAAGGAATCGAAGTCGTTGTGAAGTTCAAAGATTTCACACTTTTAAGAAATTCCGGATTATAAAGAATATAAGGCCTGCCATTTTGATCAATGGTTGCTTGTGCATTCGGAGTTCTGTCACAAGGAATAATCAAAAAAGCATTTTTCATTCCAAATTTCTCCACAATTTGGGCTACCAATCTTTCCACCGAAACATCATTGGTATAGTTGCCAGACCTTACACAAATATCTTCGCCCAATTGACTGTTGCCATAAAAATTACTTAGACCTTTGGTTTGAGCATGTAATTGGGTGTTTTCTATTATGATAAAAATGAGTGCGGTAATTAGAGCTTTTAGTTTCATAATCTTATAATTTTTAATATTTGGAGGAAAAGGTTAGGCACAACATAGTTTTTTTAAGTTAATATTATTCAAGCGCCGCCCACCCGCTAGCCTAGACCACTTAATAGTCAAATAGACAAATAGTCAATCCCTAAGACAACGGACGGAGGCACCGGACGACTTATTGGAGTAGCTGATGAAGTTGCCCCTGTCGACATTGCTATTGTTGAAGTTCAGGTAGCGGGCCCAGGCGTAGTCAAAGTCGTACTTGGTAGCACTCCAGAAGAAAGCGTTGAATCTAATATCTAAGAAAGTAAAATTGTAATAACGATAACCAGCTGGGAGAACGGAAAAACCACTCTCATTGGTTGCTCCTGTATTGGGACTATCCCAATAGATAGTGCCAGTGGATTTCATCTTACCACCCGCTATGGATTCTCCGCCAAGATAAGTGGTCAATGTTGTCCATTCACCATCAGTAGGCGCATGCCAACCACTTGGACAAAGTCCTTTCGAGTCAGCGACTGCATACCAATTATACAAATACCCATAAGTTGCCAAATTTGTAGCATTATGACCATAAACAGTTCTTGCTCCGATTGTTCTTGAACTCCAGGTTTGTCCCGACCCATTCCCTGCAGTCCCACCCGACTCATCTAAAGGGATAATCGAACCATCCCTATATTTTGTAACTCGTAAATTCTCCTTTGTCCAACATTGTGTTCCTATCTGGACCGTGTTGTAAGTATTTCCGTCAATATCCTTCACAGTAGGTGTACCTGGGCAAGGAATACCCATCACATTCGTTGAATCAGAGGTTATAAAAGA
>CANMVX010000010.1 GCA_947501115.1 Haliscomenobacteraceae bacterium
AAGGGGGATCAATTCTTTTCCGTGGTCACAGAGGCTAAAGATCCATCGAAAAATATACAGATAAAAGGTTCTGTAGAGAATAAGCTGTTTTATGGCTACATGAATTTTTTATCAGAGAAGAGGCCACAATCTGAGGCTTTGAATAATCAATTGAAAGAGGAAAAGGATTCCATTAAAATAAAAGAAATAGAAATAGCGATAGATAAAATCGATGAAGAGGTAGAGCAGTTTCAATCATCCTTCGTTGTAAACAATGCCAATACTTTCACAGGCGCCATTATAAAGGCAAATACCCCCATTAAATTACCTGAATTTTCAGGCACCGAAGAGGAACAGCAAAGAGAAGCATTTTACTATAACAGAGATCATTTTTTTGATAATCTGGACCTTGGTGATGCTCGTTTCTTAAGAACTCCTTTTCTTTTTGAAAGGGTAAATACTTATGTTGGAAAGCTGCAGGTTCAAGTGCCTGATTCTTTAATTAAGGCCATAGATTATGTCTTGGAAAAAACCAGAAATGCGCAGGAATCTTTCCGTTATTTTGCCGTACATTACTTAAATGAATATGCCAATTCAAAGTTTGTAGGTATGGATGCCGTTTATGTCCATCTGGCTGAAAAGTATTACGGCAGTGGCCAAGCTCCTTGGGTCGATTCAACGCAATTAGCTAAAATTGTTGAAAATGCCGTTGCGCTGAAACCTATTTTAATAGGTAAATTGGCTCCAAATATTAAAATGCAGCTGAGAGATGGTTCTCCCATTACCCTTCACGATGTAAAATCGCCTTATACCTTACTTTATTTTTGGCGTTATGACTGTGGACATTGTAAAGAATCAATGCCCGATTTAAAGGCTTTCTATGAAGAATATAAAAATAAAGGCGTTAAAATATTTGCCGTTTGTGTAAAATTTAATGACGAAATTGGCGATTGCTGGAAGTATGTTGACGAAAATAAGCTCGATGGTTGGATTCATACCGTTGATCCTTATCTTAAATCGAAATTTTACTCTCTATACAATGTTAAAACTACGCCTCAAATTTTTATCCTTGACAAGAACAAGAAAATAATCAGCAAAGGAATTGGTGCGCCTCAATTAAAAGAGGTTATGGAAAAAATCATAGAATTCGACAAAAAAGCACCAACAGAATAATGCAAATGAAAGAGCTATTTATTCTTAGACATGCTGAGGCTGTTAGTGCGAAATATAATACATCTGATTTTGACAGGCAACTGAGTAAAGATGGTGTTTTAGAAGCCAGGCAGTTGGGTAAAAGGTGTAATGAAGTGCATTTATTACCATCTGTAATTTATAGTAGCTCGGCCAGAAGGGCACTTACCACCGCTATTATTTTTGCTGAGGAAACTAATATTTCGCAAGATAAAATAGTCGTTCTTCCAAAACTGTATGATCTCTATCCAGATCAATTAATGGACATTATCTTAGAAACCTCAGATGATTTTTCAAGGGTAATGGTCGTTGGACACAATCCCGTTCTTACCGTTTTTTTGAACATTTATACCATAGAAGGAGTTGTCAATTTACCTACGGGTACTTTAGTCCAGGTAGAATATCCCAATATTGAAACCTGGCAATCAATTAAGGAGGCGAAAGGAAATATTAAGGCAATATGGAAACCACAATGGTAAAATCAATGGTTTTATTTGTTCTTTTTATCGTACTTTTAAATGGGTGTGAAGAAAAAGCTGAACCTTACGATTTTTCAGATAAGGAAATAAAAACAATTCTTGCTGATATTCATACTTCAGAGGCTGCTTTACAATCCGTTTTTGGTATTAGAAAAGATAGTTTAAGACAAGTTTACATGAATGATATTTATAAAATACATCACACAGATTCTTTAAAAATAGTTCGTTTACTTAATAAATTAAGGGAGGATCCAGAAAAAATAGAAATTGTTTATCAACAACTATTAGAAGAAATGTCATCTATTCCTGACTAGTTTCTATAAAATTAACATTTAATTAATGTATTTAATTCATTATAAATATTTGTTAAAGTTAGATTTACGCATGATTTACAAGAGACAATAAAATGAATATGGTTAAAATCTTAATTGTTGATGATGAACCAGATATTTTAGAATTTCTGAGGTACAATCTTGAAAAAGAACAGTTTGTCGTCTTTTCTGCCGGAGATGGGATCACGGGTTTCCAAATAGCAAAGAAAGAAATGCCAGATCTCATTATTTTAGATATAATGATGCCTAAAATGGATGGCGTAGAGTTATGCAGGTTAATAAGAGCTGATGACAATCTTAAAAATACATTAATTACCTTTCTGACGGCTCGTGAAGAAGAATACTCTCAAATTGCAGCGTTGGATGTTGGTGGTGATGATTATATCACAAAGCCCATTCGGCCAAGGGTGCTGATAAGTAGAATTAAAGCTTTATTGCGTCGTAAACATACAGATTCGGCTGAAATGGAAGAAGAAACATGGCTTGAATTTGGAGATTTAAGGATTGATAAGGAAAAGGTGATGATTATCAAAAATGGAGAGCAAATAGATTTAGCTCGTAAAGAGCTGGAATTATTAATGCTGCTCGTGTCAAAACCAGGAAAAGTATTCTCCAGAGAAGAAATTTTTAATAAAATATGGGGAAATGATGTCATCGTAGGTAATAGAACCATTGATGTGCATATAAGAAAGTTACGAGAAAAAATTGGTGATGATTTTATTAAAACGATAAAAGGTATAGGGTATAAATTTGACTTTTAATGCTTAAAAATCCAACGCCACACCAAATATCCATCAGGTCTTCATTGCTAACCTCCCTGGGGGTTATGTTTCTTGTTTTTATTTATTTTCAATATTTTTCCATTCCTCTAAAACCTTTGTATTATCTCTATTTTGTAACCATTGTTTTTGTTATTAATTATTTTGTTTTTAAGCATTATCTCAGCGTATATGTTCAACGAAAAATAAAATTAATTTATAAAACGATCAGAGTTGAAAAATTACAGCCTGTAGAGAAAAAGAAACAAATAAATACCTTCAGAAATGTTTTGGAAGAGGTTGAAACAGAGGTAGCTGCCTGGGTTGAAGAGCAGAAACAGGAAATGGAGAAACAGAAGATTTGGGCAGAATACAGAAGAAATTTTATGGGTGACGTGTCACACGAACTTAAAACACCTATTTTTAATATTCAGGGCTATATAGAAACTTTGCTTGACGGCGCTGTAGATGAACCCCACATCAACAGGCATTTTTTGCAAAAGGCTTCAAAAAATGTAGATCGTTTACAAACCATAATCAATGATTTGGAAACCATCTCAAGACTGGAATCGGGTGATTCTATGCTTGAATTACGCACTTTTGATATTAAAAAATTGGTAGAAGAAGTTTTTGAGGAGCTCGAAATTAAAGCAGCTGCCAGAAATGTATCACTGATTTTCAAAGAAGGCGCTCAGCAAGGTTTTAAAGTAAAAGCAGATAGAGAAAAAGTGCATCAGGTTCTTATCAATCTAGTGCACAACGCTATCAAGTATGGTAAAAACAATGGCTATATAAAATTGTCATTCTATGACATGGAAAGGCAAATTTTAATCGAAGTTGCTGACAATGGAACAGGTATTTCTAAAGAACATCTTCCCCATTTGTTTGATCGTTTTTATCGGGTGGAAAAAAGCCGGTCCAGAAATGCCGGTGGAACAGGACTAGGCCTCGCTATTGTCAAACACATTATTGAGGCACATCAACAAACAATACATGTTAGAAGTTCTGTAGAAATGGGATCAACCTTTGGATTTACATTAGAGAAGGCTTAAATTCTTTATTTTAAAAAGGTTTGCCTATCTTTGCGCCCGAAAAAGAAGAACTTACCCATCATATATGATTAATTTATCTAATATTTATGTTCAGTACGGAGACAGAATTCTGCTGAACAAAATCAATCTTGTTATTGGAGAAAAGGATAAAATAGGTCTTGTCGGTCGTAATGGTGCCGGAAAATCTACCCTTCTCAAGATTATCGCCGGTGAATTATCACCACATGAAGGTAATATTGCGCGTCCTTCGACGAGCACCTTAGGGTATTTACACCAGGATATGGAAATTCCCCTGGGTAAAACCGTTCTTGAAGAAACGCTTACCGCTTTTGAAGAGGTGAGAGATCTGGAGATGAGATTAGCAAAAATTAACGAGGAAATGGCTCATAGGACGGACTATGAATCGGATTCGTACTATAAATTGCTGGAAGATTTTTCTTACGTTAATGATAGGTTCCATTACCTTGGTGGTGATTCTATGCAGGCTGATGCTGAAAGAGTTCTTAAGGGATTAGGCTTCAAACCTTCAGATATGTCCCGCTTGACTGACGAATTTAGTGGTGGTTGGAAAATGAGGGTGGAATTAGCAAAAATGTTGTTGAAAAGACCCGATTATTTATTGCTCGACGAACCTACTAACCACCTTGATATTGAATCCATTATTTGGTTAGAAAATTTTTTAGTTGGTAATTCCGGTGCCCTCATTTTGATTTCTCACGATAGAGAGTTTCTGAATAAAGTGACAAGCAGAACGGTTGAAGTCGAACTCGGTACCTTGCAAGATTATAAAGCTTCCTATAGTGATTATGTTGTGTTGCGTGAGGATAGGAGAGATAAATTAAAGTCGGCTTTTGACAATCAACAAAGGGTTATTGCAGATAAGGAGAAAACCATCTCCCGATTTATGGCTAAGTCCTCTAAAACAAAAATGGCTCAATCAATGCAAAAGCAATTGAATAAAATTGAGCGTATTGAACTTGACGAGACAGATGTTTCAGTAATGAATATTCGATTCCCAACAGCTCCCCGGTCGGGACAGGTCGCTCTCGATGTTGTCAATTTAAGCAAATCTTACGGAACTTTAAATATCCTGGATGATATCCATTTCAGAATGGATAGGGGAGAAAGAATTTCTTTCGTGGGTCAGAATGGTCAGGGAAAAACGACCCTGGCTAAGATTATAGTGAATGAATTAACTTATTCCAGCGGGGAATTGGTTTTGGGTCATAATGTAAAAATTGGTTACTATGCTCAAAATCAGGCCGAGAATATGTCGGGTTCAAAAACGGTTCTTGAAACTATGGAGGATTCCTCACCCCCAGAAATGCGAACTAAAATAAGGTCTATTTTGGGTGCTTTTCTTTTTTCAGGTTCCGATGCTGAAAAAAAAGTATCCGTTCTTTCCGGTGGGGAAAGAGCTCGCCTTGCACTGGCTTGTTTACTCCTGAATCCTTTTAATTTACTCGTGCTGGATGAACCTACCAATCACCTGGATATGTTGTCAAAAGATGTTTTGAAAAAAGCACTGTTGGAATATGATGGTACCTTGATAGTTGTTTCCCACGATAGAGAGTTTTTACAGGGCCTTACTGAAAAAACACTGGAGTTCAGAGATAGAAAACTATTTGAATATCTGGGAGATGTGAATTTCTTTTTAGAAAAAAGAGATTTGCAGAATATGAGGGAAGTTGAAAAGATTAATGTCCCGGTGGTTGAAAAAATTCAAACGCCAGTCGTTTCCAATGAAGAGAAAAAAAGGCTTCAAAAAAATGTGCAGCAGTCCGAAAGGAAAATTCAGGAGTTTGAGAAGGAAATAGCTAAAATGGAAAATGAAATGGCTTCTCCAGGTTATTTTGATCGCCCGGATATTAGCAAGCTGACGGATAAATACCATACGGTGAAAAAGCAGTTGGAAAATACCTTGGAACTTTGGGAAATAGCCGTGGCTGAAATTGAGGCGGCAGGGGTTTCTTTTGATTGATCCTGCTTTTTTTACCCTTTTTTTATTGCGACTCCATACTTTTTTATATGTTTAATCGTTTTTTTGACAAATAAACCGCTATGATAACTCGAATTTTCGCCTTTCTATTTTTTATAACTTCTTTTTCTTCTTTTGCGCAAACTTCTACTATTACGATAAAGATTGACAGTAAAGAAGCATCTTCAGGAGAGGTAGTCTGTTTAAATGTTTCTGGTTCAAATTTCAGACGTATTCTATCCACCCAATACTCAATTCAGTGGGATCCTGCCGTTTTGTCTTATTCAGGGCTGATAAATTTTAAATTACCCTACATGACCAAAGAAAATTTTGGTATTCAAGCGGTGAGTAAAGGTATTTTGACTTGTATGTGGATTGATAATTCCTTAAAAGGCGTAAATCTGGTAGATGACTCCTCTTTGTACCAGGTTTGTTTCAAGGTAATTGGTAAATCGGGGGGCGTTTCAAGTATTAAATTTACACAAAAACCAACCCCTTTTGAGTCAGTTAATCTTGAAGAAAAGTTGGTCACCATTCAGCCAGTATCTGGTAATATAAAAGTAAAATAAAGCCTTAGGGCTTAAAATATTATTCTTGAAGGGGTACGATGAAACCCTCAATGCCATATTTTTCTTTAAGGTTTCCTTTATAACTATTGGCTTTCTCTCTGGTGGTGAAAGGGCCCAACAAAAGTTTATGAAGTACTAGTCCGTTTGCATTTTTAACCGTTTGAACCATAATTTGTTTAAACCAAGCGTTGTGTAACTTTGAAACTTCGCTCCACAGCACAGAAACATTTTGAAATGAGCCTACTTGTATGGCAAAGCCTTTTTCAGGGAGCCTGTTCAGCTGAATTTGATATAAACCAGGTTTGAGAGGTTCGCTTACCGGGGGCGAAACTAAACTCCTCTCTGTAACAGGATTTTGTTGTATTCTTGATCCATCCACAGGATCAATACGTAGCGGTAAATCCTCGGTTTCCTTTATTTCTGTTTTGGTACTTCCCGGCTGATAAAACGGTATGTCAGGTTTCTTTTCTGGTTTTTCAACCAGAGGTTCTTCGATTTCCTTTTTGGGGAGAATAGTTAACTGAACATTTATTTTTTCATATTTTTTTAATCCAATAGTATAAGCTGCGGCTTTTGATAATGCCAAGATTCTGTTGGGTGTAAACGGTCCTCTATCATTAATTCTTACTACTACGGACATGCCGTTATCCAGTCTTGTTACCTTTACCATAGTGCCGAAGGGTATGGTATTATGTGCCGCTGTTAATTTGGACGGATCATATAATTCACTGGAAGAAGTAACCCTACTTGCATCAGATTCTTTATAATTAATGGCGAATCCTTTCTCTTGTCCAATAAGAATAGCTGTTCCTATGACTGAAAGTAAGCCAGACAAGATTAATCTTTGTAAAATCATTTTAACTAATTTGAGCGGCTAAATCAAAAATAAATATTCGGAACATTTGAAATAAACCCATCATTATTAGCAAAATTCCTATCAACTTAGGAAGTAATTTTTTAAATTTTCCCAAGTGAGGTAAAAATCTATTTGCTAATAATGCGTAGGTGCTTAAGGTTATTAATTTCCCCAGTGCAGCGGCAGAAATGAAACATATAATCAAATAATAAGGTGTATCTCCCTTAATATCAAATAAATTTATCGATCTGTAATAGGTTGTCATAGCAATCCAAAAGGCTATGGTTGGTATGTTCAACAGGGCAATTAGCATACCACGGCAAAATTGTAAAAAGCCAGTATATTCTTTTTCGATGGCTAGAACCACTTTTTTGTTTTTCTCTTTTTTCAAAATAAAAAAGATACCGAAAAATATTAGAAAAATGGAGGTAAAAATTATGGTGAGGTGATGGTCTAAGAAAGGTACCAAATAAGTGGGACTTACCTGAATGGCTATAAATGATTGCAGTAATTCAATCATTGCAGCCGCAGCGGCAAAGCTTAATCCCGCTTTTTTATTTTTTTGAACGGTTGTGTAAATCACATTTAAATTTATTGGTCCAAATGGAATGGATGCCAATAAACTAGTTAAAAAAGTTACTGAAAAAATGAGTGTGTATTTAAAATACATAAAAATAAAATAATTGCAAATATAACTTAAAAAAGGGGAATTGAATTACCCAAAAAATAAGTTATATTTGGAATAAGAGAATAGATATTCATTTTAAAAAAAGAATCATGAGGTTTTTATTAGTCATAGTTTTTTCGACGATAATCTTTTCATTATCTGGTCAGGTTGCAGATGCTCCAAAAGTAAAAGAAGGAGAGGGACCTTATAATCAATTAATTATTAGAGGGGTTACCTTAATTAACGGTAATGGGGCGCCGCCTATTGGCCCCGTTGATATCGTGGTAGAAAATAATTTAATCAAGCAAGTAAGTGTAGTTGGTTATCCTGGCGTTCCTATTCCAGAGAAAAACAGACCAGTTCTAAAGGAAGGGGGTAGGGAACTTGACGGTACGGGTAAATTCTTACTTCCTGGCTTGATTGACATGCACGGACACAGCGGTGGAGCCGCTCAAGGTGCCGGAGGCGAATATGTATTTAAGCTATGGATGGGGCATGGTATAACTACCGTTCGCGATCCTGCCGCCGGAAATGGTCTCGATTGGACATTGAGACATAAAAAACTTAGCCTGACTAACGAGATTACGGCGCCTCGATTGTTTGTTTATAACGCTTTTGGTTCAGGTGCCAAAAGTCCTATCACCACCCCTGCACAGGCGATTGAATGGGTGAATGATAATGCAGCCAAAGGAGCTGATGGTATTAAATTTTTTGGTGCAGCGCCTGAAATTATGGATGCCGCGCTGAGGGAAAATAAAAGAATTGGATTACGTTCAGCTTGTCATCATGCACAAATGGATGTCGCTCGCTGGAATGTTTTAAAATCGGCCAGAGCTGGTTTGACCACTATGGAACATTGGTATGGCCTGCCTGAGGCTTTATTTAATGACAGAACCGTTCAGAATTATCCCCTAAATTATAACTATCAGAACGAACAACATCGTTTTGAAGGAGCTGGAAATCTTTGGAAACAAGCCGCAGCCCCCTTTTCTGATCATTGGAATAAGGTGATGGATGAACTTATTGCCCTCGATTTTACCATTGATCCTACCTTTAATATTTATGAGGCAAACAGAGATTTAATGCGCGCACGTCGAGCTGAATGGCATGAGGAATACACGCTTCCCTCTCTTTGGAGATTTTATTTGCCGAGCAGAATTTCCCACGGTTCCTACTGGCATAGCTGGGGAACAGAACAGGAGGTCGCCTGGAAAGAAAATTATAAATTATGGATGACCTTTTTACAGGAATTTAAGAATAGAGGAGGCCGCGTAACAGCCGGTTCTGATTCAGGGTTTATTTTTCAACTCTATGGTTTTGCTTTTATTAGAGAGTTGGAATTATTGAGAGAAGCTGGCTTTCATCCTCTCGAAATCATTCGTTCTGCTACTTTAAATGGGGCAGAAGCCTTAGGCGTTGCCAATAAATTGGGTAGTATAGAAGTAGGCAAATTTGCCGATATGTTGATTGTTGACGAAAATCCACTCGAAAATCTACAAGTTCTTTATGGCATGGGTGCCATAAAATTAAATGATAATAACGAAATTATCAGAGTAGGTGGCGTGAGATATACTATCAAGGACGGTATTATCTATGATGCAAAGAAACTTCTCGACGATGTTAAGAAAATGGTTAAAGTAGCAAAAGAAAAAGAAGATTATGATATAAAACAACCTGGAGATTCAAAAAAATAAATGAATCAAAGGTTTAATAAGCCTGATGGTAAGTTAAAAACCAATTCTTTTTTTTCTTTATTAATTCTTACTATCAGGCTTTCATGAAGTGGAATAAGCACTTCTTTTTCGTCATGCATTATTAAGGCAGTAAAATGCCCTGGCAAACTCAATATTTGTTCTATCTTACCAATGATTCCCATTTCTTCATCAATAATGGTGTACCCAATCCATTTTTCATACCGATCGTCGCTGAATTCGTCCTCCTCCTCTTCCTCGTGTTCCATCAAATCTTCTTCTCTCAGGAAAATAGGTTTATGGGCTAAGGTCTCCGCATCTTCTTTAGAATTAACATCTTCTAATTTTACTAAAAAGCTATTACCCTCTCTCGCTGATTCAATAAAATAAGGAATTGGGTTAGCGCCCACGCCAATAAATATTGCCTTTGCCTGAAGCACATCATCCAGGTATCTTTCATCTATCTGGCATTTTAAGGTACCGTTTAGCCCGTGGGGTTTTCCACATTTTCCTATTTCAATCATTGTACATCCATTTTTGGTAAATAACTACTGTGAATAATTCCTCCCCCTACGACATCGTCTCCTTCATAAAAAACGGCAGATTGCCCGGGGGCAATGCCATTTACCGGAGCTAAAAATTCGATGCCCAGCAATTGCTCATCGGTCCAGTTTAGAATTCCCAGGGTACCGGCATCTTTATATCTTACTTTTGTAATAACTTCCAGATCTGGAGAAATTGAAGCATATTTTTGAAGATTTGGTTGCCTGACTTTTAATCCATTTCTTGTCAATTCTTCAACCGGGCCAAGAACTACCTCGTTTTCATTGGGTCGTATTTCTGAAACAAACATAGGTTGTCCAAAGGCCATTCCCAGCCCTTTTCTTTGACCTATGGTAAAAAATGGATAGCCTTCATGTTTACCTAATATTTTGCCTGTTTTGTCAACGAAATGTCCGCCTTTCACCAAATCATCCAGTCCGTCCACCTTTCTTCGAAGGAAATTGCGATAGTCATTATCGGGGACAAAACAGATTTCATAGCTTTCCCCTTTTTTTGCTAAATCGGTATATCCTGCGTCGTGAGCAAGTTGTCTAACTTCCGGCTTTGTTAAATCGCCTAATGGAAATTGGCTCATTGCCAGTGCTGACTGTGTTAAGCCCCATAAAACATAAGATTGATCTTTGTTTGCGTCTTTGCTTTTAGAGATATAGTATCGGTCATCGTTTTTATTGATTTTTGCATAGTGTCCCGTTGCTATGGTTTCACAATCAAGGGCTTTGGCCCTTTTGAGCAATGCATTCCACTTAATGTGAGTATTACACAAAACACAGGGATTGGGCGTTCTTCCAGCCATGTATTCGTCCACGAAATTATCAATAACATAATCGCCAAATTCATCTCTGATATCCAGAATAAAATGGTGGAAACCCATATCAACGGCCACTTGTCTGGCATCGTTTATTGAATCGAGACTACAACACCCTGTTTCCTTTTTACTACCGCCCGACTGTGCATAATCCCATGTTTTCATAGTAATTCCAACAACCTCATACCCCATTTCGTGCAATAAAATGGCAGTTACCGTACTATCGATACCACCACTCATTGCCACTAAAACTTTTCCCATTTTGCTCATAATTCCACGATTATTTAGAGTAAATTATTGGATATTTCATGTCCAATTCTCAAAGATTCCCTTACTAAAATATCAAAATCAATTTGTTGACTTCTCTGGTTCACATTAGCCACTCGTATAACAAAATGGCCATTTAAAATGGTCGAAGAAGGAGCTGCAATGCCTTGATTTTGTAATTCTAGGAGTAATTTATTATTATTTTTATTTTGCACAGCTAAATCATCTGTTGGAAACTGAAATCTATAGCAAACGATATTCATAGACACAGGGGTCATTAATTCTAAAGGTGGGTGACTACTAATAAGAGAACCCAGATATTGACATTGTGCACAATTTTTTTCAATCATTCTGATGTAGGCGAGGCTTCCAAGTTCTTTTATGCTCATCCATACTTTTAAAGCCTTAAATCCTCTGGAAAGTTCAATACCGAAATTATTAAATGGTTCCGGCCCTCCTGCTAAACCGCCTGGATCTGTATGTAAATAGGAAGGATTTAAAGCAAAGGTATCTCTGTGTGCTTTTTTATTTTTTATTAAAACACAACCAGCTTCATAGGGCATATACATCCATTTATGAAGATCGAAAGCGACGGAATCAGCTTCCTCGATAGGTTTTAAAGCGGCAGATAGGGAGGGAACCACTTTAGCTAAAGCACCAAAAGCACCGTCCACGTGAAACCATATTTTTTCACTTTTACAAATAGCGAGTAACTCGTCCAGAGGATCTATAGCACCGGTGTTCACTGTTCCGGCATTTCCAATAATACAAAATGGTAATAAATTATTTTCTATATCTATTTGTATTTGTCTTTTTAAGGCAGGGACATCTATCTGAAAGGCTTCATTAACGGGAATTTTCCTAAGGTTATCTGTTCCAATTCCTAAGGCCTCGATAGATTTTTGAATACAGCTATGAGATTCTGTTGAGCAATAAGCTACAAGTTGTTTTTCAGTGGCATGCAAACCTGATTTTCTGATTTTTTCTGGCAAAATATTGTTTCGGGCCACATTTAAGGCGGTAAAATTTGCCATGGATCCACCGCTCAGTAAAATACCTGAGGCATCGGCCGGATAGCCGAGAAATTCCTTGAACCAATCTAAAATCTGACCTTCAACGTACATGGCAGCATGTTCACCAATAGCAAGATTGGGATTCATGGCTGCGGCCAGCATTTCGGCAAAAACACCCATTGGGGTACCCGTTCCTTGAACGAAAGCAAAAAAGCGGGGATGCACATTTCCTTTATTATAAGGGAGTATATTTTTTTTAAAATCCTCGTAAACGACTAAAGAATTTGTTGGATTATGTGGTATGCTGGTACTAAAAGTGTCTTTGACCTCATCGGGGATTGGGCGCCAAACGGGTTGATCTCTTATGGTCGATAAATACGAAATCATATCATCTACCATAAGGTGTCCTAACTGCCTCATTTCATCCCAATTAGAAGGATCTAACGTTTCGTTCATCGATTTTTATTTTTTGATGTCGCAAAATTAAGTAATTTCGCGCAAACGATTTTGCTATTCAACTTTTAGAATGAAAACCCGGGAAAGAATAATATATAAGGCTATTGATTTATTAAATGAGAAGGGTATTCCGAATGTAAGTATGCGAGAGATAGCCGACGCCCTTGATATGAGCGTTGGAAATGTTACCTATTATTTTCCTCGCTGGAACGATTTAATGGAAGAACTTAATCATCAGATGATGTTGGAAATTAGTCATCTCCCTCGGATTCCCTTTGATTTAAGCGACTTGCATTCTGTTTTTGAAAGAGTTCCTTTGGTTCAGGAAAAGTATGGATTTATTACCAGAGATATTCATTTGTTTATTTCCCATTATCCGGAATTTGCAAGATTAAGAAAAACATTGGTGGGTTCAAGAATAGAGGACATGATTAATCAACTTTCTGTTTGGGCCCAACAGGGTATTTGCCATGAAGATTCAAGCGATCACAATCACAAGAGAATTGCCGTTAAAATGTGGTTATTCCTTGCGAGTTGGTCTGTACAAGATACTTTACTTCGTGAAACGGATTATGCCTTAAGTAAAGAAGAATTTCTGGCGATTATCTGGCAGATATTTACGCCACACTTCACCCCCTTAGGAATGGAAAAATTCAAAGAAATAAAGGGAAGAGCTCAGTTTTAAATAAAAAAGGCCATTTGAACTTAATCAAATGGCCTTTTCTTAGATTGAAAAACTTATTCCTCTAAGGAATTATCCCAGCAACCTTTCATTTGTAATTCAAATGAAGGCATTCTTCCAATGAGAGGAGAAGCTGGTTTAGGATATTCACCGCTTAAAATTAAGCTAGCACGTTGTGCTAAGTCTAAATAGTGCGCCTTTGTTGCTGCATCAGCTGCCGTAGCAGATTCTCTCGTTGCAGCCATTTTTACCTGACTAACAGTTAGTCTTGCCAATGAACTTATATCAGATTGTGAAACATCCATATTGTCCATGGTAAGAAGGCTTGCCAACTTATCAAGAAATGCTCTGTGGAGATTTCTTCTATATGGATCAGGTACAGTATGTAAGTCTAACTCTCTGAAAATCATTTTTTTACTATCGACAAACAGGTCACTTAAGCTGTATGCTTTTTTGCCTTGTAATGCTGCCTGTTCAGACAATCTTTTCATTCTATCCTGGGCAAAAAGCGCGCTTAGCGTGGAAGTTTGAAGAGATCTTATTCTGTCCATTGTACCAGATCCCTCAATTTTGCCAAGAATATCGTTGTTAATCATCCAATAAGGAGTAGTAAACAACTGGCGATCGAAAAATTGCATAGCTCTAATTTGTTTTTCGCGGGCAACGTTTACATAAACTGGACCTTTTTGTTCTCCCGTTTTGTCATATTCATAGGTACCACCTACATTATTTACAACGTGACCCATGTAACGGCGAAATTGTCCAGCCACATTGGTATATAGTTCGGTAAGTTCGGCAAAATCTTCACCAGGTTTTACAGTCCAGTCTATTAATTTACTGGTAATGACCTTTAAGTTCTCAATACCGAGATCAGAAGCTTTTATAGCATCATCGCCGATATCTTCTGTCTGACCACTTGGATCAATGGTATTGAACTGCTGTTGACCATAGCGGTAAATTGGATTGCCTGCTTTATTAAGAATCCACGAATTTAGCGTAGGTTTCTCTTTTTCCGGATCACTGGTATCTTTAATAAGTCTGTATCCCCATTCTATTGACCATTTGTCATAAGGACCGACGGCTGCATAAAATCCTGCACCTTTATCCTGTGGTTGAGCCACATAATTAAAACGGGCATAATCCATAATAGAAGGAGCTACACCCATTCTTTGAACGAAACCAGGTGCACGA
Organism: Haliscomenobacteraceae bacterium; assembly: GCA_947501115.1. Taxonomy (GTDB): domain Bacteria; phylum Bacteroidota; class Bacteroidia; order Chitinophagales; family Saprospiraceae; genus BJGN01. Next base: position 14,531 of record CANMVX010000010.1, read on the forward strand.
AGGGAATCAACGGAGTAAGCAGAACTTGAACCCATGTTATGTGGTAATCCTAAGGTATGACCTACCTCATGAGCTGCAACGAAGCGAATTAATTCACCCATTAATTCCTGCTTAAATTTAGGTGTTCTTGCTTCTGGATTAGCTGCTGCGGTTTGAATGAAGAACCAGTTTCTAAGTAGGTTCATCACATTATGATACCATAAGATATCAGATTCAATGATTTCGCCTGATCTTGGGTCATGGACATGGGGTCCAACGGCATTTTGAATATCAGTAGTAATATATCTTATTACAGAGTAGCGAACATCTTCAGGAGACCATTCCGGGTCTTCTTCTGGCGTTGGAGGATCTTTGGCAATGATGGCATTTTTGAAACCCGCTGTTTCAAAAGCAGCCTGCCAATCTTCTATACCTTTCTTAAGGAAAGGACGCCATTCCATCGGTGTACCCGGATCGATGTAATAAACAATAGGTTTAACAGGTTCAACCAATTCTCCTCTGAAATAAGCAGCTGGATCTTTGGGTTCCAGTCTCCAGCGGGTAATTAATGTTTGATTAGCTGCTCTCTGCTCATCCAAACCATAATTCGTTCTTGAAAGAGAAAAATAACCTACGCGTTCATCTAAAAATCTTGGCTGCCAAATCTTTTCAGGTAATAAGATAAATGATTGATTCATTTCAATACTGAGCGTATTAGTCAGCTGATTATCAGGTATGTTAGTTCCCGTAAAAGTAAGTACATGCCTTACCTCTGTATTTTGAGGATAACTCTTCATACTTGTTACGTAAGATCTCTTAGCATCTAACGCCTGTATTTCAAAAGTCCTTTTTTCAGCCTTAGAAAGTGGACCAATCATGGGAATGTCAGAAGTGAATAAACTAGTAGCGTCGAAGACAACAGCACTGGAATCTTTTGACATGGTAGCAAGATCAAAAACCATGATAATAGGCTCAAAATTATTTCGTTGAACCGCTTTTGCTACAGGTAGAGAAGGATCTGCAATAGCGTCGTAAGTCACGGATTTCAATAAAACTTTGTCGTCTTGCATATACCAGCGAACAATCTGCTGAGGTCTGGAACGCATTCCGGCACCACCAAAATTAAGTCCCTTTACATGCCCCGAAATTACGCTGGCAACAAGAATATCCCTGCCCAAAATCACTTTTGGAACCTCAAAAAAGTATTTTTGTCCCACTCTGTGAATGGTAAATAGTCCGGCGTCAGTAACAGCGTCCGCTGGAATAATATCGGAAAAAGATTTTGCCTTAGCCGGTTTTTTTGCCGCAGCAGCTGGATCCTTAGAGGGATCTTCTTGTGCCTGGATTTGTATGAATAACAAACAAAGTCCAAGCGTAATGATTAATTTGTGCATAAGTAGATTAGTTTCAAATCAATAATTCGGTTCAAAAATTTATTCTTTCAAGATAATCTTTTCTTCCAATTTAGGCATTGGATTCTTAAGTTTAAGTTGTTCCCCAAGTTGGTGAGAAGCAGCAAAGGAGGTAATGGTTGAGTTTAACATATCACTTGCCGTAGTTGGAGAATTTGGCAACAAAATAAGGTTGCTATTCACCTTTTCACTTAAAGATTGCAACGTGTCATAATGTTGTGTTACTACAATTAGTGCAGAGGCTTCCTGGGAATTGATTCCCACCTTATTTAAAAGATGAACAGATTCTTCTAAGCCCCTGGCAATTTCCCGGCGTTGATCTGCAATACCTTGTCCATGTAATCGCTTACTTTCAGCATCAGCTCTCGCTTTAGCAACAATCTTAACACGCTCTGATTCTCCCTCATATTCAGCAGCAATTTTCTCCCTTTCTGCGGCATTGATTCTATTCATCGCATTTTTGACGGCATGATCAGGGTCAATATCTGTAACCAATGCTTTAACTATACCATAACCGTAAGTATTCATAGCTTCTTCGAGTTCTCTTCGAATAGCTACAGCGATATCATCTTTTCTTTCAAAAACGTCATCTAGTCTTAATTTTGGTACTTCAGCGCGAATGGTATCAAACACATAAGCTGTAATCTGTTCGGTAGGGTTATCCAACTTATAAAAAGCATCGTAAGCTTTCTCTTCCAAGACTTTAAACTGCACGGAAACTTTGATTTTTACAAATACATTGTCCTTTGTTTTTGTTTCAACATTCACATCCAACTGTTGGATTTTCAAGGAAATTTTTCCAGAAATTTTATCCACACCAGGAATTTTAAAATGTAATCCAGGTTTTCTAATGCTGTGGAATTTACCAAATCTTTCCAGTATGGCTACTGTCTGTTGTTTGATGGTAAACATGCCAGACATGAATACAAAAATACCCAGTAAAACGAATAAATAATTTGCAATAATCCAATCCATGATTTTAATATTTAAAGAGATTTAATTTCACTATTTAATTTGCCAAGCACATCCTTAGCGTCACCAAACAACATTTTAGTTCTGTCGTGAAAAAACAAAGGATTTTCAATGCCAGCATAGCCAGACCGCATACTTCTTTTCAGAACAATAACTGATTTGGCGTTCCATACCTTTAGTACAGGCATACCATAAATGGGGCTTCCAGGATCATTTTCTGCCGCTGGATTTACCACGTCATTGGCACCTACAATAACGGCAACATCGGCGGAACTTAGGGCACTGTTTGCCTCGTCAAGGTCTAATAATTTTGGATAAGGTACATCAGCTTCTGCTAAAAGTACGTTCATGTGCCCAGGCATTCTACCGGCAACGGGATGAATAGCGTATTTAACCTCAACCCCATTAGCTGAAAGCTGATCATCAATTTCTTTACAAATTTTTTGAGCCTGGGCAACGGCTAATCCGTAACCAGGTACAATTATAACTGATTGAGAATAATAGAGTTGTATGGCAGCATCATTTAAGGAAATTTCTTTAACCGTTCCACCCGTTGCGGTTGCACCAACAGCTGAAGTTCCACCGAAACCTCCAATTAAAACATTCCAGATGGAACGGTTCATCGCATTACACATCATTACCGTCAAAATAGTACCGGATGCACCCACCAAAATACCACCAACAACCATGAACTGACTATCGAACAGGATACCTGCTGCGGCACCAGAAAGGCCAGAAAGTGAGTTAAGTAGTGAAATAACGACAGGCATATCGGCTCCACCAATAGGAGCTACGAAACTAACGCCATAGATTAATGAAATAACAAGGAAAATAATCGCGGCTTCCATCCCTATGGCTTCACCTTGCATTAAGATATAGGCACCTAATCCAATAAGACCAGCAAGCATTATCATATTGATAACACTGTGTTTGGGTAAGGTTACCTTTTTGTCGTCAACAAGATCTTCCAATTTGGCGTAGGCAAAAATACTTCCTGTAAAAGCGACGCCACCAATAAACAAGGTTAACAGGACGGTTAAAAAACCAAGCGTATCTACTACTTTGGTTCCGTCATAATAATGCAGAACATCAGCTAAACCCAATACCACAGCACAGGCACCCCCTAATCCGTTGAAAACGGAAACCATTTGAGGCATAGATGTCATAGCCACTTTTATTGCTGAATAATATCCAATAATGGTACCAACAATAAGCGCTGCAAAAATCCAAAGATAATTATTTGGAACATTGCCTTCCAACGGCATAATCAAAGCCGCGATAATAGCCAGGGTCATACCAACGCCGGCATAAAAATTTCCTTTTCTAGCTGTATCTGGTGAACTCATCAATCGAAGTCCCCAAATAAAGCCAATGGAACCTAAAAGGAAAAAAATTTCTATTATAAAAGTAAGTAGCATGGTATTATTTCTTTTTCTTTTTAAACATTTCGAGCATTCTGTCTGTAACTACAAATCCTCCTGCCGCATTAATCATACCTAATATGATTCCTCCAAATCCAAGAGAAAGAGTAAGGTAATCTGTTGGATCTGTTAAACGAACCAATAAGATAGCCCCTATCACAACCACGCCGCTTATGGCATTGGAACCTGACATTAATGGGGTATGTAAAACGGTTGGAACTTTTGCTATAATCTCAAATCCCAATAAAACAGTAAAAGCTAATAAGTATATTATCAGCAAATTATCTAAAAAAAAGCCATAAAAATTTTCCATAAAAAATCGTTATTTTATAAAATTAAACGAATAACTCAGGGGTTATACATGCACCTTTGATGATTTCGTTATTGAAATCAGCATGTAGAGTACCTTCCCGAACCATAGTCTTTAAGAAATTCAAGACATTGTTGCTATATAGGAAACTTGCGTCCTGAGGCATTTGTGCAGGCAACTGAGAATTTCCAATGATGGTAACTCCATTAACAACAATTGTTTCATTGTCTTTTGAAAGCTCGCAATTTCCACCGGTAGATGATGCAAGATCAATGATAACAGAACCCGCTCTCATTTGATTTACCGTTTCTTTTTCCAGTAAAATAGGTGCTTTTCTGCCTCTTACCTGAGCAGTGGTAATAATAATATCTGATTTTATAGCTCTGGCCTGAACTTCAGCTCTCTGGCGTGCGAGGAATTCTTCCGTTTGCTCTACAGCATATCCACCAGCACTTTTATCGTCTTTTGCTCCTTCAACCTCAATAAACTTACCGCCTAAACTTTGTACTTCTTCCTTTACAGCCATCCGTGTGTCGAACACCTCAACAATGGCACCCAGACGTTTTGCCGTAGCAATAGCTTGAAGGCCTGCAACCCCTGCGCCTAAAATCAAAACCTTAGATGGTTTTATACTTCCTGCTGCGGTAATCAACATAGGTAAATACCGGGGAAGTTTTGCTGCGGCAACCAGTACTGCCTGATAGCCTGCGATGGAGGCCATAGAGGACAAAACATCCATTGATTGAGCCAGCGTAGTTCTGGGTATCATATCCATACTAAATGCCTTCTTTCCTTCCTTTAATAAGTTTGGAACTGCCTCTGCATCAGCAAATGGTGCAAATTGGGATATCATTATGGCATTTTGATTGACCATTTTCCATTCTTCCTGCAACAATGGATTGAATGTAACGATAATGTCCGCTTGTTTTAAGACTTCATCTCGGCTCAATACCGTTGCCCCAACATAATCATTATCAGAAAAAAAGGATTCATCACCAGCACCCGCTTCCATAATCACAGAAACGCCTAATGCAGACAATTTAGAAAGAGTGTCGGGCACAATGGCTACCCGGGGATCTCTGCTCTCTTTTACTATTCCTACCTTCATTTTTAGTATTTTTCAACAAATATCAATGATAAATATCTTATTTAGTATAAATCTACCCACCTTATTTTCCAAGATAGACAAATATGCGGCATTTTCCGCCAACTATTCTATAAGTTTTTTAACTTATCGCTAAATTTCTCAATGACTTTGGTCACTTTTGGTTTAACTACATAAGTACAGTAAGGATTTCGATCACCTACTTTTTGGAAATAGTTGTTATGTTCCCCCTCTGCCTGATAAAATTCCTGACTTTTTTCTATGAAGGTTACAATATTAGATCCCCAAAGAGGTTTTGCTTCCTTTTCGATAGATAATTCAATTATTTCCCTCTCTTTGTCATCGGCATAAAAAATGATAGACCGATACTGAGGCCCTGCGTCATTCCCTTGTTTATTAAGCGTGGTAGGGTTATGGATTTGCCAAAAAAACCGCAAAAGGTCATCTAAACTGATTATCTCCGGGTCGTAAATTATTTTAACCACCTCTGCATGATTTGTTTTTCCTGAACATACCTCTTTATAAGTAGCGGTTTCTTTAGTCCCTCCGGCATAGCCAGATTGAACAGATTCTACACCTTTAAGTAATTGGAAGGCAGCTTCAAGACACCAGAAACAGCCACCTCCCAGAATGATTTCATTCATGATAATTATTGAAATAAGTGATTTGAATATTGGTCTAATTTTTCAAAAAACAAGGACATTCCCGCTTTCATATCTTCATCTAAATGATAATATATATTATTAGAAAAATAACTTTTTAAGTCAAAACCGGTGGGTGAATCGGGTAAGAGCAAGAGTAGCTCGGGTATAGCTGCTAATCCTGCGCTGAGGGCATTATTAAAATCGTCTTCGAAATTTTCTTCTACTTTATGGTTACTTACCCAGGCAGCAAACACGAAGGGTAGGGAAGTATGTTCCCGCCAGGCTTCACCTAAGTCATAAAAATAAGGATATTTTTCGTGCAGGCCCATCGTTCTGTCCCCAATGATAAGAAGGCCGGTATTTTCAGAAACATGATTTTCAAACCCTGGTTGGCCTGCTATGAAATGAAGTTTTTGTTGCCAGAACTCTTTTAATAAAATTTGAACAAGGAGGACAGATGTTCGGGAATGGAAATCAAGAATTAAGGTATCTAGTTGATCTATAGGTTTATAGGAAAAAATGCCTACTGTTTTTACTTTATTTTGAGCACCAATACAATAATTGGAAAACAAAGTGGCATTAGGTATTTGAGGAATTACTGCGGTGGGAATAAGCGCTAATTCTACCTCTCCATGAATCATTTTACTGGCACAGGCAGACGGAATATCTAGCATGAGGTTGATTTTTCCCGCCAAAGGACTATTCAATAAACCATATAATAGAGGTTTGGTATTCAAATAGCTTACCGCTGCAATATTAATTTTTTCTGATAATTGATTAGAAGGGAAAGCCATTGTCGGAATTTAAATGGCTTATATCGTTCATTAAAACAGAATTAAAGCCATTTTGATCTTTTAAAAATTGGTATAAACCGGTATTTTTGTGGCTAAATTTTTCCATTTCCGATACGGGGAGACCAAAAAAATAAGTCATCATGCAACGCATTGCTCTACCATGGCTACAAATTAAAATGGTGGATTCTTCCCTTGTTTCAAGCCACTGCATAAACACCTCCATTCTTGCGGCTAGTTCCGCAGCGCTCTCCCCATTTTCAAGCCTTGTCTCATAACGACCACTCTGCCAGTCGGTTATAGCTTCTTTGTAGGGTTGTTCCATCCAGGTTGCATACGATTTACCTTCGTGAATACCCCAGTTCATTTCGTTGATTTCAGGTAATTGTACCCAGGGTATGCCTTTATCAATAAAGGATTTAACCGTTTGGTGCGTCCTTTGAAGAGTCGATGTTACCACCAATTCAAAGGGAATTTCCTGGTATTTTTTAAAGAATGCCTTCGCTTGTTCTTCCCCTTTCTGATTTAACGTTCCGTCAATACCCGACCCTTGAACGATGGCAAGTCGATTATTCTCTGTTTCTCCGTGACGAAGTATATAAATATTTTTATTCATTTATTAGTTATTAACAACGGGTAAAGAGACATAACCTTTAATTACTTCGTCTTCCTTAAAGGTTTCGTTAGTGTAATCATGAAGGACATTATAAAGTGTATCCCGTTCTAAAGGATGTTTCCCGACCGCTTTTATTAAATTGACCAGATCGCGGGTACTTAGAGAAGGGGTTTGTTCTTCTGACCCCGCCATACTGTATATTTTTGTAGTATCATCAATGGTTCCGTCAATATCATCGACACCAAATGACAGAGATAATTGAGCCATATTTCTACCGATCATGGGCCAATAAGCCTTGATGTGGTCAAAGTTATCGAGATAGATGCGACTCACCGCATAATTTCGAAGGTCGTCCAGCGCGCTAACTTCTTTCAGGTGAGACAATTGATTATCCTTATTCCTAAATTTCAGGGGAATAAACGTTTGAAATCCACCCGTCTTATCCTGTAAATTCCTTAATTTTTCAAGATGATCTATTCTATGAAAATAGGATTCAATATGTCCATAAAGCATGGTGGCATTAGATTTTTTACCTAAATCATGCCATATTTCATGAATTCTCAACCATTCTTCACCAGAACATTTACCACCAGCAATCTGGTCTCTTATTTCAGGGTGAAAAATTTCAGCACCCCCACCTGGCATAGAATCCAGACCTGCCTCCAACATGAGTGCCATGCCCTCTTCGTAGCTAATTTTTTCTTTCTTGAAAATATAATGATATTCGACGGGGGTTAAAGCCTTTATGTGTAAATCGGGTCGATGTTTTTTTATCGTTTTAAACAATTCAGCATAAAATGATACATCATATTTTGGAAGAACACCTCCCACAATATGAACCTCGGTAACAGGTTCCTGATCATACTTTCGGACAATATCCATCATTTCATCGAGGGTATATTCCCAACCGTCCTTTCTCTCTTTTATTAATCGGGAATAGGAGCAAAAAGTGCAGGTATAAATACAAACATTGGTAGGCTCAATATGAAAATTCCTATTAAAAAAAGTGTTCTTCCCATTTTTCTCTTCCCGAATAAAATTGGCTAAGGTACCTAAGTAACCAAGAGAGGCATGTTCAAAAAGATATAATCCTTCTTCCGGCGTAATCCTTTTTTTGTCAAAAACTTTTTTCGCAATATCAGCTAAATGTATATCCTTATTATTCAGGCAAACTTGCTTTGAATCGTTTTCCATAAAACGGTATTTTAATCTTAAACGCAAAAGATGAAAAGTCGTTCAAAACAAACAACTAGAAAATGGTAAGAAGAAGGATAAAATTTACATAGCCAATATTTTTGCTGCTATAAGATCACCAATTTCGGAACATTTACAAGTATGGGGCAATTGTAATTCTGCGGTACCGTAACCACTCTCTAATAGGTTTTTCACACTTTCTCTGATAACTTCAGCCTCTGTATGCAGATTAAATGAATCTAGCATCATAGCTGCAGATAAAATGGTTGCCATAGGATTTGCAATATCTAATCCTGTGGCCTGAGGATAAGATCCGTGAATAGGTTCATACAGCGATGTTTTTGCACCGACTGAAGCGGAGGGTAATAATCCCATAGAACCTGTAATAACACTTGCTTCATCACTTAGTATGTCACCGAACATGTTTTCAGTGAGCATAACATCAAATTGAGAGGGAAACTGAATGATTTGCATGGCAGCATTATCAACAAATAGAAAATCAAGTTCCACATCGGGATATTGGGCTGAAATACGCTTTACTTCATCGCGCCAAAGTCTTGACGTTTCCAATACGTTGGCTTTATCTACCAGGGTTACTTTTTTTCGTCTAAGTCTGGCAGCATCAAAAGCTAAGATGGTGATTCTGGCGATTTCCTCCCTGGAATAAACGCAGTGGTCATAAGCCGTATCATCCTTTCTACCTTTTTCACCAAAATAAATACCTCCGGTCAATTCACGATAAATAACAAAATCTACGCCTATAATTTTTTCTTCCTTTAAAGGAGACAAGGACAAAAGGGTTGGATAGGTAGTGACGGGTCTGACATTGGCAAATAAACCTAAACTTTTCCTAAGCTTAAGTAAGCCCTGTTCTGGTCTCACGGGAGCACTGGGATCATTGTCATACTTGGGATCACCAATGGCACCAAAAAGCACTGCATCACTTTGTAAACAAATGTCGAGGGTTTCTTCGGGTAGGGGATTTCCGGTTTTATCTATGGCTATGGCGCCAACCAAAGCAAATTGAGTATGGAATGTATGATTGAATTTTGTTTCAATGGCAGTTAATACCTTTAAGGCTTGTTCAATGACTTCCGGGCCGATGCCATCACCGGAGAGAACGGCTATTTTCTTTTCCATAGTTAGTTTATTGGATTAAAAGGGTAGCGGTTGTTTTCTTCAAAGGTGCTTATGATTGCTTTTTGACTCAACAGAAAGTCAATATCATCGTACCCATTTAAAAGACATATTTTTTTATAAGGATCCATTTCAAAATATTCCACTTCTGAACTATTTGAAATGGAAATAGATTGGCTTTCAAGATTTATTTCAAGTCCGGCATTGGAGTCATTTTCAATTGCCTCAAATATTTTATTTAAAAAACCATCGGATACCGTAACGGGAAGGAGGCCGTTATTAAGTGCATTGCCTTTAAAAATATCAGCAAAAAAACTTGATACCACCGCTTTGAATCCATAATCAGCTATGGCCCAGGCAGCGTGTTCACGACTGGATCCACAACCAAAATTTCTACCTGCCACTAGAATGGCACCTTTATAGATGGGGTTATTTAGGATAAAATCAGCTTTTTGACTACCATCTGGATGGTACCGCCAATCTCTGAATAAATTATCTCCAAAGCCTTCGCGTGTTGTTGCTTTTAGAAATCTGGCGGGAATAATCTGGTCGGTATCAATATCCTCAATAGGAAGAGGAACGGCAGTAGATTGTAATAGAGTAAATTTTTCCATGAGTAAAATTAGGCTGGTTTAATCGAGGCTTACGTCAATAATTTTCCCATTAATCGCTGCGGCTGCGGCCATTAATGGACTGGTCAAAATAGTGCGCGCACCAGGTCCCTGTCGTCCTTCAAAATTACGATTAGAGGTTGAAACACAATATTCATTCGCTGGAATTTTATCTTCATTCATACCAAGGCAGGCAGAACAGCCAGGTTCTCTAAAATCAAAGCCAGCTTCTTTAAAAATAAGGTCAAGACCTTCTGAAATAACTTGTGCCTCGACCTGTTTTGAGCCTGGCACAATCATAGCTTTTACATGCGGCGCTTTTTGTTTTCCCTTCACATAGTCGGCAACCAATCGCAAATCTTCCATCCTTGAGTTGGTACAACTACCAATAAAAACATGCTGAATTTCTTTACCCAAAAGAGATTCTCCCGCATGTAAACCCATATAGGCTAGGGACTTATCAAAACTATTTCTGTTGGCAAAATCTAATGGTTGAGGAATTGATTGTCTTACACCCATACCCATGCCCGGATTAGTTCCGTAGGTTACCATAGGCATGATATCGCTTGCCTGGAAAGTAAATTCTACATCAAAGGAGGCATCCTCATCGGTAGGCAGGGTTTTCCAATAACTTACTGCCTGGTCAAATGCAGCATCTTTGGGGGCGTATTTTTTACCATTTACATAGTCAAAAGTTTTTTCATCAGGGGCAATCAGGCCACCTTTTGCACCCATTTCAATGCTCATATTACAGATTGTCATCCGACCCTCCATAGATAGATTTCGGATAGTACTTCCTGCATATTCAACAAAATAACCGGTTCCACCGCTGGTGGTTAGTTTTGAAATAATATACAAAATGACATCTTTTGCCGTTACGCCCTGGTGAAGCGTACCTTCTACATTGATGCGCATTTGCTTTGGCTTCAATTGTAAAAGACATTGAGAAGCAAGCACTTGTTCTACCTGGCTGGTACCGATACCAAAGGCTATACAACCGAATGCGCCGTGCGTGGAAGTATGAGAATCGCCGCACACTATGGTCATTCCGGGTTGAGTGATACCCAATTCCGGGCCTATAACGTGCACGATACCTTGATAGGGGTGACCTAAGCCATACAGGGAAACACCATATTTATCACAGTTCTCTATCAATTTATCTACCTGAAACTTGGATAATGGTTCGCTAATAGGTAAATGTTGATTTTCTGTTGGAACATTATGATCGGCAGTGGCAATCGTCTGAGCCGTCCTGAAAACAGGTATATTTCTGGAAGCCAGGCCGTCAAAAGCCTGAGGGCTGGTAACTTCGTGTATAAAATGACGATCGATATATAATACCGCTGTTCCACCTTCTACGGTATTTACTACGTGATTATCCCAGATTTTGTCAAACAGGGTTTTAGCCATGATAGAACGTTTTTTATTTAAACAGGTGAATTTACTCTTACTTTTGCTATTAATTTTTCCAAATCTTCGTTTATTACCTCTTTTTGAGCGTCGGCAACAGACAAAAATAAGGAATAAACTAAATCCAGTTCATCTTTCGTCAGGTCAAACCCTATTTGTTTGAATCGATAGGCAATAGCTGCCCTGCCACTTCTTGCTGTAAGAACAATTTTTGACGTATCTACACCAACATCACGGGGATCCATGATTTCATAAGTATCTCTTTGCTTTATAACACCATCCTGGTGAATGCCCGATGAATGAGCAAAAGCATTATCACCCACAATGGCTTTATTGGGTTGCACTGGCATACCCATTTTGTCCCTGACCAGATGACTTATCGGATTTAATAATTTTGTTTCAATACCCGTAATCAGATTGAGATAGGGGTGTTGTTTCATAATCATAACTACCTCTTCCAGCGCAGTATTACCTGCTCTTTCACCAATACCATTAATGGTACATTCTATTTGTCTGGCGCCATTTAAAACACCCGCAATGGAGTTAGCTGTAGCCAACCCCAGATCATTATGACAATGAGTGGAAAGAATGGCTTTTTCAATACCTGGAACATTATCGCGGAGAAAAGCTATTTTTTGACCATATTCCTCAGGAAGGCAATATCCGGTGGTATCAGGAATATTTAAAACGGTGGCCCCAGCTTTTAAAACAGCTTCAATGACTTCCGCTAAAAATACATTATCCGTTCTTCCAGCATCTTCGGCATAAAATTCTACGTCCTCAACAAAGGTTTTGGCATATTTTACCGCCGATACCGCTCTTTCAATTATTTTTTCTCTTGTGGTATTAAACTTATGGATAATATGAGAGTCAGAGGTCCCAATCCCAGTGTGTATCCTTGGTCTTTTTGCATATTTTAAGGATTCAGCCGCCACTTTGATATCTTTTTCAACCGCACGGGTAAGTCCACAAACTATCGGGTAAGAAACAGCTTTGCTAATAGCCTCCACAGAAGCAAAATCGCCAGGACTTGAAATGGGAAAGCCCGCCTCAATGACATCAACACCCAATCTTTCGAGCTCTAATGCAATATCAATTTTTTGATTTGTATTAAGTTTACAACCGGGAACTTGTTCCCCATCCCGAAGTGTGGTATCGAAGATATATATGCGATTATCCATGTGCGTAGTATTTTGTATGTTTGCAGAACGTAAATTTACCTAACCTCTTCGGCCGTTATAGGTTCAATAATCTATTTTAATACACCTTAACAAAGAGCAAAATAGTGATTAATAATTTGAAATTGTGTAAATTGTAAAAATAAATACTACAATGCCCAAACAAAAAACTGATGATCTCGTGACGTTGATTAATTCACTGTCCAGAGCAGAAAAACGACATTTTCGCTTGTTTGTCAAACGCAATCAAAATTCAGAAGATATTTTATTCCTTCAACTATTTGATTTTCTTGAAAAAAAGGGTGAATATGACGAGGACCATATTTTAAAAAAAATAACGGAAATAAAAAAAACTCAGCTTTCTAATCTGAAAGCCCACCTTTATAAACAATTACTCACCAGCCTTAGATTATTAAGCACAAAGAGTTCTCTGGATATACATATCAGAGAATTATTGGATTGTGCGCGGGTCTTGTATAATAAAGGCCTTTACAGACAGGCTCTTGATATGTTGGATAAAGCTAAATTAAAAGCAAAACAAGCCGAGTTTAGCTCCCTATCCCTTGAAATTCTTGAGTTTGAAAAGCATATCGAAGGTCAATATATTACCAGAAGTATTGAGGGAAGAGCTGATATCATTACGAATGAAACCATTGAATTATTAAAGGTTATCAAAAATAATCATCAATTTTCAAATCTTTCCCTCCAACTATATGGTCTTTATTTGAAAATAGGATTCGTTCGTAATTTTAAAGATTATGAAATGGTCAAACTATTTTTTAATGCAAAATTACCCAACGTACCTTATGCGGAACTTGATTTTATGTCAAAGATTTATCACGACCAAGCTCATGTTTGGTTTTATCACATGACACAAGATTTTCCTTACTGCTATAAATATGCTTCCAGATGGGTCTCTATTTTTGAAAAAAATGAGGAAATTATTCTCATTCATGGTATTTTGTATTTAAAAGGTCTTCACAACTTATTGACCGCCTTATTTAATATGTGGCAATATGATAAATATTGTGAAGTCCTGAAAAAATTATTAGTTTTTCCAGATTTTTACCAACTGGAGAAGGAAATGAATATGGAAGGTAATTACTACCTTTTTAAATACAATCATCTCATTAAAAAGCATTTTCTGGAGGGTAGTTTTACCGAAGGTATTCAGATTATCCCTGAATTGATGGAGCTTATAGAGAGTGATCAGTACAATTGGGATAATCACCGAATCATGGTTTTTTATTATAGAATTGCCTGTTTATATTTTGGGGCAGGTGAAAATAAAAATGCCATTACTTATTTAAATCTTATTTTAAATGAGAAAAATTCAGATTACAGAACGGACATACAGATTTATGCCCGAATTTTAAGTTTAATTGCTCATTATGAACTTGGAAACGCGCAATTAGTAGAATATCAGGTTAAATCGGTGTATCGCTTTTTAAGTAAAATGGAGGAACTCAGTGCCGTTCACAGAGAGATTTTCAGATTTATAAGAAAACTTCCTAGAATTCAGGCATCAGGGATTAAAGAAGAATTCCTTAGCCTGAGACAGAGATTGGAACAATTAGAATTGGATCCTTATGAAAAAAGACCTTTTTTATATTTAGATATTATATCCTGGCTGGATAGCAAGATAAAAGGTAAATCAGTCCAGGAAATTGTCCAGCAAAAATCGTTAGATCGACGAAAAAAGGTTTGATTTAATTTTTCTGCCTGAAGAATCCATGGAAAAACTGCCCACTAAAATGTTGGGGAAATCTTTCTATTCCAGGGAACCCCAACCTTAAATCTCTGCCATTATAAGGCATATAATTGGTTTTAAAAATATAATCCCAAATCGCTAAGGTCAGTCCAAAATTTATTCCATTGGGTTTATCTTCAGGCATGTCAAAACCATGATGCCAAATGTGCATTTCAGGGCTGTTGAATATATACTTTACCCGTGGTCCCAATACGTAATAACCTGCCAGACAAATAAGTATAAAAGTAGATAGCGTGGTGAATAAGTTGGCATTTTTCAAAATAGTAATGTCAAAGCTAGACGTAACTATGGCTGTTCCTATTAAAACGGCAAGAAATAATCCAACAAATTTTCCGGGAATAGAAATATTGGCGTGATTATAATGCCCATAGGCCAGGGTGAATAGATGAATAATGAAAAAATCGTACAATCCTATGCCCAGAAGCGCCAAAGGCAGGTATTCAATGGTTCTGTAAACTATGGTTTCCATCCAATGAAATCTTAGATGGGCTGCAAATCCCATTTGTTCAACAGAATGATGGACTTGGTGAAATTTCCATAAAAAAGGTACTTTATGCAATAATCTGTGAATCCACCATTGTATAAAATCCCTGATAATAAATCCTACCAGTAAAATAAACCAGAGTGGTGCGCCAACCAATGGATTGAAAGAGGTTAGCTCTACATTAAATATTTGATAAAAAGCATCATTAAAAAAGTTTACGACCACTCTTGATAATGCAGCATAAATGACTAATGAGAAAAGGAAAAAATTAAAAAATAAATAGAAAAAATCTAACCAAAAATCTTTTCTAAAACGAGGTTGACTTTTTCGCCAGGGATTAGCCCATTCCAATGCTAAAAACAGGAAAGAAACTGTCAGAAGCCAATAAAAATAATTATCCCATGATGGGTTATTTATAGCATGCCATAAATAACGGGCATATCCAGAATAACTATTTTTTATGGTGTGAAGTAAATTTTCCAATGTTTTATTTTTCAAAACAAAAGGTTCCAAACAAAGTTTACATCGACCCATTTTATACGTTTAGATATGATGCTAATTATGTATTTTTGCCGCATGGAGAAAATAACCATAGCTGATTTTTTAAAAAGGAATGACGAAAATATTTTACTGGATGTAAGAAGTCCGGGGGAATACATGGAAGGTCATATTCCTGGCGCTGTGTCATTTCCCCTGTTTACCGATGAGGAAAGGGCTGAAGTGGGTACATTATACAAGAAGAAAGGGCATGATTTTGCCTTTTTAAAGGGCCTTGAGTTTGTCGGTGCTAAAATGGCCGATTATGTTCGATGGGCAAATAAACAGGTGCCTGATAAAAAATTATATATTCATTGTTGGAGAGGCGGGCAGCGTAGTGCCAGTTTGGCCTGGCTATTGGAAATGGCAGGATTTGAAGTGAAACTTATCATTGGTGGCTATAAAGCTTACCGACAGTATATTCATCGGCAATTTGATGAAATTAAATTGAATCTAATCGTTCTGGGAGGTCCAACAGGTTCAGGTAAAACCTTGATTCTACAATCGTTAAAAGACGAGGGGGAACAAATCATTGATTTAGAAAAATTGGCTCACCATAAAGGTTCTGCTTTTGGTTCTTTAGGTGAATTTATTCAACCAACGGTAGAACAATTTGAAAATAACCTGTTCGACGAGTTCAGAAAATTAGATCCATCTAAAAGAGTTTGGGTGGAAAATGAATCGAGATCCATTGGTAAAGTTTTTCAACCCGAAGCGTTCTGGAATCAGTTCAAAACGGCAAAATATATAGGTCTGGTTATTCCTTTTGAGGAAAGACTAAAATTTTTAGTTAAAATTTATGGGGAATTCCCAGTGACTGAATTAATCGAATCATTTGTTAAAATTAGTAAAAGACTGGGTGGGCAACATGTTCAGGCTGCTGTCGCCTATCTTGAAGCGGGTGATCTATCTAATGCCGGTGCTATTGCTCTGCGCTATTATGATAAATCATATCCTTTAGCTAATCTTAAATGTGATTTTTCAAGAAGCTTTCTATTCACCCCCGATGTAACCTTGGAAACAAGAGCTGTCGCTCAATCTTTAATAAAATTTTCAGATGGAAATGAATTATAAACTCACTCAATATAGTCATGGTGCCGGTTGCGGTTGTAAAATATCACCAGCAACCTTAGATAAAATTTTGGCAGGGTCGGTTAAAAATAATTTTAACCCCGCGCTTCTTGTGGGAAATGAAGAAAGAGACGATGCTGCTGTATTGGATTTGGGTGATGGAACGGCTCTGATAAGCACGACTGACTTTTTTATGCCTATTGTTGATGATCCTTTTGATTTTGGCAGGATTGCAGCGGTAAATGCCATTAGCGATGTGTATGCAATGGGTGGAACTCCCATTTTAGCCATCGCGATTCTAGGTTGGCCTATTGATAAACTACCCCCAGAGGTCGCTGGAAAAGTGATAGATGGTGCTAAAGAGGTTTGTAAACTGGCTGGTATTCCACTGGCTGGTGGTCATAGCATTGACAGCCCTGAACCCATTTTTGGCTTGGCGGTGAATGGCCGTGTACGCATCGAAAATCTTAAGAAAAATGGTGGGGCTAAAACAGGAGATTTCTTGTTTCTAACCAAAGGATTAGGTGTTGGAATACTAACTACGGCTCAAAAAAAGGACTTATTATTAAGTGAGCATGCCAATATAGCCTTAGAATCTATGACCAAATTGAATATTTTTGGCGAAAAAGTAGGTGCTTTGTCTTACGTTCATGCACTCACGGATGTTACCGGATTTGGCTTGGCAGGTCATTTAACAGAAATGATGGAGGCGTCAAATACTTCTGCACAAATTGAGTTTGATGCTATTCCTATTTTAAATAAAGAGATTATTAATTATTATTTAGAAAAAGGTTGCATTCCCGGTGGAACAAAACGAAATTATGCAAGTTATGGGCACAAAATAGAGGTTTCAGAGGATAGTCAATTAAATATTTTATGCGATCCTCAAACGAGTGGGGGCCTGCTCATAGCTGTGGACAAACTCCATGTTGAGGAATTTATTCTTTTTGCAAATAAAAATGGGTTTCAAAATTTGAAACCCATTGGTACCGTCATTGACGAGCAAATTAAAAGAGTTAGCGTTTCTTAAATTAATTATTTATTAAAATAAACAAACGCTTTTTTACCCTCAATTTTTTGCTTTCCAATTTTATTTTGCTTGTAAAGTTTGGTTAACGATGCATTCAAACGCTGAATTAACTTTGTGTTGCCTTCATCAAGAATGTATTTCTTATCTCTGGCATTAATTAAATCCTGCAATAGTTCATTGCTCGTTTTTGGATTCTCTTTGGTGCCCATGTTATCTGAAACAATTCTGTCCCATTGGGTGCTAAGAGACTTTCTCCCTTTTGAACCAGGCACTTTTTTATTCGTTGTCGCCTTTTCAACTTTGGGCTTAGCTACCTTTACTTTAGCAATTTTAGGCGTTGATTTTTTAGCTTCCATATCCTTAGGTTCGGTAAAATCATCCTTTTCAAAAAGAGCTTTAATGATATCAACCTCGGTATTCACCTTTTTTAAGGTGGAAACTTTCTCAGATGGGGCACTTTTGCCCTTTAAATGGTGAATGGCTAATTTGGTTTGTTGAAGTTGGAATTCAAGTTTTCTCAAATCAGAACTATATTGCCTTAAAAGTTCTTGTGCTTCAAAATCAGTTAAATTGTTTTCTGCCATAATCTGTATGTTGTTAATTTTCTAAACAAATTTAAAATATAATTTCTATATAAAATTTAAAATTAAATAAAATATTTTAATAAGTCAAATAGTATTTAAATATATCGACATTTATAAGGGCTGATTTTTATCATTCTATTTTTTTTCATTAAATTATTTAGAATTTTTCCTTATTTTTAGAGGGTAAAAAAAAATAGCATGTCCCTTTTAACTAAAAAAATTATCGTCTTATTTTTGCTGATAACCATTGGGAAAAACAAGGACTTTTTATTGTCTCAATCGTTAACTCCAAAAACAGATATTTCTCATTTTGCTAAAATGAAATGGAGAAATATTGGACCTAACCGGGGTGGTAGGTCGCTGGGTTCAACCGGGAGCCCCGGGAGACCTTTAGAATACTATTTTGGTGCAACAGGTGGTGGCCTTTGGAAAACGACCGATGGAGGTCAGGAATGGCAGCCCGTTACTGATGGTCAAATCAATACCTCATCCGTCGGCGCCGTAGCTGTCGCTGAAACTAATCCTGACATCGTTTATATAGGCATGGGTGAAACACAGCTTAGAGGCTCGATTACCCAGGGTGACGGGGTATATAAATCGGAAGATGGTGGGAAGAAATGGCGTCATCTCGGTCTTAAAGAAACTCAGTCAATTTCCAGGATTAGAATCCATCCTACAAATCCTGATATCGTCTTCGTCGCAGCCCTAGGCCATCCCTACGGAGATAACGAGGAAAGAGGTGTTTTTAGATCAAAAGATGGGGGAAATACCTGGCAAAAAGTGCTTTATGTTGGAGCAAATACCGGCGCCGCTGATCTGATTATTGATAAAACGAATCCTAAAATATTATACGCTACTACCTGGCAGGTTTATAGGAAAACCTGGAAAATGTGGGGCGGTGGCGAAGGTTGTCGCTTGTACAAATCGGTGGATGGTGGGGATACCTGGATTGATTTGTCTAAAAATCCAGGTCTGCCTGTCGCACCCCTTGGAAAAATAGGTATCACCGTTTCTCCGGCAAATCCTAACAGACTTTATGCTATTGTTGAGGCTAATGATGGTGGAGTTTATCGATCTGATGACGCGGGTTGGTCATGGAAAAAAATGAATGATGAGAGGAAGCTAAGGCAACGTGCCTTCTATTACTCCCGTATCTACGCCGATCCTCTCGATCCTGAAACGGTATATTGCTTAAATGTAAATTTTTATAAGTCTGTAGATGGAGGGAAAACTTTTGATATCGAAATCAATGTGCCTCATGGTGATAATCACGATCTTTGGATAGATCCAAATAATCCTCAAAGGATGATTTCTTCAAATGATGGTGGAGCCTGCGTTTCTACCAACGGTGGGAAGTCCTGGACAGATGAAGATTATCCAACATCGCAGCTTTATCATGTTACCACTACAATGGATGTACCTTACCATGTTGCAGGTGCACAACAAGATAATACCACCTTGTCTATTCCAAGTGATGGTTGGGGATTCAAACACCTAAACGAAGGGAATAAAAGTTGGTTTTATGAAGTTGGTGGGGGAGAAAGTGGTTATATAGCGCCACATCCAACCAATCCAGATTTATTTTATGCCGGGAGTCAGGGAGCCTTACTTACCCGTTATGACAGGAGTAATGGTCAGGAGCGGGATATTCAGGTTTACCCCCGATTTTTCTCAGGAGAACCAGCCTCTTCATTACCGGAAAGATGGCAATGGACCTATCCTATCGTTTTTTCTCCTCTCGATCCTTCTATTTTATATACCTGTTCCCAACATGTTTGGAAAACAACAAATGATGGGCAGTCCTGGGAGAAAATTAGTCCGGATCTTACTTTCGCCGATCCTGAAACCTTAGGTCCAACCGGGGGAATTATCACAAAAGATATGAATGGCCCTGAAATTTATGCTACCGTTTTTGCTTTGGCACCCTCTTTTCACGACATTCAAACCCTCTGGGCAGGTTCTGATGACGGGCGAATTCATATTACCCGAAATGGGGGAAAGTCATGGTTGGAAATAACACCGAAAGATCTACCCAAATTCTCTACAGTAAGTATTATTGAGGCTTCTAAACATGATCCCGGGACTGCCTACGTTGCAGCCTACAGATATCAGGTAGATGATAGGGCGCCTTATGTTTACAAAACAACGGATTATGGGAAAACGTGGACTAAAATAATAAAGGGTATAAAACCTCAGGATTTTGCCCGATCCGTAAGGGAAGATCATAAGAAGAAAGGTTTACTTTTTCTTGGTACTGAAAATGGCGTGTATGTTTCTTTCGATGCAGGGGAAAATTGGGAATCTTTACAGTTAAATCTCCCGGTAACGCCTATCAGGGATTTAGTTATTAAAAATGATGACGTTGTTCTCGGTACACATGGAAGAAGTTTCTGGATATTAGATGATATTGCACCATTGAGAGAATTAAATGTTTCTACCGCGGCTGCTACCTTGCATTTTTTTAAACCTGCTGACCCAATTAGAGGCATTTATAATCTGAATGTACAATATTATTTAAATGAAAAAGTTGATTCTGTAGAGGTTTCCATTCTGGATGCTTCAGGTAAACTGGTTCAAAAATTTGTAGGAAATCAGGAAGTTTTCAAACAAGATAATTCGGTGCCATATTGGGAAAGAGATGGGAATACCAAGCCTACAACAGCGAAGGGAATTAATACTTTTTCATGGAATTTAAGGTATGCCGGGGCTACCACTTTTCCCGGTATGATTATTTGGAGTGGCAGACCCCAGGTTGGGCCTAAAGCCATTCCCGGCAAATATAAAGTGTCGGTGAAGGCCAATGGACTTGAGCAATTACATGATATTGACATTAAAATGGATCCTAATCTTAAGGGTATATCGCTGGAAGATTTAACGAAGCAATTTCAACTCGCCATGCAAATTAAAGAGAAGGAATCAGAGGCAAATGAGGCAGTAAAAGAGATAAGAAAACTTAAACCACAGTTAGAAAATCAAAAAAGTGGCGTAAAAGATTCCATGCTTTTAAAGGAAATGAATGCAGTAATTATGGCTTTGCAAAAAGTTGAGGAAGATCTTTACCAGGTGAAAAATCAAAGTGGTCAAGACCCGCTTAATTTTCCAATTAAGTTAAATAACCGGCTTTCCTCCCTCCGAAGAAGTGTTGAAACTGGTGATGCCAGACCTACCGATGCTTCTTATGTGGTGTTCGCAGAACTTTCTAAAGAATTGTCTATCCTGTTAACATCAAAACTTAATATTCAGAATAATTCTTTAAAATCATTGAATGAAAAATTGGTAAAAGCGGGATTAAAGTCTGTTAACTAATAGAAAATAATGTGCTTTCTGCACAATGAAGGCTCCGATTTTGAGTTAATCCATCGGAGCCTTTTCATTTATTTCCAATAAAATACATGACAAGTATGCCGCTTTTTTATCATATTTGTATTTAATTAATAAGGATTTATGTTTCGTATTTTTACCATTTGCAGTTTCCTGGTCTTTTGCTCCTTCCTATCGGCTCAATCAAATTTGAGTGTCATCAAAAATAAGGGTATTCCTGCAAATGCTGCCATCTCAAATATTTTTATAGGTGCTGATAATCAAATTATCATTGCTGACAAATCAGATCTATATAGAATTTTGGGAAGTTCCCAGGCGGTAAAAATTACTTTACCTCCAAATACTACCTCTTTACTTCAGTTTAAGGGGGGAAATAGTGAAGTTTTTATTGATTTGCCATGGATAAATAGTCTTTTGAAAGATTATTTCCAGGGGGATGACGAAATAAGTACCATGGCGCTTCAAAAGGAAGACGAATCTCTATGGGTAGGCACACTAAACAGTGGATTGTTTCAACTCAACCTGTCAGAGAAAAAGTTAATCCAACATTTTAGTGCTAAAAATGGAAAATTAAGATCCGATAAAATTAATATCATCCGTTTTGATGATGCAAATAAAATCTGGGTTGCCACTGACCTTGGCATATTTACGGGTAAAAGTGGAAAATATGAGATTATTGAAAAGGATTTTGCTTTTCAGGATATTTCTATTGAGGGAAAATCAGTCTGGATTCTCGGTGATAATATGGTCGGGCCATTAAACAGTAAAAGGGAATGGCTTCCTATTTTAGTTCCGGAGGTAAGTATTGAGGGCGATCTGAGGGCTATCGGTCTTGATGCAGAGGGAAATGCCTGGCTTGCCTCGGAAATCATTAGTCAATATTTGGTTGAACTGGATTCTTTTGTGTTGTACGGACCTGAAAAAGATTTTACTTCCCAGTTTTCAACTTTAATAAAGACTGATCTTGAAGGTAGGGTATGGATTGGTACGGAAGATAAAGGTATGTATGTTATTCAGGAAAAGGAGATGCTGGCCGTGGGTATTCAGGTAGTTAACCCCATTTCATGCAATAGTGGCAAATGGGATGGTGCCCTACAAGTGAAAGTGAATGGTGGCGTTGGTCCATTTAATTATAAGTGGAGCTCAGATACCATAAAAGGGAATTCACCCATTGGCCTGGGACCAGGTACTTACAGGGTAACCGTCACCAGTGAAGACGGTGTAACCCAAAGTGCTGAAGTAACTTTATCTGATACCCGATTAAAAGTAGAGGCCAAAGCGCTTACCGCCACCAGTGCTCCAGGTAATGCAGACGGGCAGGCAAAAGTGACGGTCTCTGGGGGTACACCACCTTATCAGGTTTCCTGGGACAATGGACGAACAGGAAATGCCACGGGCGGACTCTCTGGCGGGAACCATGTGGTGACCGTAGTGGATAGTAAAAATTGTTTTGGTGTTGGCGCATTTGAAGTAAACGAAAATCAAATGGCTATTGGAGTAAAACTTGATATAGTGACTGCGCCAGATTGCCTAAATCCTAAAGGCGGCGTCTTAAAGCTCGTTTACAAAGGGGGAAAACCGCCTTACCAGTTTAATTGGAGCGTTCCCGCTGATAATAGTGCGACTCTTTCAGGATTGACTGGTGGTATCTACGCCGTTACCATTTCTGATAGTGAAGGACTTTTTGCCAAGGCGGCCATTGAAATACCTTCTCCAATATTGATGAAAGCTTCTGGCACTCCCCTTAAGGTTGCCTCCGGTCTTGGAAATGATGGTTCAGCTGTGGTCAAGGTGGAAAATGCCATCGGCGCAGTAACTTATAAATGGGATAATGGCCAAAAGGATTCCGTGGCAACAAATCTTTCCGCAGGTTTTCATAGGGTTACCCTGACAGATGCCAAAGGTTGTACCCTCGTGCATCAAGTGGAAGTTCCAGAGGAACTGGTAGCCGTTATGGGGGAAGTTGAAGAGGAAAAAGGTTTGAGTTGTCCCGATGTTGCCGATGCTGTCTTAAAAGTGGTTCCTAAGGGCGGAAAAGCTCCTTTTGTGTTCAATTGGAGTACCGGAAGTAAAGAACAATCTATAAAAAATGTCCCTGCTGGAATATATACAGTTACCTTGACGGATGAAAAATTGCAATCAATTGTCTTAAAAAAAGAGGTGAAAGGACCGGAACCCCTGGAGCTCATTCTACAAATTATTAAACCAGCTTCTACAAATAATGCCGATGGCGTTGCAAAAATTCTGGCCTCAGGCGGTAATGGAGATTATAAGATAACCTGGAATAAAGGCCAGGTTAATGAGGAAATTTCTAATCTCGCCGATGGGGATTACGATTTTACAGTAGTTGATGCAAAAGGCTGTAAGCTTGAAAAATCGCTTAGAATGTCGGAAATTATTCTTCCCCTTAGCCTCAATATGAAAGTTTTAAAGGAAGTTTCTTGTGCCGATTTTGAAAATGGTTCCCTGGAGGCTCTCGTGGAAGGCGGTAAACCTCCCTATAAATTTAATTGGAGTGTAACAGGGAAAACGAATGCTATCCTGGAAAATCTCAGAGCAGGTACTTATTCCGTTACCATTACAGATAAACTAGGCGAAACTAAATCTCAAACCATTGAATTGAAAAATCCTCCTGCCTTGGTTGTCAATGTGGAAATAATCAGTCAAGCTACCGTTAATAACAAAGATGGTGTCGTCACTGCTGCAATTTCCGGTGGTATAGGTGCCTATAAAAAAGTTTGGTCCACAGGTGAAACAGGTGATTCCTCGTTTTTACTCGGTCCGGGCTACCAAAAACTAACTGTCACTGATGATCAGGGCTGTGTTGTAAATAAACCTTTTGTCATATCGGAAGATATTAAAGATTTCAATGCAAATATTTTGGTTGTCAATGCATTAAAATGCGCAGGTGATAAAAATGGATCTGCAACGCTAAATATTAATGGTGGTAAGCCGCCATATACCGTCAAATGGAACTTTGGTGAATTAAATGGTACAGAATTAATCAACCTAAAGAAGGGGAAATACACCGCTTCTATTTCGGACAGCCAAGGTAAATCGATCTCCACTTCATTGGAACTTACTGAACCAGAGGTAATTAAAGGACAGATTAATGTAATAGAAATTCCCGCTTTGGATAGCTTAAATGGTAAAGTTTCGGTTTCCGTTTCAGGTGGTAACGCACCTTACTCAATTATTTGGGATAATGGCGAAATGGGAGAAAATGCAAACTTACTCTCCAGCGGAATACACAAAGTAACTTTAAAAGATACGAATCAATGTGAAACAGTCACCTCTTTTGAACTCGATGAAATAGTGCCTGAATTGACATTAATGGTTAAAACAGATAATGAAATTGCATGCTTTGGTGATAAAAATGGAGCCTTATCCCTGAATTTAGTGGGTGGTAAAAAACCGTTTTCTATAAAATGGAGCAATGGTTCAAACAACCCAAATATTTCATCTTTATCTCCCGGAAAATATTCCGTCACCGTAACCGATAGTAAGAATAAATCGGTCACAGCTGAAAAAGTATTGTTTGAACCTTCAAAACTGGAAGTTAATACTACTTTCATTAGAGGTGCATCAGATGAAAAAGGTCAAAATGGCAAAAGTAGCCTGCTCATAAATGGAGGTAGTTTTCCATTCGTTATTCAATGGGATAATGGCAATAATCAGATGTTCGCTCAAAATTTAACGGCAGGATACCATTCTGTGACCGTCACGGATATTAGAGGCTGTGTAGATACCAGCGCGGCAACTATTCCAATAAGACTTATTCCAGGTTTGGCTCGTGATTCATTTAAAGCAGAACAGATTATTCAAATCGAAAAATTAGTTTTCCAGGCCGATAGTATCAGTATTCCACCAGGCGTAGAAGAACTTTTACAGGAGGTTTTACAGTTTTTAAAGGATTATCCAACCCTTAACGTAGAATTTGGTGGGCATACTAATAATGTAGCATCCGATAATTATGCAGATGATATATCTCTGAAAAGAGCCCGATCTGTAGCAAACTTTTTTATCCGCAATGGTATTCCAGAGTCAAGAGTAGCCTCTTTCGGGTATGGAAAGAAAAATCCTTTGGTCTCAAACGATACACCAGAAGGGCGTAAGAAAAATCAGAGGGTCGAACTGAAAATCCTGAATGGGCAATAAAAGATAATATTATTCTATTCCTTTCCATCGTCGATGACTCCACAACCACTGGCTTGGGTCATCGACGATTTGTTTTTCAAGGAGTTCTGCATACTTTTTAGTGATAAAACCATGCTCCGTTTCTTTTCCATACATACATATTAAACTAAAATTAATATGACATTGACGGCTCTCATCTTTTATATGTAAATAGATGACGGGTAAATTAAATTGTACAGCATGTTTTTCAACGCCAAAAAGCATGGGAGTTTTTATGCCTAAAAAAGGAGTCCAAAATGATTTATTGGGGTCAACCGGACGCTGATCTGAAGGCATAATATAAAAATAGGTTTGATTTAAATGTGCGACAATATGTTCCTTAAATGTATAGCGGGTGATTAAATTTAACCCAAATCTTGTTCTTATGTGAAGGAGTAAAGCACTAAAATAATTGCTCTTCACTGGTGTAAATACCAAACCAACAGGTTTATTTATAAAAATAGGTAAGGCAGAAAACGCCTTTTCCCAGCTTCCATAATGTGCTGTAACTATGATTATAGGTTTATTTAGTAAGGTAAGCTCATTTAAGAGGTTAATATTTTCAATCACTATCGACGGATAGACGCCTTTTTTACTTTGTATTAAAAGAGGAATAAGATCTTCAAAGTTTTTTAAAAACTGACGATAAAAGGCCTTTTGAATTTCTTTAATCTTTCTTGTGGTATGCGTTGGAAATACCTTCTGTAAATTATCCTGTACCACCTTTTTCCGATAAAAAATGATAGGGTATAAAAGGATAAATAATAGGTTCAATAGTCCGTGAAGTATTGGTCTGGGGATGGACGCAAGAAGATAAAAGGGTAAATATTTGGGACTATTTTTCATAGGCAACAAAAATGAGGGAAAATTGGTAAGATTTGCCTTCTTTTGATTAGTTATTTATAAATTTAGATGTTTTAATTTGCTGAATCATTTTTTTTTCATTATTCATTGAAATAGCAACTATGCAAAACTTGACGAAACTTTTATTGAGTTCACTTTTAATTATTTTAACATTAAACGTATCTGCTCAAAAAAAATCTAAATCTAACAATGCAGAGGTAGTCGTACCTAAATTGATAGATGCCAAAAATTTTAAGTCGCTAAAATGGAGAAATATCGGTCCTTTTCGCGGCGGCAGGGCTAACGGTATTTCTGGCGTTCCTGGTAATAATCAATTGTATTTTGTTGGCTACACCGGCGGTGGCGTCTGGAAAACGCAGGACGCAGGACTAAATTGGGTTAATATTTCTGACGGTTTCTTTACATCAAGTACCATTGGAGATATTGCCGTAGCTGAAAGTGATCCCAATGTAATATATGTAGGTACAGGGGAACATGCCGTAAGAGGTGTTATGACTACTTTTGGTGATGGCGTGTATAAATCAACAGACCAGGGTAAAACCTGGAAAAATATGGGTCTGGAGAATACCAGACATATTTCTGATGTGATTATTCACCCACAAAATCCTGATATTGTTTGGGTGGCCGCTCAAGGCGCATTACACGGTCCTTCTGAAGAAAGGGGTGTTTATAAAACAACAGACGGAGGTGTTACCTGGAAAAAAACACTTTATGTAGATGTTAATTCAGGCGTTTCCAGCCTTACCGTTGATTTTTCCAATCCAAGAATCATGTATGCCGCTACCTGGGAACATCGTCGCCTTCCCTGGCAGGTTCAAAGTGGGGGTAATGGTTGTTCCGTATGGAAATCAACAGATGGTGGTGAATCCTGGAGCAAATCCGTAGAGGGTCTTCCTTCTATGATGGGTAAAATTGGCTTGTCTGTTTCAAGAGCTGAACCTTCCCGGGTTTACGCCATTGTGGAAGCTGAAAAATCTAAAGCAGGGGTCTATCGTAGTGATGATGCCGGAAAGTCATGGAAATTAATGACAAACGATCAAACACTTACCGCCCGTTCCTGGTATTATATGGAAATTTATGCCGATCCCTCAAATCCTGAAATTGTCTATGTCCTAAATGCTCCCGCGATGCGTTCCATAGACGGAGGAAAAACTTTTTCAATGTTAAGGGTAGGACATGGCGATACGCATGACCTTTGGATTAATCCACAGGATAGTGAAAATCTGGCGCTTGCCGATGATGGTGGAGGTGAAATTAGCTTTAATTCGGGAAAAACCTGGTCTGCTCAGGGAAATCAACCTACCGCTCAGTTTTATAGAGTGAATACAGATAATCGTTTTCCATATTGGGTCTATGGGGGTCAACAGGATAATTCTTCTGTAATGATTCAAAGTAGAACCAGTGGTTCAGGTATCACCGATAAGGACTGGACTTCAGGACCAGGTTGTGAAAGTGCTTTCCTCGCTTTTAATCCAGATAATCCTACGCAAATTTTTGGTGGTTGCTACCAGGGGTATATCGAGGTATTAAATATGGCAAACCAGGAAGTTAAGGATATTATGGCTTACCCAGCCTTAAATCTGGCCATTGCTCCAAAGGATATGAAATACCGTTTTAATTGGAATGCGCCTATTATCGCTTCTCCTCATGATTATAATACCATCTATCATGCAGCAAATAAAGTGTTGAAAACAACTGATGGCGGTATAAGTTGGACTGAAATTAGCCCTGATTTAACCCGAAATGAGGCGGAAAAACAAGGGGTCGGTGGTGGCCCTATTACTAATGAGGGAGCTGGTGGAGAAAATTATAATACTATATTTTATTTAATTGAGTCTTCTACTGAAAAAGATCTTATCTGGTCGGGAAGCGATTGTGGTCTGGTACATGTAACAAGGAACGGAGGTAAATCTTGGGAAAATGTAACCCCGCAAGGTCTGCCAGAAAGCCTGATTCAATCTATCGAGGTTTCTCCACATCAGCCGGGTACGGCTTATATTTCCGCTACCCGATATCGTTTTAATGACTTCCAGTCAATGGCTTATAAAACAACTGATTATGGAAAAACCTGGATTTCCATAAATCAGGGTATTGGTAAAGATGATTATTTAAGAGTAATCAGGGAAGATTTAAAAGTGCCTGGCTTACTTTATGGCGGAGCTGAAAGGGCTTTCTATATATCTGCCGATGCTGGCGCTAACTGGAGTTTGTTTCAACTCAATATGCCAGTAGTTGGTATTACCGATTTAACTTTCAGGGATAACGATTTAGTTGCTTCTACAGCGGGTAGAGCTTTCTGGATTTTAGATGATCTTAGTGCTATTCAACAGTCAAAGGGCTTTCCTCAAGGTAAATTACAACTTTACACCCCAAAAGATACTTACCGGTTTGGTTCTTCAGGCTACGGGGGCGGTAGAGGTAATATTGGTGAAAATCCCGCAGAAGGGGTTGTTTTAGATTACTTTATTGGAGAAAAAGTAGATTCTTTAGGCTTGACCTTAGAAATATATACCGCGGAGGGGAAATGGTTAAGAACCCTTTCTTCTATTAAACCAAAAAAATCAGACGCTTATCCAGGTGGACCTCCTCCACCAGTAATTCTTCCCGCTCAAGAGGGTGTGAACCGTTTCGCCTGGGACATGAGAACGGAAACTTTACCCGGCATTCAGAATGTTTTTGTACAGGGCGATTTAAGAGGCTATAAAGTGGGGCCTGGTATGTATAAAGCTAAGCTTACCGCTAATGGTCAAAGTTCTGAGGTTACTTTTAAGATAAAGGTGAATCCTGCTTCAACTACCACTAAGGAAGAATGGATGGCTCAACAACTTATTTTGGAAAAAATCGACGCAGATGTGAAGGAGGTACATCAAATGGTAAATAAAATGCGTTTGGTGAAAAAGCAAATTTTACTTCAGGATGAATTACTTCAAGATAATCCGGCAGCAAAAGACTTGTTGGAAAATGGAAAATCGTTGTTGAAAAAATTGGAAGATTGGGAATCTCAGGTTATTGAAACCAGACAGAAAAATTTCCAGGACGTTATTAACTGGCCAAGTAAAATAAACGGTGAATTGTTAGACTTGAAAAGTAGAATTGATACTAATGAGGCGAAACTTACCAACGGGGCAAAACAAAGACTTACCGATTTGAATGTTCGTTGGAAGCTGGATAGATCTGCTATCGATAAAGTAATTAATGAGGATTTACCCGAATACAGCAAAAAATTTCAAGACAAGGGTTTACCACCTTTAATTTTAATTCAATAAAATGATGAATATATTAGGTTTTGCCTGTTAAGGCGCCTATATCGACTTTTCGATATGGTGGGAAGAAAAAAGGGAAAACCTTTAATATTGTCCAAGCTAAAGACCTGCTTGTGTTGCGTTCAGTATCTCCACTCAATGCACTCAAGCAGGTCTTATCGGCTAAAGCGTCGATTTTTTTTGAAAATTTAACCCTGACATTTTCTTTTCCAGAGGTAAAAGTGAATATTTTTAAGGTAAATGAACCAGACCAACTCGATGCTTGTAGATTAGCTTTTAAGGAAGATCCAAATATAAAATTTGCGGGAAGAGTCTGGAAAGAGGAATTATCAGGCTCAACCCTCATTTATACTGAAAATTTATTTGTTAAGTTCAGAGCAAATATATCAACAAAGGCCATTTTAGCTCTTTTAAGTTCCTACAAACTATTTATAAAGGAAAAATTTTCCTTTACCAGCAATGCCTATTTTGTAAAATCGGAGGGATTCCCCGGCGTTACTATTTTTGATATTGCCAGGGTATTGGGTGAAAATGCACAGGTACTTATCTGCTACCCGGAAATGGTGTTCCCTAAAAAAACACATCAGATTCACGAGAACCAATGGTTTTTAAAGGAAGTTTCAACCGATGGTTCTAATAGACCGCGCGGGGTAGAAATGAGAAAAGTCTGGCAATATTCGAAAGGGGAGAATGTGATGATAGCTATTATTGATGATGGTGTTGACACGCATCATCCCGAGTTTAATCTCCTGGGTAAAGTGGTTTATCCCAGAGATACCATTTTAGATAGTGATTCAGCGCTACCGCAGACGATGGACGAAAATCATGGTACCTGTTGTGCCGGCGTGGCTCTGGCGCAGGGTTCGGGTCTTGCCAGTGGCGTGGCGCCTATGGCTCGATTAATTCCTATCAGAAGTGGAGGATTAGGTTCGTTCTCTGAAGCCAAAGCTTTTGCCTGGGCAGCTGACCACGGGGCCGATATCATTAGCTGTTCTTGGGGTCCGCCCGATGGCATTTGGTATGATCCCAATGATCCCACTCATCGAATTCCCTTTCCTCTTCCCGATAGTTCCCGTTTAGCCATTGATTATGCGTTAAAAAAGGGTAGAAATGGCTCCGGTTGCCTCCTTGTTTGGGCCGCAGGAAATGGAAATGAAGAAATTCAATATGATGGATATGCGTCTTTACCCACTATTTTGGCCGTTGCCGCTTGCGATTTTAAAGAAAAAAGATCGCCTTATAGCGATTTTGGTCAGAATATAGCATGTTGCTTTCCCAGTAGTTCCGCTTCTTCAACTCCGTTTGGAGTGTCTGATGGCATTTGGACAACGGATCGATCCCATGCGCTGGGGTACAATCCAGAGGGAGATTATGTGGGTACCTTTGGGGGAACTTCCGCTTCTTGCCCAGGGGTGGCAGGCAGCCTGGCACTCATCCTAAGCCTTTTTCCAGGGCTTAAAAACAGACACATACGTCCTATCTTAAATATGACTTCCGATAAAATAAGTATAGATACCGGAAAATATAATAATGGGCATAGTCATTATTTTGGCTATGGAAGGATTAATCCGTACCTCGCCATTCTTTTTATCAAACAAATATTAGTCATTGAAACTGAAATTAAGCGGAATATTAATTCGAAAATAGAGGGAATTCGTTGCGTTTTCCAACAAAATATTTTTCAGCTTAATCTGTCTTATTATCTAATAAATACAAAAAAGCGATGGTTGTCAGGTCAATGGTTGCTTTTTGAGGAGAATGCGTTTTCTGTCGATCAAATAGTTTTTGAGCTAAATGGATTGGACGCACCGCTATTTATACTTAAAAGGTATGATCGGGAAGATGGTCAGTTTGTTAAGTTAAAACTTATTTGGAAGTAAATTCTTTAAAATTGTTCTTTTGTATAAAAAGAAAATGATAGAAAAAAATTGATTAAAAACAGATCTGAGGTAGGTATGTATTTATTTATGCGTTTCACCAAGGGTAATCTTTTCCTGAATTTAATGGTAATTAGGAAATATCTCAGTTCAAACGAAAGGAAATATGGTAAAGACTGAAAACATGGCGTAAAATAAGTTTACTATCGTTAAATATCTTTACAAAATGACAGGATATTTTGCGCTGAATTTTTAGTTAACATGAAATTACTTTCCATTTTATCTACTTTTGATAAAACTTTTAAAAATGAAATTTTTTACAACACTATTTCTACTTTGCCTGTTTCACATTTCCCAAGCGCAAGAAACGGATAAAAAAACATTTGATTGGCAAGGGCATAGAGGAGCTAGAGGCCTGGCGCCTGAAAACGCGTTGCCTGCTTTTTTAACGGCTTTGTCATTTCCAAAAATAACTACCCTCGAATTAGATGTCGTTATTTCAGCCGATGGAAAAGTAGTGGTTTCTCACGAGCCGTGGTTAAATGCTAAAATTTGCCTCGATGCTAAGGGCAACTCTCTCAATGGCAAGAAAAAAGAAGAAGTTAATCTATATAAAATGGATTATAAAGAGATTAAAAAGTGTGATTGTGGCAGTAGGGGAAACCCATCTTTTCCTGAACAAAAAGGCATTTTTTCCTATAAACCGTTGTTGAGTGACGTCGTAAATGAGGTTCAGCGTTATGCCAAAAAAGCTAATAAATCTATGCCTCAATTTAATATTGAGATAAAATCTGATCCTTCGTCAGATGGTATATTTACTCCTGAAGTCAATATTTTTGCTGAAATAGTAAGAAAAGAAATAAAAAAATTAAAAATACAAGAAATTACTTCTCTTCAATCTTTCGATCCTCGTGCATTAAGGTATTTACATGAAAAAGAAAAAGAATGGGTATTCGCTTATTTGGTTGAAAAAGTAGAGGATGTTAAACAGCAACTAGATTTACTTGGATTTACGCCTGCGATTTATAGTCCACATTTTGAAAAAGTAACCTTAGCTACCGTGGAACAATGTCATAAAATGGGTATGAAAATCATTCCATGGACGGTCAATGACACAGAGCAGATGAAGAAACTTGTTCAGCTTGGGGTTGACGGTATTATAACAGATTATCCTGACAGAATACCAGGTGATAAATAAAATAAGCTGACTTCTATGTTGGAAAGAAACTACCTTGATATTTTTTTTAAGTGAGCTTGTAACAGCCTTATCTGAAAATAGGAAAAAGCACCATTCCATTTTTCGAATAAATCATTGATAGAAACCTCTTTACTGTGAACATCGGGTTCAGCAAGCATTAAATCTATTTCTTTTTTGCTTATAAACTGTTGAATATCAGTAATTAAACCATCAACATAAAGTTTAACGATATGACTTTGAATAGTGGAAGTAGCCAATTTTCTCATGCTTGCAATGTCTTCTACATCGTGACCTTCAAGCACTCTGTGATAGGTTAAAAGATGGGTAACGCCTGGATTATTATTAGTCTGACCCTCCAGAAATTCTCTGATAGCGGACAAGAAACTTGCGCCATAGTTTAGGGCCTTTGCTTCGCTCACACCAGTTACCTCCATTAAATCTTTATGGTCAATCGGTTTTTTTCTGGCCATTTCCATCAAGGCAGTATCAGGAAAAATCTGATAAGGAGGAATGCCTGCCTGTCGGGAGAGATTGAAACGCACCTGAACCAGTATATTAAAGAGTGTTTCGTAATGCTGTGATTTTTTGGTAGCAACGAATTCTTTTGCAGCATCTTTTTCTTTTCTTTGCGCAATGGTTAACATTTTAACTAATTGCACTTCCTTATTTTCAAAAAGCACCTCTCTGCTGCCGCTTCCAAGGCGCAAAACATTTCCGGCATCGTAGGCAATTTCAATGAAACCCATATTAATCCATTGGGTAATATAGTAGTACCATTGTTCGGCAGGGTATTCACGGCCCACACCAAAAGTTTTTATCAGGTGGAAATCATTTTCAGTAATTTCCTTTCTGTGTGAGCCTCTAAGAACATCAATTAAAATGGTGAGTGTTGCTCTTTCGTTCAGACGTGTGATAGCGGAAAGAGCCATTTGAGCGAGTCGGGTGGCATTAAAATAATTTGGGGGGTTGAGACAGACATCACAGTTTCCACAATTATCTGGTAGGAATTCTCCAAAATATCCCAATAATATTTTTCTTCTACAAATAAGCGCTTCTGCATATTCCTTCATTCTGTTCAACTTGGCCAGTTGCAGTTCTGTTTTTTCCCCTTTTGAATCGTTTAGAATATCTCTTAAAATACCAATATCTGCAAATCCATAAAATAGCAAAGCTGTTGCTGCTGCGCCATCTCTTCCACCACGTCCAATTTCTTGATAATAACTTTCAATATTTTTAGGTATATTATAATGGATAACCCATCGAATAGATGATTTATCTATGCCCATACCAAATGCCAGGGTGGCACAAATAATGGGTGTCTTGTCAAAAGTGAAAGCATCCTGGATGTCACTTCGTTCTGAGGGAGAAAGCCCCGCATGATAAGGGGAGGCTTTAATACCTTTGGCATTTAACTTCGCCGACAGCGTTTCCGTTGATTTTCTGCTAAGGCAATAAATGATACCACTCTGGCCATTTTTACTTTTTATAAAAGACAATATTTGATTAAATCGGTCTAAAGCAGGTCTGACTTCCAAATGAATATTGGGTCTGTCAAATGAACTTATATACGTTTCCGGTTGGTGAAGTTTTAACTGATCTACAATGTCGCGTCGGGTTATTTTGTCGGCCGTAGCGGTTAAGGCAATAATGGGTATGTGTGGAAACTGGTTTTTTATGAACCCAAGTTTAGCGTATTCCGGTCTGAAATCGTGTCCCCAGGAGGAAATACAATGAGCCTCGTCTATGGCAAAAAGATTGATATTCCCCTTTTGAAGTAAAGAGAAAAAAGAGGCGGATATTAGTTTTTCCGGAGATACATAGAGTAGTTTTAATGCTCCGTTTACAAAATCATTTTCTACTTGTGCTGTAACGGCTGGACTTAAACTGCTATTTATAAAGGCAGCTGGAATGCCGTTGGTGCGCAAACCACCTACCTGATCTTTCATTAATGAAATTAATGGCGACACAACGATGGCTGTTCCCTTCATTAATAAGGCGGGTAATTGGTAGCAAATCGATTTTCCACCCCCTGTGGGCATTAGGGCAAGCACATCTTTTCCGTCAATCAAAGCCTGAATAATACTTTCCTGATTTTCTCTGAAAGTATCAAATCCAAAATATTTTTTTAACGTTTCTGTTTTCTTTGTTATCATGTTTCCGTGGCAATATCGGAAAAGGGTGTTTGTTGGTTAGGTCGTAAAAAAATAAAAGTACGTTTTTTTTCGGTTAATTTTTAATTTACTAAAAAAAGGTTTTTTTATCTATTTAGAGAAATTTCGCTATTTTAGCAAAAAATAAAACAAACCCTTTCATGTTCAAGACTAAAATTGCCGGCATCGGTAGCTATCTACCTGAAAATATCATAACCAATGATGATTTAGCACAAAGAATGGATACCAATGATGCCTGGATTCAGGAAAGAACGGGCATTCAATCCAGACGGTATGCGACAAATTTCAAAGAGACCACCACCACCATGGGCGCAAAAGCGGCTTCTGTCGCCATTGAAAGGGCGGGGATAAGTCCTGATGATATTGATTTTATCATTTTTGCTACGCTTTCACCAGACTATTATTTTCCAGGTTGCGGCGTTTTGGTTCAAAGGGAATTGGGTATTACCAAAACAGAATGTGGCGCCCTCGATATTCGAAATCAATGTTCAGGCTTTATTTATGGCCTGTCTGTTGCCGATCAGTTTATTAAAACGGGAATGTATAAAAATATTCTATTGATTGGTTCCGAAATGCATTCTATGGGTTTAGATTACTCAAATGATGGTAGAAATGTTACTGTTATTTTTGGTGACGGCGCGGGTGCTGTTATTTTACAACCAGCAGTAAATGAAAAACAAGGCATTCTGTCGACACATTTGCATTCCAATGGTACTTATGCAGAAAAATTGGCTACTCTGAGTCCCGGATGTCATGGTGGGTATCATGCCAGTCGTGTTGAAACAGAGATTGATTACGGTTTTCCGGACACTGCCTATGGAGGTATTTTTGTGACAGAACACATGGTTAAAAATAATCAGGTGGCAGCCACTATGGACGGGCAGTTTGTTTTTAAAATGGCCGTTCAGAAATTTCCAGAGGTTATTGGTGAAGCGTTGAAGAAAAATGGTTTGGATAAAACTGATATTGATATGCTTATTCCTCATCAGGCTAATTTGCGAATTAGTCAGTTTGTTCAAAAACAGATGGGGCTTTCTGATGATAAAATATGGAATAATATCCAAAAATATGGAAATACTACCGCCGCATCTATTCCCATTGCTATGTGTGAGGCTTGGGAAAATGGAAAAATAAAAGAGGGTGATTTAGTTTGTCTGGCTGCTTTCGGTAGCGGATTTACCTGGGGTTCAGCTCTTCTTTATTGGTAGTTATCTAAAAAAGAAGGCTTCATTTTATTCATTTGAAAAATATCGGGGATGGATTTCTGTTACAAGATTTCTAAGAAATCCTCCTTTTTTGTTATTCATCACCGACATAATTTCTGCGGTGATACTCAATGC
Source organism: Haliscomenobacteraceae bacterium (assembly GCA_947501115.1). Taxonomy (GTDB): domain Bacteria; phylum Bacteroidota; class Bacteroidia; order Chitinophagales; family Saprospiraceae; genus BJGN01. The sequence goes on from CANMVX010000010.1 coordinate 50,998, forward strand.
AATTTCAGCTGGCGTTTCCGCCCCTATTTCTAAACCTACGGGACCGTAAAGTATGTTTTTCTGTCTTTCATTCAGGAAAATATTTTCTGCTTTCAGATCTGTAATCATGTTATCCAGTTTCTTTTTGGGGCCTAATGCGCCAATGTAAGGGATATTTTTGCCTAATAATGCTTTTAAAATGGCATAATCGTAATTATAATTATGCGTCATAAGCACAAAAACTGTTTTTTCGTCAATGGGTATTTGTTGTAATACTTTTTCTGGTTTACTCACTATAATCTGGCAGGCGCTTGAGAACCGCTCAACCTTTGCGTAAGTATGACGTCCATCTACAATCGTAACCTCCCAGCCAAGGGTTTCTGCGATAGATTGGAGTGGAATAGCGTCATTTCCAGCGCCTATAATAACTAATGAAATTGGGGGAGAGATAAATGAAAGAAAAGCATTAAAGGTATTATCATTATGTTGATAGCTTTTAAATGAGCTTTTTTTTACCGTCAATGTTTCTCTGATATCCTGAAGCAGCGTTTCGGGAACAAACTGAAAAGATGAATTATTGTGAAATTCGCCTGATTCTTCTAGTAACATTGACGTTCCGACGATATCACCTTTCTTAATTTTAGGAGCATATAAAGTAACTAATACCGTATTTTGTCTTTTTTGAATGGCTTTTTTTAGTAATTCAATAGGATTTAAAGGGTCGGTTTCATCGATAGGTTCAAAAAGAACCTGGATAATACCTGAACAGCCCAGTTGAATGCCTATGGTGGCATCTTCCTCGTCACTGGTATCATAAACTACCAATTTTGGTATTTGCGTATGTATGCAAAATACGGCTTTTCTTAAGGCATCACCTTCTAAACAACCTCCACTTATGGCGCCGGTAAGTTGTCCCTCCTCATCGACAATCATTCTGGCGCCTGGTCTTCTATACGACGAACCATTTAAGTGGACTAACGTAGCCAAAGCCAACCTTTTTTCATTTTTTTTGGCTTTATTGTAGGCATTTATGATTTCTCTTATTTCCTTCATACTTATTTATTAACGCTAATTTCTTACTTTTACTTTAAATGCATCCTTTTTTATGACGAATAATGCGCTAGTTCAAAATATTTTAACCATTGAGAAGGAATTAAAATGGTTTGAAATATTTTTAGAGGCTCGTATAGCTCAATTTTTCAATAATAAATTAGAAGATCCATATCAAATTCATATCGCACCAGATTTATCAGAGGAGGAAAGTATTTATGCTAAATTTGTAAACCGTTACCAACTTAATTTTGGAGAACGACTCGTTTTATTGTTATGTTTAATTCCGCATATAAAGCCAGAATTGTTGGATTCATTTTTAGTTAAAGATGCTGTTACAGGCAGATTTTATACTATTTTCGGTGGTGTAGCCGGGCAAAATCATAATGGTTTTTTACCAACCGGAGAAACAGCTGTTTTTTTACTTTCAGGTAATGATCTTTTAGCGAGAACCACTGCCTCTAAATTATTTGCTGAAACCCATAAATTTTTTATTTTTAATATTTTAAAACTGGATGAATCAAAATTGGGAGAGCCTCGATTAAGTGGTTTACTATCAATTTCTGAAGAAACGTTGTCTTTGTTAACCTCTGGCAATGACTATGAGCCTCCTTTTAGTTCAAAATTTCCAGCCAGAATATTACATTCTTCCTTGACCTGGGATGATTTAGTCTTGGATACCAACGCGTATGATGAAATTGAAACGATTAAAGTCTGGATAAATCAAAAAGATAATCCTGAATGGAATGGTGTTAAACATTCTGGTTGGATGAAAGGCTATAGAGTGCTATTTTATGGACCTCCGGGAACAGGTAAATCTTTGACAGCAACTTTAATGGGAAATGAATGTGGCAAAATTGTTTATCGAATTGATTTGTCGCAGATTGTTTCTAAATATATAGGAGAAACGGAAAAAAATCTTTCCTCCTTATTTCAATTGTCAGAAAATAAAAACTGGATTTTATTTTTTGATGAAGCAGATGCCCTTTTTGGGAAAAGGACAGAAATGACGGACGCAAAAGATAAATATGCCAATCAGGAAACTTCTTATTTATTGCAAAGAATTGAAGATTTTCAAGGTTTAATTATCCTGGCAACTAATTTTAAACCTAATATTGACAGTGCTTTCCTTCGTCGTTTTCAATCTATTGTTTATTTTAAAATACCCGGTATTAGCCAACGTGAAAAACTTTGGGAGAAAGCATTGTCCCGATTGCCTGGCGAAAATCAAGTTGATGTTTTAAAATTGGCTGGTGATTACGAAATTGCAGGTGGCTTTATTAATAATGTAGTTCAATTTGCCTGGTTGAATGCAAGAAAAAATAATTCAAAAATAATTACAAATCAAGATGTTCTGCTTGGAATAAAAAGAGAATATGCAAAGGAAGGTAAAATTTTTAATGATTAATTAAATTTTCAGCAACTCCGAAATTTAGTAAAAAAAGGTGATTAATAGATTTCTCCGTTTTTTGGAAAAGATTGGTTAATTTTAAAAAATTTTCAAAACAAATAAAAAATCAATAAAAATGTTTAGGAATTTAAGGGTTTTTATGTTCATTTTATTTGGAATATGCTCTATTCCAAATATTTGTATTGCGCAGGATGTTCAAACAATTATAAATTCAGCTACACAAGATTTTGAATCTGGTCAATTTGGAGAAGCTAAACAACAAGTTTTTCAATGTTTTTCAGGAAGAAAATTTGATAATATAAAATTAACAAATGATGCTTACCGTTTGCTTTCCCTTATTTCAATTGCCGAAGATTCAATTTTCCTCGCCAGAAAATATATAAAAAGAATTATTCAATCTAATCCAGATTATAAAGGTCCTGTTCAAAATTTCATTTTTGATCAATTATTACAGCAAATATTATCAGAAAATCAAGCGATTACAGTTAGTGCAGTATCAAAAAAAGCGGAAGATATACGAGTAGCGCCCGCAAGTGTTCTAATTTTAAATAGAAATGATATAGTTGAAAGAGGTTATGTTGATTTGATAGACGTACTTTCTAATCTTCCTGGATTTGATATTTCAAAATATTATGGGGTAAATTATGCTAATGTTTATCAATTGGGTTTTCGACAAGAAAATACGGAGCGAACTTTATTGATGATAAATGGCATTGAAGAAAATGATAACTGGTCAAATATTGCATATATGGCCCGGCAGTACCCACTTTCCAATATTAAAGCAATAGAAATACTATACGGACCTTCTTCAACAATGTATGGTCCGCGTGCATTTGTAGGTACGATAAATATTATAACTTATGACACGGGTGAATTAATTCCTTTTCCGGAAAAATCAACAGATGTTAAAGTAGCACCAAAAATAAATCCATTTTATTTAAATGGAACTGTTTTAGGTGGTAGCTATGGCACCCGGGATGCTGATTTTACGATTGGGTTTAAAAAGGATGCAACCATAAATACTACCTTTACTTTCAAATCATTTCAAAGTGATCATCGATATGATTCAAATATTGAGGCCTTTGATTATGATCCCAGCGATATTGATCAGTTAAACTATGATCATTTAAATCTTACCAAGCCAATTACTTTAAATAATAATGGAATTATTAATGCTTATACACCAGCTGCATTTGCAGATTTATTTAAATTGGAAAATAATAACCCTTTTTATCAACTTTTTAGAAATCAAACGGGTGCTGTAGATAGTATTAAATTAACCCCGGCTGGTATTAATCAAGCAAGATCATTAGATAAAAAGGCATATACAGGACTGGTAAATGGTCAACCTTCGGGTTATTCAAATAGGATGAAAGATTCCTATATAGGTATAAAAGTTGGATTCCCGAATCTGGTATTGGGAATTCATGCCTGGAAAACATCAGAATCTTTTGGATTTTTACAGGATATATTCAATACTGGAACTAATAATGGAAGCAATTGGGCGATCTCAAATGCAACCTTTTATTCAATGTTTAATAAATCATATAATCGTTTTTCATTCTCAAATATTACGTCTTTTACAAATAATAGATTAGATAATTCGTCTGTTAGAGTAACCTATTCTTTACTGGGAAATAAATCACTAGATTTGAACTTAGGTCATTTTTTATATCCTGATTCCTTAATAGCTACTAGTTCCTTAAATTCTGCCAGACAAGGGTATGGAAATTTATTTTATTACTATGATGCCCTATTATTTAGGAATGATTTTCGAACGTTTTATCAAAACGAACGCTTAAATGTTATGGGCGGTCTAGAATTTAGATTTAGTCGACAATTTGGAGATTACATGTATTATCTTGATTTTCCAAAAGACGAAAATGGATTGTTTCAAAATGGTGGTTCTTTTGCGCAAGAGAAAGGAACTTTTGCCAATGTTGGTGCTGAAGGGGCGAATATTTACAGCCTTTTTGATTTAGCCTTTTACTTTTCTGGTACCTTTAAAATAATTCCAAAAAAGTTAAATCTTTCTTTTGGAAATAGGATAGATCATTCCAGAATTCAAAATAAAGTTAGAAATGGATATGAATTTTCACCCCGACTAGCCTTGGTATTTTTGGGGAAACATATTTCTTCTAAATTGGTGTATTCACGTGGCATTCAGAATATTTCACTTTTTACAAAGTTTTCTACCGGTGGTAATAGAAAACCTAATGCGGATTTAACTAATGAAAAAATTGATTATTTAGATTTTTCATTAAACGGAGTTCATAAAAACAATAATTTACGTTGGAATTTTATTTTGTTTCATTATTTTGTAAAAGATGCCGTTGCATCTGTTGCTATAAATGAACCTCCGTTTAGTTTGCAAAATCAAAATTCCGGCGTTTATCAGGTTACGGGTACATTATTTGATTTTAATTATACCTTTGCTAACAAGAAATGGGGTGTATTTTTCAACCACACTTTCAATTTACCATTCGAACAAACCAAAGATGCTCTTTCAAAAAACTTAAGGATAGCAGATATAAGTTCCCATAGCGCTAACTTAGGGTTAACTTATAGACTCAACAATAATAATCATGTTTTTTCAAACCATTTTTATGCCAATTTTGTAGGTGAAAAACCGATTGGATCAGGTACTACAGCACCTGTAAATCTTGGATATTTTGGTGAGAATATTCCAGCCTATTTAATATTTAATACGACTTTTAATTATACTAATAGAAGTTTACAAGGAATTAAATTTTCCTTGATAATAAATAATTTATTGGATATGAATATTTTATATCCAGATCATGATACATATTACCATCCTGGAATCAGAACCGCTATGGGTTCCATGCAGCCGGGTTCTTTAAATGGATTTGTACCCTTTTTTCCCCAAAGAGGCAGGCAGTTATTTGTCAGGATTTTATATAATATTAGGGGAAGTTAAACTACCGCCATAAAACCACTAATCGTTCCTTCATCCAACTCATTTGAATCATTTGAATTCCCCAGGGAAGAGTTTCGAGTAATAGGTCATAAGCTTTTTTTTCAACTTTCAATTCCCAACGATTATTCATATAGTATAATGACCCATTGCGCTGAAGGAAGGTCTCTCTAAAGGTTCCTATTCGTGTACCCTTTAGCTTTTCCCAATTGGTAATGGCCCCTGTTAATAGAGAATTTGATAAATTTATTTCCTCCTCTGTTATTTCTATTTCTAAATCTATTTCTAAATCCATTTCAGCACCACACAATAATTTGTTTAATGCTAATTCATATTCTGGAGCCTCTTTTTTACCAGTTACCAAATATTGTATCAGTAAAATAGCTCTCATCCTGCTGCTTTCATCAATAAATTCTTTAGCACCAACTAAATTTAATCTTCGGAAAAAGCGACCTAAAAACGGCCATAATAATATTAAACCAGCGTTTGCAATATAGATTGATTCTGGAGATAGCCCTTCTGGAATTACAGGTGTTTCCTTTTTTATCTTTTTTTCAATATAGGTATCCTTAGCATACTTTTGTAATGATTTAATTACATTAATCTGTTTGGTTGAAACATTTTTTACTTTTTCAACAATGAGTGCTAAGAGAATGTTTGGCTGAATTCTTTTCTTTTCTACGTACATAGTATAGAAAAGATATATAATAGGTATTGGAGATGGTTGTATTTTTTGACTTTTACTCCACATATATAATATGTTTTTTATAAAAGTTTTTTCATCCTTAAAACCTAATTTTTGTCTCAAATTTTCCCCTGTTACGTGATCTATCAACTTTTCTAAAAAAATTATTTGTTCATATAATTCCTTATTAATTAATGAAATTAATGAGATTGCCGTATTTTCAGAAACTAATTCAAGTAACCTATTTATTTTATATGGGGTTTTTGACCAAAAATGTAATTTGTACATCAAATTTCTTGGTGCATTAATTTTGAGATTTTCTATAAGAAAATGCCATTTTTTAGCATCAAAATAAGGGTGTTCTATCGGAATAGATCCGTAAGTTAAATAATAATCAAGTAAGGAAATTTCTTTATCCCAGGCAGATAAAGAGTTTTGCGATTTGATTTTAGGTTTTTCAATATTGTTGATTTCAGTAATAGTATATCCTAAATCACTCATTAATTGATTATCAATGCTAATATTTTGGTTTCTTTCAAATAGCAGGAGACTTAATAAACTGTCAAAGAGTATTTCTAATTTTTTTACATTGACATATTTGGTACCTTTTAAAAGATATATTTCTATAATATTTTCCAGGTGTATGGAGTTTATATTTTTTATTTTCAAAATTTCTTTGAAAATAAATGCAATCTCTTTAGTTGAAAATATTTCCCTAAGGATGTTTTGGTGAAATGAATAATAGGATAGATTTTCTGTGATATTTAAAAGTAAAATGGGATTTTCAAGAATGCTAGATTTTAAAAATGCTATATATAAAGAAATTTTTTCTTCTGGAAATCCTTCTGGCCAAAATCCAGATTCCAAATAGTATTGTAGCCAGGTTATTTTAAATGATTGACCTGATATTTCAGCTTCATCTAATTTTATTTTGGTGTTATACATTTTATTTATTCCATCTGTTATCATTTCAAATCGAAGTATTGGATTGATTATCGTCCACATTTTATTTTGCATGAAAACAATAAAAATGGATCTTTTTATTTCACTTGAAATATTTAAACCTTCTGTTATTTTATACACTGATTGATAAAATGAAAGTATGGACTTTTGTGGAAATATTTTATTAATTAAATGTATAATAACCAATGGATCCTTTCTTCCTATCAATGAAAAGATTCTATTTAATACATTATTGGTCATTGGTATAGCTAAAATACCTTTGATTAAAGATAAATTTTCAGATTTAATTGCTTCATTAAAAATATAATCCAGTTCTTTTATTTCCAAATAAGGATTATCTAACCATCCTTGAATTTTTCCTGTCAATAAGTAGTGGATTAGAACATCGTTGTAAAATTGATTGTCTCTCCAGGCCTTTGGCAGAGGCATATTATTTTGCTCAGAAATGAAATCAAATATTTCACTTTTAAAGGCAAAAGGCAAATTATCTATCGTTTTATCGAGTTCTTTTAATTGTAAAATTCTCTCTTTTTGTAGTTTTTCTAAAATAAATTGATAAAAATCTGCTGTTTTAAATTTGCTTCTCTCATTTAGTAGAATAAAATGTAAAGTGTTTTGTTTGACCCATAAGCCTATTTTGTTTCTTGGTAGTTTAATAATATTATATCGGTTAAACCATTGTTTTAAGTCGTTTGAGGCATTGATTAATTCAGTGTAAGATTCACCGGCAATGCTCATTTGAAGAAACTGAAGGGCTTCTTCTGGTAATCCATTCACTAATAAAAAGGGAATGGCTGGATTAAACTTGCGCTCAAATAACCTCTCTAAAACAAGTTCTCTTTGCACCAGTAAAACTTCTAAAAAAAGGGTTGTTTTATCAGTGTCTTCATTTCCTATAAATTCGTTAAACAGTGAATTACCTAAAATATCAATTAATTTTTCAATAGATTCTGACGCTTTAAATGTCGTTTCTACTGTTTCTGCATAAGTTGGATTCTTTTCTAATATTGTCTCATAAACCAATCTTAATGTTTTTGTCAATTTATCAGGTATAACACTGTTTGTTTTTAATAATGGATAAATAAATGTTTTTATGGGTGTTTTTGATTTATTAGCTAATTTCGAAATAACTTTTAATAAAAAATGTTCAATTTTATTTATGTCGGATTGATTTAATAAAACGATGTTTATTAGGAAAATATAAAAAGCTGGTTGATTTATAAAAGACTTTAACGATGGATAAATGCTAAAAACCTTTTTAATGAATTCTTCAAATAAGAGGTAATTACCTTTTAGTAACTTAGCAAGTATATTTTTTAACTGTGGAAGATCAATGTTATCATAATTTTTAGCATCGGATAAAATTTGTTTGATACCTTCTGCTGAAATGTTCTTTTCGTTTTTTACTCTTTGTTGAATGACTTTAAAAAGTTTCGCTGAAATAGTTTTTTTATTTAAAAATAAAGATTGATAAAAAACACCGCTTTCAAGGGGTATTTTTTGACTAAGTAAAGTTATTAACTCATCTATAAAAGAAGGGAAATGCTCATTTCGTTCAAGCTTTTCCATCCATTTATTTATCATGTTAATATAAAAAGCCGGTTGGCTAATAAATACCTTTAGGGAAGGATATAAATAGGTAACATTTTTAATAAACTCTTCAAACAAAGGGAAATTGGTACCTAAGTATTTTCCCAGAATATTTTTTAATTGAAAAAGATTGAGTTTAGAATAATTGGGGAAATCTATGGTTAAACTTTGTTCATTTTTTAAAAATTTAATTAAGGGTTTATTTTTTATTTTTGGTGAATAGGAGAGTGAGGCTTCATAAAATTGTCTAATTAAAAATTCTTTATTTAGGCTAAATGTTTTGGTAATATTTTTAATAATCTGACTAGCTGATATACTACTTGATTTTTTTTCTGCAAAGGAATATGATAAAATATGGGAATAGATAATTCCCCTAACATTAACGTTACTATTTGAAAAAATAAAAAATTTATTGTTTAAATATTTAAAAGAATCAATCATTGAATTAGCCATTCCTAAATGTGGTTGATGCCATATTTCCATCATTTCAAGTAGTAAACCTTCTGAGAAAAGGGAGGCTGTATGCACTTTACTGATATTGAATTTTCTGTGTAAGCCACTTAATAATTGGAAGGTTTTCTGCTTATTTTGGCGCAGCATAAGACGAATTAATCGGTCTCTTTCTTTTTTTGATTTATATTTTCCTACTAATTGATTTGGATTGGATGTATAAATAAGGGTTAGTAATTCATTATATTCTTTAAAATTGAGGTTTTTTGAAGGCTTTGGTAAGGTAATAGTCAGGAAATCTCTTTTCAAAAGTTCTTTAACTATATTTTTGATGCCAAATGTTTGTGGGTATGTTTCAGGAAGTGTTTTGATTGCCTCATTAATTCTATCCAATATGGTCTTATATGAAATACCATATCGTTTTGAAAGTAATAGTAGCTGCTTTTTAAAAAAAGAAGTTTGGTCAATACTGGTAGCAGTATGTGAGACTAAGTAAGTGAGAATAAGCTCCTGTAAAACTTTCTTGAAAGCACGATCCTCTTCTTCAACCACTTTTTGCTTCTGATGAATTTCTGTAAGATCAGTTGCATATTGCTTGAAAAAAGAGGAAGGTCTGGGACTTAAAATGCCAAATAGTTGATATAAGGTTTCGTCTTTAAATTGATAAACAATTCTTTTTCTATTATCCTTATTTTTCCCTAAGGTGAAAATAAGATTTTTAGTTTTAATACTTTCTTCCCTGATATATTTTTTTAATGATTCATCTGGAAAAAATCGTGGATTAACACCCCACCAGGGAATATTTCCATAGGTTATAAAATGTTTAATCAGATTAAATTCTCTGTCAGACAGCGAAAATGTTTTAATCTCCTTATCTGTTGTATAATTATTAGTAGAGAATTTTTCTTCAAACCATTTTCCCAAGCCTATTTTAAACTGTGAAATTATATGGTTCCTGGTGTCTGTTTCAGAAATATTTCCAAGATCCAATGTTATTTCTGGAATACGAATAGTCTGATCTTGAATATTATATTTATTTAATATTACATCTAATATAGCATTTAATTCATGTTCTGTTATGCTTGAAATTAAATCAGAGATATAGTTAAATTGTTTTTCACTGGGAATTTGAATATCAAAAGTTAGTTTCTCAATGGTATGTCCATCCTTATTATTCATTGCTGATTATTTTCTAATCGTAAGAAAGAATAAGCTGAACAAGTTGGAGAGAAAGGTTATCCAAGGAATTAAAATCAGGTTTTAATTTTTGTTTCTCTTCCAGCCATTTTTGATATACAGCTTCAAAAATGCTCATTTTTTCAATATCAATAAAGAACAATTTAAAATTAAAATGGGCTGGAATTAAACTATCCAGGGTATCTTTTAATAGAATTTTAAAATCTTCATTTTGAAATCTTGCTGGCCAATTTGGAAAAATGATACTTGAGGCATTAGAAAATTCAAAGGTAAGGGGGAACATAGTAGCTGGAGATGATTCCTGTAAAATTTCAAAAGATGACTCCAATTCTTTTTTACCATCAACAATATCCTGAAAGTATTGAATAGCTATTTCCATTTCTTTTTCAGCAACGAAAGTGGAGTAAAATTCCTTTTGAATCTTGCCTATCATTTCATTCCGATCATTGTATAGTACAACTTGATATTTAGTTTGTTGCACTAATTCAATAATGCCATAATTTTCCTTTTTCAAGGCTATAAATGGAAAATCCTCAACTAAATTTTTCAGTTTGACTAAATTATTTGATACTGTTCCTTTAATATATATATCGCCTTTTTCGTCATAAAAATATAAAGAATAAATTATAGCTTCCAGAGGCCTGAGTAAAATATGTTCTATGAGGTGAAAACCTTCACATAACTCGTTTAAAGAAATAAAACGTTCTGTTGCCTTGTTTAATTTATCAAGACAATGACTTTCTTCTTGTGATTCAAATATTACGGTTTCAATATTTATATGAGGACTTTTATAAATTAGATGGTAAATAAAATCAGGATAAGAACCTGTTCGCACTAATTTATAGTATTGATTTGCAATACCGTGTAAGAATAAATCATGAATTAAATGACTATTTTCTGCGTAGAAAAATAATTTATCGTTTTCATAAGCTCCATCTTTTAATCTTAGCACCTCCAATGGTTGATTATTTTCAAGCGTTAAGGAAGTATTAACCCAATTTTGTTTTAGATTTTCTTCTCTGGTTATATTTGCATACTGAAGGAGTGGTTTAACAAATGATTTTATTTCCAGGTTTTTTATATTGAGCAGAAGACTTAATTTTTGAGCAATACCCGAAATATTTTTAGTCTCCCAGGATGGTTTCAAGTAATTAAAGCCAACACCTCTTTTATATCCAATAGGTAAGATTTGTTCGAGGAATCGAATTTTTGCAAGAATCATCTCTTTTTCTATGGCTACTTTTGAGGATAAACCTCGAAGGTTTTCAAATTTTTTCAATATATCATCGGGGAATGTTTCCCCGAATCGAGCTAATAAATGGTCAAGTATCCTATTTCTTCTTTCAAAAAAAGGATCCATTTCTGCAGTTATTTTCCCCAGATTCCTTTCATACTGATCTAAATTCTCTCCATGCACTATTTTATTAAGCTGTGGAATATCATGAGGTACTTGAAAAAAATAGGATTGATTTAACTCGGGATTTATAGAATATAAATTTTTAGTATTCACTAATTGAGCTAAATAGTTTGCTAATATTTGTTCGAAAAACGTTAAATAAGCTTTAAGTTGGAAGGCTTGCGCCCTTCTTTGATAGGAAGCGGATGATGGTAGGGAATTCTCTTTTAGACCATAAATATCAGGCAATTCATTTTGAATGGAATAATAAGCGTTGATTTCTTCAGCATTGAACCGGCCTTGAATAATTTCTTGTGAAACTATTTTTGGTGTTCTATAGTTTTGCAAACTATCTGCGATTTGTGAATTGAAAAATTGTTGTGTGGTTTGTAGATCAGTTTTATATTGAAGATTATTTTTTAAAATAATTATATTATTTCCTGAATATTCATTTTGCAATAAATTTTTATCCAAAATAGGAAATTCATCGTTTTCAAAGGTTATTAAATTTTCATGGCAACGGACCTCATTTTTCATTAAACTAAGTTCCTCTACTAATTTCACACCAAGGACATCAGCAATTAGTTCTTTTAATCTTGATAAATATATACCATATACTGCTGGTTTTAAAGCTGAATCATCTAAATAACCATAAGGAAGTGAAGGTCCTTGAAAAATAATATCTGGATCAATACCTTCCTTCAATAAATCATCAGGATGTTGGAATTTTATTTCAGGATTTAAGAATTCATTGATTTTTGAAAAAATTTGAGCTAACAATAATTCACCAACGGCATCAGGATCGATTTGAATTTTACCTTGGAGGCTTATTTTCACCCCTGTCATAATAATTACTTTATTGATATCAAAGCCAATTAATCTGTTTGCATGGAATTCATGTTTAACTTTAATTATTAGATCTTCTTTTTCTTCTGACTTCAGTTCTTTGCCAGCCTGAACTAGTATATCAATCAGACCCTGATAACCAGCTCCATCGTCCTTTATAGGATGTATCCAACAATTTTTTATTTCTGGAATTTTCCCAAGCAATAATTTTCTATAATCATTAATGATAATGGGACTTGATGGAAATATTAATGAAGGTGGGAACAATAAATTGTCTGAATTTTTATGGTCTTTATCATTTTTAATATATAATAAATCTGATATTGGAAATTGCGTTCTGTAGGCTAAATCAGTTATTGCATAGCACAATTGCTCCATAAAGGTAACACCAGGGTCATGATAGTTATAATCAGTCCAAATATTTCCAGAAAATTGCTGAGAAAAATATAGCGCTTTTTCCCTCAACCATTCATAGTCAAGGGATGGTTGTTCATAATTAGCTTTACTTACCGTTTGTGCTTTTTTCATTATACTTATTAGACTTTATTCTGAAATAGACCAAAGCAGGGTTACGTTAAATTTAATTTGATAGGGTTCTGCATTTTGATCATTTAAGCCATAATGTCTTCTGGTTCTGACCTGTAGGGCATAATTATTAACCGATCCAGTCCATCGGAATTGTAATTGATTTAAAAATCCACCATAATTGGCGGCAGTTTTCCGAATCGACCATTTTGACAAATAACCACCAAAAGTAGCTAAGGCAATAGCATGGGCAATAGCATATCGACCACTTCCTTTTTTTCCACTTATCTGTGCCATGATCTCAAAGGCATTTATCTCGTCAAGTTCAGCTATAAGATTATGCCATTTTCCATCACCCGGAACTTGTCCCTCTACAAAAGTTCCCTTTCTGGCATCCATCCCAATGCAACCCTTTACTTCTAATTTTGAGGTAGGGTTTGAAATGCCAATGCCAATGTTTCCACCATTTTTTAATACAAGTCTATGATCATTATCTGTTTGATGAAAAGTTAATCCTTTTGAATTTCCACCATTTAAGCTAATAAACCAATCTGGATTTGATTTTTGTGAATTTTCATAAAATGAGAGAAGTCTTTTTGAATAACCCATAGGAGAGATTCGAAAGCCATCTTCTACGCTTCTTCCTATACCATCTTCCACAATATTAATGGACGAATCAATCAAGTCAGCAAAATTAGTTTCTGTAGGAACGCTACCTTTCCTAAAGAAATTTTTCAAGGTTATCCTATTTAAAATAGCCATGATTATTTAAAAATTGAGGGTGAATAAAGTAGGATATTGGTTTGCTCCATTTAACATCTCATTTTTATCCTTAATATCTAAGTCAGCCGCCGATAGAGGATTATCAGAAGCAACGACGAAGGTGTTTCCAATGCGGAAATCAGAGAGGTCTGCCGGTTCAGGAGCATGAAATTGGGGCTTTTCCAATATGGTAATGTCATTAGAAAAACTTGGTATTAAAACAGACCAAGGGGTTCCTCCTTTTAATAAACTATCTGTTGATTCTATATCTGAAGCGGTGTCTTTTAATAAATAAAGCCCATTATCATTTATTTGTAATTGAATGACTGAAAGACCGGTCAAAAATTTCACATAAGGTCTGGATTCCACAAATTGTATTAGAGCAGATTTTTTAATTGAACCACCTAAAGAAGCGTCCACATTGTCATTGTAGAACCACGGACATATAAATTGGAGTAAATCTTTTTGTAATTCTCTGATAAAACGGCCTGTTGATTTACCTTCAAATATAACTTTTGCTTTTAGTCTGAGATATTCATAACTGGGATTCCTAATTTCAAGCTTTAGAAAAGGACTGGTGTGGGCAATGATGAAAGCTCTAATTTCTTCTATGAGCTCTGGATTTAATTTAGGTTCATAAAATTGTTTTTCACCATTTACTTTTGGTGTAGCAACGATGACAATTTCCCCTTTGGAAATGAAATTTTCATGACTATTACTTCCAATACATTTTACTTGATTTAATTCATCAAATCTATTTAATAGCATGTGTTCAATATCCCATTTCGTCAAACATCGGTTTTTATGCCTGATTCGTTCTGCTACTCGGGTATGAAAAATATCATCTGATTCATGGTGGGTGCCATTAAAGGAATCTAATGGTTGTTTAATATTCATAATTCCTTCTATCGGAATAAAAATATCACTTATACTATTTGCTGGTAATTGAATAGGATGATTTATTGAATCTGTGGTATATTGATAAGTAGCAGTTGTTGCATTTGTATAAATGGATATAATTTTACTAAATAAATCAGCTTTTTGTCTGGTTACTGCCCTAATCCAATAATTATCCCCGGATAAAATATCATTATTTTTCGTCAAATTTGTGGGAAGTACAAAACTAATAATACCTGTGACCATGAGGTTTCTGGTTCCATCATTTAAGATACCATCATGTTCAAAATCAATCCATTCTTCGCGAGAGAGATATTGCCATTTAACATCAGGTCTGTGTCCAATTTCCCACTGCTCACTTCTTTTTGTATGAAACAACAGGTTTAGTTGCTGGGGTAAATTTAAATTTTCAATACCTATAAAAAGATATCCTTCTTCCGGTAAGCTTGGTATTATTTGTTTTCTTTTGGGTTTGCCTTCTGAAAAAATATTTTCTATGCCGTAAGGATGTAAATGGTAAATTTTCTCCTCTTTAACCGGGTTATTTTCATAGAGTTTTGTTTCATCAAACTGGAATTTGCTTTTAGATGAATAGGATATTTTGATATCAGAAACTATTGGAAAAACGGGATTATTTGGTACCAATTTTACTGGCTTTTCTCCGGAAAGCAAGGAATTTGGTTTTGCATTTTCGGTTACTGCACTTACAAAAATTTTTGGATATATGTCAAAACCAAAACCCATGGGAGGATTTGATAAAGTAAATTTAAGAAATCCTGTTTGTTTTTCGCTGTTATACTGCTCCGTTACTTCTTCTGGTAGGTTGTAATTCGGTTTGATTTGAAGTTTGGAAAAATCAATCTGATCAAAGGTGACCTTTTCAGGAATACCATCTACAGGTTCTGAATTGAATAAGGAAAATTTTTGTGCTTCAACACGATTTTCAGGATTAAATTGAAAATTAGAGAGGCCAGTCAGACTTACCGTAAAAGATTTGGCTTCGATATTTTTTTGATAAGCCTCATAATGGGAGGCAAATGTCCCACCATCTAGTCCTATGGGTTGGTATTCCAGGGCTATTTTTAAATCGTCTAAATCTTTTGAAAATAATTCAGTGCTGCCAACTACAAAATAGGACCCGATGTTAGGCATAGGGCCTAAAAGGGGAAATGGGTTTGAAAAATCAATAGCTCCTAAATGATTAAATAAGTTTATGTTTTTTAACTTTTTTACTTTAACCCCAAGTTCAATCTCATTTAAGTTCATATTTTCTAAATAAGAATAGGGATGTGTGGTTAGCCCACCACTCATTAAAACACGCAAAATGGGTTGTATTGAATTGTAATTACCAAGATGAATTTCTTCATTAAATGGGATTATAGCCGGAGTAGATTCGTCAAGTTCGAAAGTAAGGGTGATTGGATCCTTTGTCCAATCAGCAGGTGTAATGACACGATAACTATTTGGAGATACCCAACCATCTTTCGCAGTTAAGGATATGTTGAAAGCATGAGAAAATATTTCGTGAAAAACTTCTTCAGGTGTAATATTTCTTTTTTCTGCAATGTCCAGGAGCAGTAAAGTTAACTTGTCAATCGATTCTGGGGAGAAATAAAAAGATATCGTGATGGATCGAATTCCACAACATAATCTTAAGGTAGGGGATGAAATGGCAAAACCAATTTTTATGTTTGACATTGTTTTTTCTTCCTCTCCTAAGAAAAGTTGTTCCTCGCCTAGTGATGCAAATGCTTCGAAATCAGTTGTATCATTAATTTCTTTTCCATAAATTCCTGAAACTAATCTAAATTGAGAATATACATCTACCAGTGGATTTCTACTAACATAAAGCGTGATTAATTTATTTATGGAAGCCGCGGTTACTTGAATACTCTGGTCAATTGTATATTTTTCGGGAAAACCCGCAGCGTTTTGCCCCGCATGTAAAATAGTATCTTTGTCCAGAATAACATCTTTGTAATCAGGATTTAAAATGGTATAAACAAAAAGTGAATCTGGATTTCCAGTTTTAGGCTTTTGCCCTAAAACCTTAGCGTAGAAGAAGTCTAAATGTTTCTGGGTAAGTTTATTTAAATCGGTTTTTAAAACAGCAAATAATTCAAGAAATGCAAAAATTAAACCATTATGAGGTGGATGATTTTCATTCTCATAAAATGTTTTTTTAAATAAATCAGGTGCTTTAAAATTTAAAGATCTAAAGATGGAAATGATGGGAGGATACAATAAAATAACTTCTTTTAAGGCGTGACTTATTTGTTCTAATTCATTATCACCAAAATGATAAATGGAAATGGGTTCCGTATCTTCAATTTTCCAAATGGATAAAAAGGATGAATAATCATTTTGCATAGAAATGGGTAGATCACAAGATGTTTTTGCCATGTCATACGCTATGAGTTTCGATAGAATGGTGGTTCCCTCAGAAATTATTGCGGTGTAAAGTTCATTTTCGATAGAAGTAACATGAACACCTTTATTTGTTTCAGAAGCCCTTTTATACCAGGAATTTAAATCTTTTAGAAGGTCTAAACAAAAAATGAAGAATTGTTCAAACTGATTAATTTTAGCTAACAATGCATCATAACCTTCAAATAAGTTGAGAATTTTTATTTTTTCTTTTTCAATTGATTCAATATTTATGCCGGCAATTTCCGCCAATAAAAAGGAATCATCACCCTCAAAAAATGACTTCCAGGTTTCATTTTCATTCCCATCTATGCCATAGAATTTTAATATCTGCGCATGTTTATATACAAATTGCAGAAAATCACCGGTAGTGCGTTCGTCAGGTAAAAAATATTGACAATCAAGCGCTTTGTTTATGCGATTTTTCCTTGAAGATCCTTGATAAGAGTATAAAGTATTCAACGTAACTTAATTTGTTAGGTGATAGTGGTTCCTTCGGCAAAATAAAAAGGATAAACAATATTATTTCTAACATTGGTACTTTCAATCTCATAATCAAGGTTAATTTGAAGGATGCCATCCAAAATTCTCTCTTTATTTGCTGAAATACTATGTATAAAGAGGCGTGGTTCATTGATTCGAAGGGAAAGGGCTATGTCCTTTAATATCCAATCAATATTATTTTGAGAAGATATTTCAAATACATGTTGATAAAGTGGATTTCCATATTCTGGACGCATAATTCTTTCGCCTAATTTTGTGCCCAGAAAAATTTCAATACTCTGCTTAATATCTTCCTCATCACTTACCATGTGCAACCCTTTTTTCTCGAGATGAAAAGTAGGAGGGAAACTCCATCCAGTACCAAGAAATGATTTATCTGTTGACATATTTATCCTCCTATGATTACGGTTGGGCATCCCAAAACAATACTACCACCGTGTGCACAAGTATCACCCATTCTTGCAGCAGGTTTATTACCAAACAATACAGTTGCTGAACCTTTCATAATAGAATCAGGCGGTCCAACACAAACAGCTGAGTCCCCCATGATGGCAGCAGGTAAAAAAGAAATTAGCACAGTAGGCGATCCTGGTCCAATAATCGGACCGCCAACATGCGGGATTGGCCCAGTGGTCATTGGGCAAACGTGCAAATCGGTAATTCTGGCTGCTAATGGCATATTTGTCTGTTTTAATTTATCATGACGACGCCGCCTTTAACTACTGTCTGACCTGAAGCAACAAGTTCTGCTTGCGCTGTTCCCTTAAAAGAGGCTTTTACTTGGGCTTCAGCTGCAACATTTAAACCTTTTATTCCAATATCCCCTCCTGAGCACTCAACATTTACTCCTGTAGTTCCAGTGATTACTACTTTCTGTCCACTTTTAATCGTAATATTGAAATCGCTGGTTATTTCAATTCCAGAAGAGGAAGTTTTTATCTTATTCCCATTAAGATCCTTTATGTTGATTTCCTTATCCTTGTCTGAAATAATGATTGAACTACCTCCCGGAGTTAGCAAGGTAAGAATTTTATCTTTGTCATCAAATTCAAGTTTTAATAAAGATTTTGAGTACAAGGCTTTTTTGGGATTTTCAGCGCTAATTGTTTCCGGAGGAGCATTGGAACTATTATAGAGACTTCCCAATACAACGGGGAAACGTGGATCTTCATTTAAAAATCCAATGACCACAGAAGATCCAACCTCAGGAATGAAAAAACTTCCCGCACCGGATGTTGCATAAAGATGTCCTAAACGTGCCCAAACTCCAAGTCCCGTTTGTTTCAAAGCGGGTATTAACACTTGAATTTTATATTCACCATCTGGATCTGCATCTATCTTTGTTACTTTCCCAATATGTAATCCTTTTACTGGATTATAAACAGGTATTTGATTAGGAATTTTCTCCCCGTTTAATATATTTGGTTGTAATCCAAATTGAATTTTAGTTAAAAATACTCCATCAGCCATGGAATGTTCAATTCCAGTTACTAAGGTTTCTCCATTGAATCTACTACCAAAACCTTGTAAAGTGACAATATCACCCAGCGAAAATATATTTAATCCACGAAAAGTTACTGAACCTCTTATTCTTTGAATTCTTGATAAAACAAGTAATGCATCGGCATAAACCTTTAATTCTGAAGATAGCATTGGGCTATCATAATTCATTTTCAATATAGTCGGACTGGCTACGGCACCTAATTTTTTACCCGTTAAATCGCCCTGGGCAGGGATTCCTGTAGGTTCTGAACCTGTCTGGCTGACTGCTGCATTGGTAAATGGGTTAAAAGTTCCAGCGGATACTCCTTGTAATTGAGTGGTTGCATCTATTTCTCCTTCGAAATCAGCGATATTATCTCCGTATATTAAAGTGCTTTTAGATTTTGAACCTGCGGCGGGTTCTGGTTTTCCAACGGTTAATTTTCCTTGACTATTAAAAACAATAAATCCATTCGCTTTGGCACGAAGCAGGAGAAAATCCCAGTTGGTCATTTCATGTTGAATAAGAAAAGGATGTGAATAGGTTGTACTGGTAATCGTTTTTGTGACTCCTTTAGCAGTAATCAAAGTGGTAAAAATATCACTATCTGTTTTATTAACAAAAATCTCAGATGTTTTTTGATAGGTCATTTCAATGGCTTTATCAGCACATTCTAAAACGACCAGATTTTTATAAGAGGAACTTTGGTAACCAGGTTTGATAGATATAGAATGCTTAACAATAATGCCACTAAATACTACCTCATTAAGTTGGTCAAAACCCAGGCTTATTTTAACTGCTATACCAGGTTCAAAAGTAGTTTCTTCACTTTCAGGAAATAGATGTAAGGCTGTATCCCCACCAATAATTTCAATTTTTGCCCGGGCAATTTTATTAACTACTTCGGAGGTTGAAATTTTATATACTATTAAATCTGTGGGCAGTAAAGACCCATTTATAAAAATGTTGAAAGAAGTAGGTTTTCCCGTAGAATCTAATGGTGATATTCCAGACATAATAAATCTTTATTTTTCCAATGGTGGAAATAATAATTTTTCTCCAAGTTTAAGTCTTCTAAAAGATGGCAGATTATTGATTTCTGCAATTTTCAAGTAATATTTTTTATCACTGTAAAACTCTTTACACAATGCTGGAATAGTATCTCCTACTTTAATAGTAGGAATTCTGGTAATATCAGGACTTTGAAATTTTGATTCTATAACATTTTGATCGATGAATTCTTCGATTTTTATAGAAATGTCAGCACGAACAGCTTTACCTTCTGAATTAAAATAGGTGTATTCTATCCCTAATTCACCTACAAAGCCTTTCAATGAAATATCCCCCCAAATTAAATGTACGTAGGGTGGCATGTGTGTGGAACGAAGTGGGTTTATAGTTACTTCTTTTAACTTTTTAATAGAATCTTCCAACCCTGAAAAATAATTTATTTCAGAAGACGTCATTCCATCGGGAACACTTGGAATAACACCAGTTAAATCCAAGGTAAAATTAAATGATACAGATTCCTTAAAGTAAGTAAAGAGTTTAGGTGGAATAGCCCCTCCATTAGCACTTTTTGGTTCAATCCCTTCGAAATCATCTTTTCCGTAACTACACACCACACTTCCAGGATTTATTTGGAGTTGATAGGTACCTAATAAATCTGTATAAGCTAAACTTGAATAAGCCTTAATTGAAAGATTAGAAGGAAACATTATAAATTTGTTTGAGATTTAATTTGTTCCATAACCCTCCTTACTACCTCGTTAATAAGTTCCTCCTTTTCGTAAAATCCTAAGTTATCCTTTGATTTATTTTTTGAATTTTGAGAATTACTTTCCGATACTGATTTTTCTCCAGCCTGGTCTTTAACATTTGCTTTGACGACTAATTGTCTTATTTCAACTGGCATTGGTCAATATATTCTGGAATAATAAGAATAACTAAATTCAATGGACTCAAAAGCATATTTTGAATCTTGAGCATCAAAGTCACTGATAGTCCATTTTGTAGGATAGGCATTGTAAAATCCCCAAGTCATAGAAGGTTCTAAAGTATTCGGGTCAAGTAAAAAAACCTTGATCAAAGCTGTTTTAATTCCTCCCATTGACATAGATATAGAATTAGTACACCAATCGGTTAATGGTGATGATTCCGCTACTATTCCACGCTCCAATACCAATGGACTATAGGTTACTTCCGTTGGAAGGTGATAAGTTGTCATATTACCCGCACCTGCCTGTAAGGTTTTTGTATTTCTGGTCGCGGAGATACCTGAAATTTTACTAAAATAATTATCTCCAATTAAGGGTACATCATTTCCAGAAACTGTAGTTATAATCGAAACTGTGAAGTTATACCCTGGTAGAGGTACTATTCTGGGTGAACCTATCATTAAAAGTATCTTACAGGTTTTAATCAATAAATATAAAAAACTGAAATCCTAGGGAGATTAAACTCCTCTAGGATTTAATTCATATATTTTACCACATTTCATTGGCATTTATATTATGCTGCTTCAATGGTTATTCCCTCGCAAGCAAATACAATTGACTCAATTGCAGCGTCACTTGTTTGTGAATTCATATCAGTAGGTGTTACTTTCTTAGGGAACGCACCTGTTACAGTCCAAGTCATTTTAGGAGAAGCATCCTCATCTAATAATTTAATTACTAAGGTAAGCCTTTCGTAGGTATTCAACTGAATTTTAATTAACCAGTCGTAGAAAGAATTATCAGTAGTAAATACCCCTTTCTTAAGAGTAATATCACCGTATTTCATTAATCCTGGCATTTTAATTGTCGAATGCACTGGACTATTACCATGACGGTATTCCACTACATCAGTTTCAATATCTAAACCAGAAACTTCTTGAAAAGGGAGATCAGTCTGATCGCCTATATCAACAGAAAAATAAAATTTAGGTAACGGCCAATTTTGATCCTGATCTGCACCTGTACCTGGCGTTGGAGCTGCCATATATTTAGAATTTTATGTTAGTTAATTAAGTTTATGATTTTTGCTGTTGTTGTTGGAACGTAATAACGATAAACTCAGCAGGACGTACTATAGCAACTTTGACAGTTAATTTTAACATACCGTCTAAAATATCATTCGCTGTCATCGTTGATCCTAATCCAATTTCTACAGAAAATGCATCTGTTGGGGTACTACCTGCAAGGAGACCACCTTGCCACTGATTATTAAGGAAATTCTCAATAGTTGCCTTTATTGAAATCCATGTAGTGGCTGTATTTGGTTCGAAAACATATCTTTCAGATGCAATTTTTATACTTTGCTCCAGAAATGTCATGGTTCTCCTAACAGAAATATAACGCCAATCTTGACTATTACCGTCTAATGTCCTTGCTCCCCAAACGATAGTACCCTTCCCTGTAAAGGCTCGTATTGCATTGATTGCTTTGCCATTTAATGGAAGATTTAATTCTTCCTGTGCTTCATTTGTAATGTTGATAGCTGGCGAAATTACATTTCCAACACTTACATTCGCAGGAGATTTTGCAATGTTTATAGAATTATCAACCATGGCATATACCCCTGCCATAGCGGCACTTGGTGGCAATACATTTAAAATTTCACGCATATCACTAAGAATGCTCTTAAAAGTAGGGCTAATCACTTTCAGGGTGTCACTTAAAAGAAGTATTTCAACCGCGGTTGAAGCTGTTGCAATTTTTGCAATTTCTGCTTTTATTAGTTCTGCC
Source organism: Haliscomenobacteraceae bacterium (assembly GCA_947501115.1). Taxonomy (GTDB): domain Bacteria; phylum Bacteroidota; class Bacteroidia; order Chitinophagales; family Saprospiraceae; genus BJGN01. The sequence goes on from CANMVX010000010.1 coordinate 73,829, forward strand.
CGCGATTCTCTGACCAAACCTGCTGCCACACCATCAACCACCTCTTTTGTTAATATTTCAATAAGCCCATCTTTATTGCTAATATTAGTGAAATCAACATCTGTGGACTGAACAACGGTTGTTTTTAAAAACGGATAATAAGCTGCACCCCATTGAAGAAAGTTAGCGCCTACACCTTCACGAAACTTATTAATTACGTCCTCATCATCAAATGTTCTTTCTTTATCACCATTAAAAACATCTAAAATAGCAAAACGATTCTTCATGGTGTAGCCACAATGAAGTAACATAGCTTGTTGAAGAGCTGAACAATCAGATTCTTCTAGTAAAACAGCTTCTGGAATAACTAATAAAGTTGGTTCCATGTATTTCAAAAGAGTTACTAATCCCTTTCCATTTGCAGGATCATTGAAATCAATGGCCTTTATTCCGTTTCCATAATTTCCAATAGAAACCACGTAACAATCTCCACCACCATTAGAATAAAAATGTCTTAAACAACTGTGCAAAAGATATCTTGTTGCTTGATCCGCAGACAAAGTGTAACCAACATTTTCGTCTGGTTCAATAGTGAATTTTGTTTTCGGTCCTGCACCAAACATTTCTTCGAATTCCGCTAATGAGGTTACTCTTGTTGGAATATTTGTAAGTGGTTTATTCCCTCTTGAAGCTCTCTGCGTGTAGCCAATAAATGCTGGTATAGCAGTTGATACTGGAACCACAGAAGAGGAGAAAGCACTTTTTTCTTCGATGTAAACTCCAGGTGTTGCTAATACTTTTGCCATGCCGTTTTATTTAATTTTTTGGTGGTTAAGTAGATTACGGCTCTAAAATAAATATTATTTTATAAAAAACTCTGCTTTTATGTGATTAAATATAAATAAATTCTTGAACATAGAACTTTTCGGTTTTAATATCAAAGTTTACAGATCTTGGGTTTGGACAAGGCAAGCTCTTGATTAAGAGATTTTCAGTGTTTTTTCTTTTGTTTACATATAAGCCAAGCTGCTTATTTGGTCTTTCTTTAAGAGGTAATGTTTTTTCGGAAATAAATAAATAGCCATCTTTTCCATTGGGTAAAATGAGAGGTATGGCCTTTGTGAATGTTATGCTATTTTTTTGACTTTTATCATAAATGTATAAACTTTCAATATCTTCCATATATTTACTTGTACCATATATAAAAAATTTCCAGTAAACATTTCTTTCTTTAAAATTAATAAAATGCCTTATTGGAAGAATTTTATTTTTTTCAGAGGAGGATAGTCCGAAAAGTTCATTTTCCTTATTTAAACTTAAATTTATTTTACCATTAATTCCTGCTGTTGAATAGGATTCATTGCAGATGTCAATGGTTACATTTTCAGCAGCATGTAATAATTCCCTTCCTGTTATTTGTTCTAATTTTATACATTGGTTTGAGATAAAAGGAAGCTCAGTGAAATTTAAAAATTGAGGGTTTTTATTTTTTATCTTAAAGTTTAATTTTATTTCTCCGAGATAACAAAAATGATTAAAATCTTTATTTGCATCTATAATCAGAATCAATTTATTTGGTTCCTGTTTAACAATAATACCATATTGTTTAATAGTTTGCATGGTCTCATTTTCAACTTCAAAAATGAAATCATTACACCTGTTATTGTAATAATAACCATGATTTATCGTAATGGAAAGTAGCTCCTGAAATTGTATAATATGATTTATTTGCATCTGTTTACCTTAGGTCTATTCAGGTGAAATTAATATGGGTATTATCTCCTCATTCATTGCATATTGATTAAAATTAAGCATTCTGAATTTGTAAACAATAGAAGGTAAATATTTACCTCCAAGCATACTCCAGATATTACTTAATACAGCAAATTCTAAGTTAATTATTTCAACCGTTATTTTCTCTACTTCTGCAGGTAATGAAGGAGTATTCTGAGGATTAAAAGTATGTTGTCCTTGAAAAAAATAGATGACTGCAGATAAAAACCTTAATCCTTCTCTATAATTATTTTGAGGAAAATTTGCAGCGAATAAAACATATAAATTAATGTAAATGGATGGATTTGAACCACCAAATTGATTATAGCCTGTATTTCGTATTAATTTTTCTTCCTCCACATTAATTAAAGTAATCATTATTTTATTATCAATTTCTATGGAGGAAGCTCCGGAATTATTGGCAACGGAAGTGACAACAACTCTGTCCTCTGTTTCACCGAAAGAATTTTTCAAATACTCGTTTAACTGACTTCCAATAATTGGAATTACATTTTGGATCATCTTAATTATGGATTTCCTGAGGTTGCATCATTTACACCCACTAATTTTAATAATGCTTTGATTACTATCCTTACTATATATACACACAGGAACATGACTAACCATCCTATCATAAATAGTTGAATAGTAAATACTTTTTCTACTTCATTCAATTTTGGATTTGAACTTGTGAGTTTAAATAGCATTAAAAACACAAATGATAAGGGAACAGCTAAGATTGAAGCTATTATAAACCACATTAATTCCTTTAAAATTGTTTTTTTCATGCTGATTATTAAGGTCTTTTGGTATTAGAAGTAAGCTGTATTTTTTGAATGAAATAAAATACAAAGGCACCAAAAATAAAAGCAATAAGTAAGGATATGCGCTCGTCAGTAAACCAGTTCATGATACTTAATAAAGGCACTAATAACAAAGTCATTATCAACATAAACAGGTATCTGAAGAATTGCTGGCCTAAAATACCAGTCCTTACTCGCCAATCTGCAAAAGCTATAACCCAACCAATTATTACACTTAATGCAAATAATAAATAAGTTAAGGTTAAAATATCTCTGTATTTGAGCATGAAACTACTCATCAAAACTGGAAATCCTTCCGCTTCATTAATGGGATTAACTACACCTGTCGTATCAGAGGTAAACCTATTATCAATAAGTTGCCATAAATCTGTGTAACCATTATCATATCCTAATGCCCAGATTCCTACCCCCTTTAATCCATAACTTAAGGCTAAATTATATTTTTTCTCTAAGGTTGAAGCATTGTCATACCAGCATTCTACGGAAGTGCTATCGCCAAATTCAAGAAAAAAATAATTGGTCATACTTACAAAATCATATTGAGGGATGTAAGTTGTTCCATATAAATTCATCACCTCCCGGTAAGGAATATCCTTATCAAAATAGGTATCATAAACCCCTTTATTATTTATTTTCCCTCTCCATTGAGCGCCATAATAGGGCAAAGCCAAAACTGTTTTCCCTACATCCAGTTGGTTTTTAACATAATAATCAAGGGTGCTTTGTAAACTTATTCCATTTCTATTGGTAGTTCTTAAAGGGGACACAGCACCTGTGATTCCTTTCCCTTTATGATAATCATATCCCATTATGACCATTAAATCTACAAGTTCTCCGAGTTTTACATGGTCAAATGCATCCCTAGTGCTGTAGGAGGGTAGGGTAATGGAAAGAAAAACCTTTCCACCCGGCATTTTATTTGAAAGATTAGTACGCAAAAGAGTTACAAAATTAACCAAAGATTCTTTATGCTTTTCTGGTACATTTTCAAAATTCAAATCTACACCATCTGCATTTCTTTCAATAATTAAACTTGCAATACTATCTGTAAAAGTATTCCAAGCCGAAGGATTTGATAAAAATCTATCATTTTCGGCTACTCCATGACTCGCCATACTCAACAATACGCGCGTTCCATTTACTTTGGCGGTATCAATCATTGTTGTTGTTCTCCATTCTTGTATTTGGGCTGGATTGGAATAAGATCCAGTTTCCGGATCAACAATGTAAGCAAAATAGGCAATGGTGCTCAATAAAGAAAAATCATAAGATTCCCAGGCTGATCCCATCCAATGAGGATGCCAGCCAAAAACTTCATATTTTTTACTTAATTTTCTGTTCGTTGGACTTTTGATAAAATATATCTGTTGTACGGAATCCCAATAAAAATTATTAGCTTTTAGTTTATTTGGATTATTAGGATTTAAAAAATCATATAGATAACCATACCTTCTAAGCATATTCTGTTGTTCCGGAGTGGCTAATCCTTCCTTCATTTTTATTGAATCCTCATCAGTGGGTTTCTCATCTTCCATGCCAAGGGCACTTTTTATCTTCGAGGCATCTTTATTCATGTAGCGCAGGGTTGATTCTGTCTGCCTGATGCTTTTCTTTGCCTTAAAATAAGTATCTTTCGCTCCGCAATTAAACAGGAATATACTAAGTAAGAAAAAATAGAATACAAATCTGTATTTTTGGATTTGTTTGATCATTCTGTATAAATTTTAAAATACTTAATAAGTGAGGGTATTTTGTTTATAACCTGTTCTGTGTAGGGTTTGCCTTCCAAATAAATGCTTTTGAAATATACAGTTTGTTCTGATACGCCATTGTTATTCAAGCAAGCCAAATATAAATATTTCTTTTGATATTTTGATGTCGCTTCCAAAATCTTGCCATAATTGGGACCACTATTTATTGACAGGGAAAGTGAAGCAGGTGAAAATGATCCATTTCTTGTTAATTTCAAAGCATTTGATTCATTAACAAAAGCACACGTTAATCCCTTTGGTTCCGAATAAGGTAAAAAATGAAGTTTATCCATAGCATACTCTGTCAGTGGATCTTTTGTAGATACCACTGATTTAAATTCATCTAAATTTTTCTGATTATATCCAATCCAATAAACCCAACCTTTCCCGTTTTTTGCTAAATCAAAGGGTATTGGAAATATAAAATAAGGTGTTTTTGTAAGATCCAATTTAGCGCCTATACTAAAGGATTGTTCTGAAAGAGGAAGGTATAATAACTCTTCTTTAGTAACCATCACTGTATCATTATGATAAAGCGTGTCCGTTGCCTCCTTGAGCGTAACTTTTTTTTCCTGCTTTAAATTTCTTACAAATATCGTTGTTTTAAAGGGTAGATAGTTTCTATTTGAAAGTTTAACGGTTATTTCTCCAGCTTCAATAGCAGGTATTTTAACGTAAATAGCTTCTTTCTTCTTTAATTTCAATCTGGAGTATAAAGGTGTTTTTCCTAAAAGAACCTCCACAGAACTTAATTTTAAAATGGATTTATGTTTAATATAAAGTTGAATGGTATCAGATTTATCTACCGGATAAACATACTCCAGTTTATCCTTTTTAGGTATCAATACCTTAACAGCGGGATAGGTAACAGAGTCCTTTATCGTTTTATTTATTAGCGATTTGATGTCATCTAATTTAAAATGCATGATTAAGGTATCTCCTGCTTTTAATCTCTCTTTAAGACTGTCTAAATTAACTTTTTTTTGAAGGGGATTTTTAATTTCCAATGAAGAAATTTCTTTTTCTGCTTTCGTAGTTATTTTGTTTTTTATATCATCCAGTTTTATCTGTGCCATAACAGACGAATAAATGAAAAAACAATAGAAGAAGATATAGCCAAATTTTTCAGGGAAAGAAGTGATCATTTAAGCTTTTTTATTTAGTAACTGTTTGACTAATTTTTCTTGTAATTGGGCTAATTGAATAGCAGCCTCATCTTTAATCATTTTTTCATGAGATCGATCTTCCGATTCTTTTCTAAAAGAGGTGATTTCTGAATTTTCGGGTATTGTTTTTAATCCTGTTGTCAACTGATATTCTTGAACCTGACCCATATACGCAATTTTATAAGGGTATTCCTTACCTTGAAGTAAATGATCATAAGGTCCAATAGGCGCGAATAATTTGGATAGAATTGGCGCAGTCTCTAAGAAAATAAACAGTAATAAAATGCCCATGGAAGTGTTTCCTGATAGCATTGATAAGGCTTCAAGTCTGGCTAATAAACCCTTGGAAAAATACTTTTTTAAGACCTCTTTTTCATTGTCTTTTTCGATATTCAACTTTACCTTTTCGTTTGAAAGTAAGGTTAGATTATGATTCATTTTTTGTTGAATCTCTTGATGTTCTTTTGTATAAGTTTCGTATTTCTCTTGCTTTCTTAAGCATTCACTTCCTCTTCCAGAATTTCTGGTTCCACAAGTACCGTCACATTCGCATTTATACTGAGCGTAATAGAATTCTTTTAATTTAAAACTACTTTGAAGCGACTTTTGATATTCATTTTCTTTCTTCTCAATATTCAGAATCTTTTCATTAAAAGACTTTTCAATTTTCATTAATTTTTCTCCTCTTATTTCTATTAATTTAAAATCAATTTCTGATTGGAATAATTTTAATTCCAATGGTTTGGAAATGACAAGAGCTATAAAAATAGCCATTAATATTCTTGGTAATGCTTGTAAAAATTCTTGAATTGATTTTCCCTTTTTTCGAAAACTTGAAACTAAAAATCTATCTAAATTAAAGATTAAGCCTGCCCATAGTAATGACAATAGCATAGATACAAAACCTTGCTGAAAAATAAGATGAAATGCAAAATAGGCTGATAGTCCAGCCATTAACGTGGTGAAATATACACTGGCTCCAATGCCTGCATATTTAATCTTTTCAGATTCCGGGCATTCTGACATAATGTCCTTACTTACACCTGCGGCAAAATGAAGAAATCTGGACATTTTAGAGATTCATTTGTTCAATAAAAGTAAAGGTATGATTTTTTTTTGGAATATAAATCATGGTCTTTTTTCAAAGAATTTTAAAAACGAAGGTAATTTTTTTGCTTGTTTTTGTGATGGTAAGGTTTGGTTTTCTTGCAATATATAAAAATGGAGGATTGTATTTTTAGTTTCAAAAATAGTTTTCCATGTAAAATGAAGAGATGAATCTTCTTTAAATTGTATGTCTCTAAACCCATTAGCCGGTATTTCTCCCCATTTTTCCTCATTTAAAATACCCATTCTATCTGCTTCCCAATATAAACGAAGATGGCAAGCTGGCGGAATGGCATAGTGGAAGGGAATTTCAGGATGAGCATGTAGGGGAATATAATCTTTAAGTTTATCTGTGGAAATATATAAGGAAAACGACAAGCCTAACGATGTCAATGCTTTTACAAAAATTCTTTTTTCTGAAATGGCATTATCGTTTTGGGCCTGGATAGAAAATAAATAATCCATATTTATTTGTACATCATAACTCCCTTTAGGGGGTAACCTTAAATTAAGTGGCATTAAAATAACGGATTCTGCTTGAAAAACCTCCCATGATAATGTAATTTTTTCTCCTGTTTTTACCCATTCCTTTGAGGCAGTAAGATGTATTTGAGGGTTTCCACTTTGATGTACAATAGGTATTGATTCCGCTTTTAGGTCTTGAAAGTTTAATATTCCATTCGTTATTCTTGTAAGCACATTTGTTTCAATTTCGTTTGTTAATTCATTAGCTGAAATATGGATTTTTTTATCAATGTTTATGAAATATCCAAATTTATTTTCATTATCAGAGGAACAATATATTTGCCCCCCGCCTACAGCAATACGAAGAAGGGTATTTGTTATTTTTATAGATTTATTTTCATTCTCCATCAGAATAATTAGTTCAATTAGAATCCCTTTAGTTTGAAGATTAAAAAGAGAAACGGATAATTCATCCAATAGATGATAAGGAATAATTCCTTGGATATGAAATTGGCAAGAACGAAAAGCCAGCTTGATTTTATCGGTAAATAGGTCGCTCATGAAGGTGATTTATTCAGTTTATTTCGGATGACAAATAGGAAAATAGTCATTTATTTTCTTTAGTGTTAAAAAATTTTGTAAAGTAATATTAAATTGTATTTTTTTTGAACAAAAAACCTAAATGGCAACAATGGCCAAACTGAATATACCTTTTGCCGGTAGCAGATCGTTTTATGAATCTGAACAAACGTCATTTTTTGGACGTATCAAACAAGTGGATGATGTTTTGTTGTTGTTACATAAACATAAATTTATTGCATTAACCGGACAGATTGGTTCAGGTAAATCATCATTTTTAGATTCTGGTTTAATTCCCGCATTGAAAAAGGGACACAATGGACTTGCTGGGAAAGAATGGGTGATTTGTAAAACAAGGCCAGGTCAGGCTCCAATAAGAAATCTTGCTTATGCTTTGTCAGAAAATGATTTATTAAATCCAACTATTAAATCTACCCCTGAACAACATTTATGGATAGAAAAAAAATTAAAGGAAGGTATCTCTGGACTTGAAACCGTTTATCGACAATCTGAAATTTTTGGTAAAAAAAATTTAATGATTGTTATTGACCAATTTGAAGATTTATTTTTAAATACAGATCGCTATAATAACGCCGCTGCACTTAATGAAGATACTAATCAGTATATTAATTCTATCACAGGTGCTAATTTTGCAGAAGAAATTGCAGTGTATGTTGTCATCGCTTTAGGAACTGAAAATATTATTGATATCTCCCCATATCGCCGTTTACATGATTTAATGAATCAAGGGCAATATTTACTACCAAGAATTAGCGGCGTCGATTTAAAACGAATTATTTCGAATCCGTTAGTTGGTTCTAAAATTGGTGTAAGTCCTGAGTCTGTAGATACTCTTCTTGCACAATTTGGTTCTGATATGCGTTTGCTTCCAAACTTACAGTTTTTATTGTATAAAACCTGGTCTGTGGTGAAAGATAAGAATCAGGAAAATATTATTATTCAACCGGAAGATCTGGCAAACGTTGGAAATATCCAACATTGTTTTGCCTCACATCTTGAATTACATTATGACCACTTGGATGAAAGAGGAAAACAAGTTTTCGAAAAATTATTTAAAGTTTTGGTCTCAACGGAATCTTTGGGTAAATTGACTCAGCCACGAACTTTGGCACATCTAAGCTCCATTTGCGAATCGTCATTAGAAGAAATTTCAACTTTACTTCTGCCTATTTCCCGAGGGGAGGAAATGTTTTTAGAGATTTTGCCTCCTGATATTTCTATGAATACTGACAATAGAAACTTTCAACTTCATAAAAATAGTCTGTTAGTTATAAAAAATGAAAATATTTTTATCCACTGGGATAGATTTAGAACTTGGCTTGAACAGGAAAAAGAATCTAGAGAAATTTATAAAGGACTTATTACAGATCAATTAAGGTATGATGAAGGGAAAACCTCTTTACTAAGACCGCCCGATTTAGATTTTATATGGCAATGGTATCAACAAAATCAACCATCAAAAATTTGGGGGGAATTTCTTGTTCCGGGATATCAAAATGCAATTGATTATCTGACCTTGAGCTATAATACCTATAAAAATGAGTTGTTATTAAAAGAAAATGCCAGAAAAAATGAGATAAAGAGATATCGAAGAAATATGTTAATTGGTGTTGTGGTTGGAATCGTTACCATATCTGTGGTTTCTTTGTTGGCAATCGATGCACATAATGAAAAGAGAATTGCTAATAGAGAAAGACTTGTTGCTATAAAAGCTAAGGAAGATCTGGCCCAAAAAAAATTAATAGCTGACCAATTAAATAGGGATTTATTTGAAAGTAAGGATAGCATAAATCAAATAGTTACCCAATTAAAAACCAAAGAAATTACAATTAATAAACAAAATTTATCGTTGGTTAAAAAAAGTAGTGATCTGGAAAAATCTTCTATAACGATTAAGGAACAATATAAAAATCTGGAGGCTCAAATTAAGGAAACAAAAATTGCCGTTACTAAAGCTGAAATTGCTAAAGAAAAAGAAATAGTAGCAACAAAAAAAGCAAAAACCAGGGAAGAGTTTAGCAATATTAAAAATCAACTGTTTCTATTGGTGGGTGAATTTTTAGCAAATGAAAATCCGCTTGAATTAATACCAAAATTGAATTCAAAAATTAATGACTATAATGAAATTTCAAATGAAGTCGTTGGAACAATACAACCAAATAATACCCTTTTTCAAGTTTTAAATATAGCGACAACTAAATTAGAAGCTTTAAGAAATAAATCCTCCCAAATTTTAAAAGCTAAAGCCGGATTAAGAACTATTAGTAACCAAAATGGAAGCTTTTTATGCGGTGGAGACGACGGCTATCTTTTTATTGGAGGTGGTAAAAATAAGGTGGATATAGGGGAACGAATTAGAGCAACTTTACCTTTAAAAAATGAGCCTTTTGCACTTATTGGAACGTTTACTGGAGGAGTTTATGCTATTAATTCTGGTAAGGCTCCTAATAAATTATTAAATTCTTCTTCAAATATGCCCGCTGTTGCTTTACTAAATGCGTTTAAGTACGGGGAATATTTACTTGCCACTCAAAATGAACTGGTGCTTTTCTCTTTGGAAAATGGAGTTATTTCTAAATCTATGCTTCGTGATAAATTATTATCGATTGTCCCTTTAACTGATCAGAATAAATTTTTATTGTCAACTCAAAAAGGTCTTTATCTTTGGAAAACTTCGGGAGAAATTGAATCATTGATTCAGTTGGGGAGCGGCGAATTTTCAAATCCTGTTTCTGCAATGACTTTATCAAGAAATATTATTTCCTTTGGATTTCAAAATGGTAAAATTCTCTTGTATAATCTGAGTGAGTTTTTACAAAATGTTAGGATAAATCCAAAGGAAAAATTTGTTTTTCATCGCACAGATATTACTAAAATACTATTTTTTGAAGATAAATTATTTTCTTCAAGTCTGGATAAAACTGTTTATTTTGTTGACTTGAAGTTAGAAAATTCGGCAGCCTATGCAGTAAAATTGGTTGATAATAACAGCTGGGTCTGGGACATAATCATACGAAAAGAAAATAATGGGGTAGATTTTTTATATTCTGCCGATGAAAATGGCAATCTTAAAAAGTACTTTGTTAATGCAGATGATCAGTTAAATTGGATTAATAATCTAGCAAAAAGTAAATGATTTAACGATTTTAATACCTTGTTATGTTTTATTTTAGAATTCTATCTTTCTCTTTTTTTCTTTTCCTAATTGAGGGGAGTTTTGCGCAGACCACGCAAAAACCTGTCATTCATGGTAAACACTGGATGGCTATTACAGGTAAACCTTTAGCTGCAACGGCTGGTGCAACCGTTTTTCAACAAGGGGGAAATGCGGTGGATGCTGCCTGTGCTATGCTCGCGGCAACGGCTACCATGTGGGACGTTCTTAGTTGGGGCGGAGAAACTCAAGCCCTTATTTATAACCCTCATACAGGTAAAGTAATGGGCGTTAATGCTTTAGGTGTTGCACCAACAGGTGCCACTCCCACATTTTATAAGTCTAAAGGTTTTGATATCCCTCCCGCTTATGGTCCGCTGGCAGCCGTTACCCCCGGTACTCCAGGTGGATTATTTACTATGTTGAGCGAATATGGTACCATGTCTTTGGCCCAAGTGCTGAAACCTGCCATGCAAATGGCTGAAGGTTATCCCATGGAAACTTCTACCGCTGATATGATTGAAAAAAATAAGGCGAGAATTAAAAACTGGCCTTATTCAAAAAAGATTTTTCTTCCTCATTTGAACGAACCCAGGGAAGCACCGGAAGGAGGTGAGATTTTTGTTCAAAAAGATCTTTTTCAAATGCTCTCAAAATTGGTGGAAGCTGAATCCTCTGCGTTAAAACAGGGGAAATCCAGAAAGGAAGCTATCCAGGCTGCTTATGATAGATTTTATCGCGGCGATATTGCCGTAGAAATCGTTAGGGGAGTGCAAGAACAGGGTGGATTGATAACTATGGAGGACCTCGCAAAATGGAAAGTTAAACTGGAAGAGCCTGTTTCTGTAAATTACAGAGGCATCGATGTTTATAAATTAACCACCTGGACCCAGGGGCCCGTTATGCTACAAGCGCTGAATATCCTGGAAAATTTCGACTTAAAATCAATGGGTTATAATTCCTCCAGATATATTCATACCATCTGCCAGGCCATGCATCTCGCTTTCGCTGACAGAGATTTTTATTATGGAGATCCTGATTTTTCCCCATCGGAACCCATCAATGGTTTATTGTCGAAAGCGTATGCAAAGGAAAGGGCGAAAAGTATTCAATACGATCGAAATGATACGCTGGCAGGTCCGGGTGATCCATATCCTTTTGAACAAAAAGTTAATCCATTTAAATCTTTATTGGAAAAATATAAAAATTCCCATTCCTCTATAATGTCTGAGGAACATAGGGAAGGATTTTTTGCCGGAACAACGTCTATTGAAACAGCCGACGAGGAGGGCTGGGTAGTGAGTGTGACCCCAAGTGGTGGTTGGATTCCCGCCTGTGTTGCTGGAAATACAGGTATTGGATTAAGTCAAAGAATGCAGGCCTTTGTGTTAGATGCTGCTGATAATCCGTTTAATGTGTTAGAACCCGGCAAGCGTCCACGCGTTACCCTTACGCCAACCCTGGCTTTGCGCAATAATATTCCTTTTGTTTCTTTTGCCGTTCAGGGCGGTGATTCTCAAGACCAAAATCTATTACAGTTTTTCCTGAATATGGTGGAGTTTGAAATGAATGTACAAGAGGCTTGTGAAGCCCCAAATGTAAATTCTTTTCAAATGAAAAGTTCTTTCGATAAACATCTTTCTGAACCTGGTCGCTTGTTAGTGAATGAACAAACGCCTGATTGGACAAGAAGGGAACTCAAAAAACTTGGTTATTTGCTGGAGTTTGACAGAAAAACATCTGGCCCAATTAATGCTATTTATTTTGACCATAAACATGGCTCTTTCTGGGGTGGAAGTAGTCATTTTGGAGAAGATTACGGCATTGGCTGGTAAAAAAGATTTAGAACCGAAGGGAATCTTATTTTTCTTCGGTTCTAACCTCCATCGTTAACGTATCTATTTTATACCCACCTAAATCAAAATAAACCTTAGGCATTCGTTGCTGTATTTCAGCCATGTCTTCTATTTTGACTTCGCTTTGATATAAATAAACTGATTTTAAAAGGGTTAATGAGCTTAAAGTACGCAATCCTTTTTCAGTTATACTCGTTCCCACCAGGTTCAAATATCTTAGTTCTGTGGTATTTTTTAATAAAGCAATGCCCTCATCTGTAATCAATGTATTATCCAGATAAAGTTTGGAGAGGTTAGGTAATCCACTTATCCATTTCAGGCTTTTATCGGAAATCTTGGTACCACTCAGTCTGATAGAAGCAATATTTTTTTCTAATCCTTTAAATAGTTCTCCATCCTTGTCGCTAAAATCGGAAATGGACTGGCAATTTACCTGAAGGAGCGGATGACCACTGGCTAAGGGTAACACCACCATACCTCTGTCTCTTAAGGGAGTTAGCATGGTTTCGGACACAGCAGCTAAGTCAGGTACAGAAGGCCAATCAGCTGTTTTACCTATATTTTTTTCTTCCATTGAACCTGAAACAACTTCTTCCGTTAGTTGTAAGTCTTTCAATAATAATTTTGGGCTTGCGCCTAAGGATAACCATTTTTTTATAATAACTATTTCTTTTTCAGTGAGTTGTGTTTTTCCTTTTGGGGGCATGTGCTGCTTATCAGACAAAGGGAGCCTCATTCGATGTGACATTAAAGGCATTTTTCCCTCTTCGCTTCCATGATAAAAACCGTTTTTACCTCCTTTTAATACATTTTCAATTTGGTCTAATTTTAACTTTCCTTTTTGTTTCGTTTTTCCATGACAGGCAACACATTTTTCTTCAAAAATGGGCGCAATAATGTCTGCATAAACCAACGCATCCTGATTAAGAACGATTTGCTTCGGTTCTTTTTTAGGTCTATCTAACGATAAGAAATCTTCCCCATGGGTTAAGTTTCCACCTAAATGACCAGTAATCAAAACCAATATACTTAAAGCTCCCTGTCCAAGAAGATGAATATGAGGAATTTTAGGAGGAAATCGGTATAACACGATTAATAGAGCGGATCCAATGGCCAGAGCTATGCCCCAATTTCTGTGAAGTTCCACAGATGAAACCTCGTAATCACCCTGATTCATTAAAAAATAGCCACTTAACGCGGAAAAAACGGCACCAATACCTCCTAAAAAGGTGATAAGGGGAATGGATGTTTTGTACTTTTTACCCGATGTTCTAAGTCCGTAGATTTCTAAAAAAAAGGCTAATAGCAACAAAGCAATGGGAAAATGTATGACAAGGGGATGTAAAACTCCCATAGGATTTATTTTTTTTGATATCGGTTTCGAAGATAATTTAACATATATACATTTATATCCCACTGATTGGCAAGGGGTTGTTGTGTATATGGTACGACAGGCAGATACATGGGCGGACCAAATTCTGTCAATATAGTAATGGCACTTCCCTGTTGGTTTTTCATTTTGACTACCTCATCCCACCAGGCCAAGTGAGCCATAAAAGCATCTTGCCACTCAGGTGCGCGTGGATCAGTTACTTGTGGACCTTCCTGGTGTCCAACCCGGGCATGAATATGACCTGTTTTTGATAAAGCCTGAGTAACAGCCTCTTTTTGGTCCTTTAATAAAGATTCATGAACTACACACCAATGGGAAATGTCTAACGTTAATTTCATCTCCGGAATGTCGCTTAAAAGGGCCTGGGTGGTAGGAATATTATAGCAGATTCTGCCTCTATGCGTTTCGTGATAGATAGGAATACCCGATTGTTTTGCTGGTAGAATAGTATCTGTTATAATATCTTTAGCCTGTGATAGGGTAAAATAATCTTTCCCTGAATGACAATTTATATATACAGGTTTCATGGCTATCGCCAAATCTATCTGTTGACGGAATTCATTTCGGTGTTCCTCAAAATTTGATTTTCCACTCCCGGTAAGTAATCCTAATTTTAAGTCAAATTGAGCTACCGTTTTAAGAAGTAAGTCCCTTTGGGTAGCATTTCCAGGCACCCACATTTCAATTCCATCATACCCTGCTGCTTTTGCTTTTTGACAAAAGGAGGCTAAATCTCCGTTAAATCCCCAGTTCGTAGCAAAAATATAGAGCGGAACGGAAACAGGGGTCGAAAAATCATTCGAAGAGTTAGGAAATGTATCAGTCATACCTAGTAATGGTATTGCGGTGGCTGTAAGAGATTGAGCCAGGAATTTTCTTCTGCTGTGCATAATTTAACTTAATATGGGTTTTATTACGGTCCCTTCAACGTCGGTTAATCTGAAGGGTCTTCCCTGAAACGGATAAGTAAATGTTTCATGATTAAAGCCCAGCAAATGAAGGATAGTAGCCTGAACATCATAGACAGAAACTTTCCCATCGACAGGATAAAATCCTATTTCATCCGTTTCCCCGTAGGTTGTTCCAGCTTTGGCACCCCCTCCGCACATCCAGATAGTGAATGCGTCGGCATGGTGATCTCTACCTTTGAAAGGCATTTCCAGACCATTTCTATTTTCCTGCATCGGCGTTCTACCAAATTCACTTCCCCAGACGATTAAGGTTTCCTCCAAAAGTCCACGTTGTTTTAAATCTAGAATGAGTGCGGTAATGGCTTTATCTATTTGCTTACATTTGTTTACCAAACCTATTTCCAGGGAGGTATCGGTTGAATTGCCATGAACATCCCAGCCCCAGTCGAACAATTGTACGAATCGAACGCCTTTTTCAACCAATTTTCTTGCCAGAAGCACATTATTTGCAAAACTTTCCTTTCCGGGTTCTGTACCATACATTTCATGAATATAGGCGGGTTCATCGGAAATATTCATGACATCGGGTGCAGAGATTTGCATACGGAAGGCCATTTCATATTGGGAAATCCGGGATAAAGTTTCAGGGTCATTAAATTCTTTATAAGTCTCTTTATTGGCCTGATTGATAGCATCTATTGACGCTTTCCGCATATTGCCATCTACATTAGCGGGGTTGTCCAGATAAAGAACGGGTTCACCATGAGAACGGCAATGAACACCTTGATAAACAGAGGGTAAGAATCCACTGCCCCAAACCGATTTACCAGCGTCCGGATTTTGACCTCCGGAGGTTAATACAACGAAGCCGGGTAAATTGGCATTTTCCGAACCTAATCCATAGGTAACCCAGGAGCCTAAACTTGGCCGTCCAAGTCTGGCCGAACCCGTTTGCATGAGTAATTGAGCAGGTGCATGGTTAAATTGATCGGTATGAACGGCCTTTAGGAAAGATAATTCATCCGCAACACCTGCAAGATGAGGCATGTAGTGCGATACCCAGGCACCGGATTGACCTCTTTGTTTAAATTCACCAATGGTTCCCAGCATCTTAGGAACGCCTCTGATAAAGGCAAATTTTTTCCCTTTCAATAAGGATTCTGGGCAAAGCTGTCCATCCAGTTTTTTGAGCTCGGGTTTATAGTCAAACAATTCTAATTGTGAGGGGGCACCGGCCATGTGAAGATAAATCACGGATTTGGCCTTCCCTGGTAAATGGGGTGTTTTGGGAAGAAGCGGCTTTGTTGGATCGAACAAAGTGTTGGAAGACCCGTTGGCATCACTTGTGCACGCGTTGATAAGAGGTGAAAAAGCTAAAGCACCTAAGCCCATAGAACATTGTTTTAAAAACAATCTGCGGGTAGCTAGTTGTGCATCCAGTAAATGGGCTTCTTCAGCAAGACTCAATCTTTTATTATTCATGTCGCGGCTTAATTTTTAGTGATGATTACATCTAAATTTAACATAGCATTGGCAACTAACGCGAAAGCAGCATCTTCAACCGCTGGATTAGCTACCTGAATTTCTTTAACTAGTTCAGGATGAGATTTATAATATGCTTTTGAATCCTTATAAAGTTTTACCAGAGGTTGTAAAAGGGTAGGTGAAATGGGTTTATTTAGTAAAATATGATACCCCTGTTGTATGCGATCATTGACAGATAAACCAGGATTTTCCAACATTTTTTGACCAAAAT
This sequence comes from Haliscomenobacteraceae bacterium, assembly GCA_947501115.1. GTDB lineage: Bacteria > Bacteroidota > Bacteroidia > Chitinophagales > Saprospiraceae > BJGN01. Next base: position 90,564 of record CANMVX010000010.1, read on the forward strand.
GCGTGGCTGCTTCCATAAAAACAGGGTCATTCAAGGTAACTAAGGCTTGTAAAGGGGTATTTGTCCTTATCCTCCTTGCGTTACAAACATTGCGACCCGTACCGTCAAAAGTTAACTGGGAAGGGTAGGGACTGCTCCTCTTATAATAGGTATATATAGAGCGCCGATATTTGTCCTCACCCTCACTTATTTTCCATTTGTTCCCGTCATAAGGACTTGCCCATATTCCCTCTGGTTGATAAGGCATTACGGATGGTCCGTACATTTTATTACTCAGAAGTCCGGCAACGTGTAATGCCTGATCTCGCACCTGCTCCGCACTTAATCTTATTCTGGGGGCTCTACTCAACAAACGGTTATTTGGATCTTTTTTAAGTTTTTCAGCGGTAGCCACCGATGATTGCCTGTAAGTTTGTGAAAGAACGATTTCTTTCAGGGACGATTTGATAGACCATCTATGTTTATTCATAAACTGCCAGGATAAATAATCCAATAATTCCGGATGAGAAGGCAGGGTACCTTGTGATCCAAAATCCTCTAAAGTTTCCACTATGCCTGTGCCAAAAAGTTGTTCCCACAATCTGTTCACCAACGTTCTTGAAACCAATGGATTACGTTTATCGGTCATCCATTCTGCCATGCCCATGCGGTTAGGTTTCGTCAAATTAAAGGAATTACTGAGAACCTTTGGTATGCCCGGAGAAACAACTTCGCCTTTAACTTTCCAGTTTCCCCGTATGAAAACCTGGGTTTTCCTCACATTTTCCGGCTTATTATCCATCATAATAGGGGTGTTTGGTGGATTTTTTCTTAATAAATCCCAATACAAACTATCCATTGTTTTTTTAGATGGATCTCCTTCGTTTCCAGGAAAGGCATAATCTAAATGAAAAGAATTTAAAGTAAAACCTGACTCAGTATCGGAGGTCAGCGATGCATTTTCATAGCTGAAATATAGATCATGTTTTCCATAAACAGGCTGAATATCAAATGGGGTGAATGCCCATTTACCTTCTGTAGAGGGAATGTTAAACTGCCCTAATATTTTTCCACGTAGGCTGTCCAGGCGTATGGTTAATTTTCCTTTTTTACTATTTCCTCTTTGCTGGGCTATAAATCTGACTTCGCCGTTTAAAACCACATCTTTTATTCTCGCAGAACTCTTTTTTCTAAAAACCAGATATTTTGTATCGTACAACTCACTATTGACAAAAAGATCAGCGTGAGTGGCATAAACCAAGGGTTGTAAAAATTTCAGAAATGAATAAATTTCATCGGCTCTTTTAGGTGTAGCAGTTTTTTTAACCCAGGCCACCAAATCTAAAAGTTGTAAGCTATCAGTTTTTTCATAATGCCTGATAACGGGAAACTCTTCAACTGTATCCTCATCCCGGGTATTATTGAAAAAGGCTAAAAATTGAAAATATTCCTCATGCTTAATGTCTTCGTAAGGATGTCCATGACACTGAGTACAAGCAAAGGTAGTGCTCATAAGGCCTTCAAAAGTGGTATTCACCCTGTCTATAACCGCTGCCGTCCTGAATTCTTCGTCGTCCGTTCCTCCTTCGTCATTGGTTGGAGTGTTTCTATGAAAGGCAGTGGCTATAAAATGTTCATCTTTGGGATTGGGTAATAAATCACCCGCTATTTGTTCTGTAATAAACTGATTATAAGGCATATCCTTGTTAAGGGCCTGAATAACCCAATCTCTATATCTCCAAATTTGCCTGTTTCCATCTTTTTCATACCCTTTACTATCTGCGAAACGGGCAATATCCAACCAAACGGAGGCCCATTTTTCACCAAATTGAGGTAGTTTAAGGAGGTCATCCACTAATATTTTATAGGCATCAGGCGAAGTACTTTTTAAATATTTATCCGCAATATCCTTTGGCGCCGGAACGCCAATCAGATCTAAGCTCACCCTTCTTAACAACGTTTCCTTGTCTGCAACGGGATTGAGTTTTAAGTTATTTTCATTTAATTTTTGTTGGATAAATGCGTCCACGGCATTACCTTTTTCTTTATTTCCACCAAAAATACCCATCCAGCTGGTATTGGAAGGAACTTTTACTGGTGACAGCGCTTTGTAAGCCCAATGTTCACCCCAGGGTGCGCCCAAATCCACCCATTTTTCAAATATTTTAATTTCTTTGGAACTCAACGGTTTTCCCTCAGAAGGCATTCGTTCCATGGGATCGGCATGATTTATACGAGCCAAAAGCTCACTCTGAGAGGGATTTGATATATCAATAGCTGGTTTTCCGGATTCATTCTTTTTGAAAAATGAAGCCCGGTTCATCATGCTAAATCCAGCACTTTGTTTCACGCCGCCATGACAGGAAATACATTTTTTATTGATGATAGGCTTAACCTCCTCCACATAAAAGGAGTCTTTATCCTTCACTGAAAAAATGTCAGGAAAAAATAAAATGACTCCACCAACTATTAGAATGGGAAATGCCCATCTTAAAGAATTAAAAATTCTTCTGTTCATCGCTTTTTTGTTCAAATGACGTATTTAGTGAAAAGGTAAAACATATTCTCCGAAATATAAATAATTCTGTTTATTTTGTCATCAAAATTTATTTAGGAAAAAAAATGAAAAGAAGAAAGATGATTCGGCAGATAGCTGTTTTAACCAGTGGCCTGCCTTTTTTACATTCTATTTTAAATGCGTCAGTGAGTGTTAATGCTTTATCATCGCCTTTAATCTTGTCTAATACGCTGGATGCCATGATAGATATCATCATTCCTGAAGGGAAAACGCCAGGTGCGGTTTCATTGGGCGTTCCGGAATATGTAAAAATAATGTTACAGGATTGTGTATCTAAAGATCAACAAAGTGCTGCGGAAACAGCGTTGAAATATTTAGAAAATCAATCTATCGCCGCATCAGGGGTATCTTTTGCTGCCTGTAATGCAGAACAACGCACTGTTTTGCTTAAAAATGCATTTATCCAGGGTGGAAATATCGAAAAAGATGGTTTAAAGCTTATTAAGTCTTTAACCGTCAAGGGCTATCAGACTTCTTCGCATTTTATGAAACAAATTATTCCTTACGAAATGGCACCAAATCGCTATATTGTTTGTGCACCAGTTAATTAAGTATTATGGTAAATTTAAATTTAAAGGTTGCTGTTAAACATAAATACGATGCTATTGTCGTAGGATCAGGTATAAGTGGTGGCTGGGCCGCGAAGGAATTAACGGAAAAAGGACTTAAAACGCTGTTAATAGAAAGGGGTAGGGAGGTAAAACACATAGAAGATTATCCCACAGCTACTCTTTTTCCCTGGGAAATGAAACATCGGGGACAATTACCACAACAAGTCATCGATGAAAATCCGGTGGTTTCTAAATGTTACGCATTTAACGAAACGTCGGCGCATTTTTTTGTAAAAGATAAGGAGCATCCCTACATTCAGGAAAAGCCTTTTTCATGGATACGTGCCTATCAGACGGGCGGAAAATCGCTTCTTTGGGCCAGACAGGTGCAGCGATGGTCTTCTTTTGATTTCGAAGGACCTGCCCGCGATGGTTATGCCGTTGAATGGCCTATTGGTTACGAGGATTTGGCTCCCTGGTATAGCCATGTGGAAAAATTTGCAGGTATCAGCGGTAATAAAGACGGTTTACCTCATCTTCCCGATGGTGAATTCCTTCCCGCATTTCCCCTGAATTGTGTCGAAAAATATTTCTCCGATTTTGTTGCTCAGCAATACAGAGATCGTCAGGTGATTGTTGCCAGATGCGCACATATTACTGAGGCTCAGCCTATTCATATAGCTCAGGGTCGGGCAAAATGTCAGCATAGAACCTTATGTGAACGTGGTTGTCCACTGGGTGGGTACTTTTCTTCCAATGCCTCAACCATTCCATGGGCTATGAAAACGGGGAATCTTACCCTCCTGTCCGATGCTTTGGTCGCTGAGGTGCTGTTTGACGAAAAGAAAAATAAGGCGTCCGGTGTTAGGGTTATAAATACCATCACCGGTGAATCCACGGAGTATTTTGCCAAGATTATTTTTGTCAATGGGGCAGCACTGAATTCAAATTTGATTTTGCTTAATTCTACCTCTCGTCGTTTCCCAAATGGGTTGGGGAATGATAATGGCTTAATGGGAAAATATGTCGCTTTTCATAACTATAAATCAGGTATTAACGCTGAATACGAAGGGAATCTGGATGTAAAAACAGATGGACGGAGACCTACCTCCGGGTATATTCCCCGATTTAGGAATTTGCATAAACAGGAAATGGATTTTTTAAGAGGATATGCTACCTCTTTCTCCGCCAGCCGAGGTAGTTCTGCTGATACCAGTGAATTTGGTGAATCGCTAAAAAATGCGCTCGCTCATCCCAAGTTAAATGGCCATTGGAATATTGGCGCAGGAATGATGGGTGAAACCATTCCCAAAATAACTAATTTTGTTGCCTTAGATTATAAACTCAAGGATCTTCACGGTATGCCACAACTTAAAATTTCTGTGAGTTATGACGACAATGACGAGAAAATGACCCTCGATTTTATTGATCAGTTTAGTGAAATGTTCACTAAAGCGGGCTTTACCAATCTTAAAATAAGAAATGTAAATCATCCTCCGGGCTTAGATATTCACGAAATGGGCGGTATAAGAATGGGAAAAGATCCGAAAACATCGCTCTTAAATAAATGGAATCAATTGCATGAATGTCAAAATGTTTTTGTGACTGACGGTGCTTGTATGACCTCCACCTCCACGCAAAATCCCTCCCTGACTTATATGGCTTTAAGTGCCAGAGCAGCGAATTATGCGGTTGAGGCATTGAAAAAAAATATACTTTAAAATAAAATTGCTATGCGTAAATTAACCCTTCAAATTATTTTATCATTATTCGTTTTATCCATTTTTGCTTCTCTGCCTGCTCAGGCTCAGAAAATGCCAAAATGGTTCAAAATAGGCGTTCAGGCTTATACTTACAGAAATCATATAGGCCAAAATCCTGATAAAATCCTGGATTTAGTCAGAGATTTGGGTATCCAGGAGATGGAAGGCGGTGGTTCTAAAACGCTTTCCAATGCCGATTTTCTTAAAAAATGCCAGGATCGTGGTATTGCTGTGGTGTCCACTGGCTGCGATTATAACGAGCTGAAGGATAATCCGGCCGCTGTCGTTACCCGTGCAAAGGAACTTGGTGTTAAAATGGTTATGTGTCCATGGATTCCTCATCAAAAAGGAAAATTTAACCTGCAGGATGCTAAAAATGCCGTTGACGTTTTTAATAAGGCTGGTAAGTTGCTGAAGGAAAACGGTGTTACTCTTTGTTACCACAATCACGGATTTGAGTTTCAACCTTATATGGACGGAACTTTAATGGATTACCTGGTTCAAAAGACCGATCCCAAATATGTTTCCTTTGAAATGGATATTTTCTGGACTATCCACGGTGGGGCCAGTCCCGCTTCCTTGCTAAGAAAATATCCGAGTCGTTTCAAAATGATGCATTTAAAGGATATCAAAAAGGGAGTTACTGGTGATTTAACCGGCGGTTCAGGTCCTGAAAATGATGTAGTATTGGGAACAGGTCAGGCTGACTATGAAACCATTTTTAAATTGGCAAAGAAAAATGGCATCAAGCATTACTTTATTGAAGACGAAAGCGATAAAGAAATGGAAAATGTGCCATTGAGTATTGCCTTTCTCAAGAAAATTATTCCGACGATAAAATAGTTTCATCCTCTATCCATTCCGTTGGAATGGGCTTAGTATGGCGGGCACCCAGGTGGCTTATAGCTTTAACTCTACCCACCAGGGTGTCTCCCTTTCTAGGCGATAGCATTAGTTTGTTCATGGCCGAATGAACGCTTTCCTGCGCTTTCGTTAGTTTATCGGCAATGTCCTTTATGTCTTCAAGAAATAAAACGAATTTGTCCACCAAAAGACCACTTTGACGGGCAATTTCAGCGACATTTTTACTCTGCTTGTCTTGGTTCCATATAAATGAGACCGTTCTTAGGGTTGCAAGTAGGGTAGAAGTGGTAACCAAAACTATATTCCGCTCCAATGCCTCCTGAAAAAGATTGGCATCAGATAATAATGCCAGAGAGAAGGCAGGTTCAATAGGTATGAATAAAAGTACATAATCGGGACTCTTTAGCGTTTCCAATTGCTGGTATTTTTTATCGCCCAACTCCCTGATGTGCTTTCTGAGACTAAATAGGTGTTCCTGTAATGCTTTTTCCTTCTCTTTAACATCATCTATTCGATGATATCGCTCAAAAGCCGTTAAGGAAACTTTCGCATCAATAATTAGATGTTTGCTGTCAGGCAATAAAATAATAAAGTCCGGTCTTTGTTTCTTTCCCGTTTCGTTGGTTTTAGTTTCCTGTATGAGATAATGTATATTTTTTTCCAGTCCTGCCTGTTGCAGCAAAGTTTCTAATTGGGCTTCTCCCCAATCACCCTGGAACTTTGAATTACCTTTTAAAGCACTGGTCAAATTTACCGCATCCTGGCTGATTTGTTGATTGAGCTGTTTTAAGGTATTAATTTCTACTTTTAGCGTGTTTCTGTCAAGCGATTCCTCCTGAAACCTCTTTTGCATATTTTCTTCAAATTTGGCGATATGCTCTTTCAAAGGATTTATAAGTCGGGTTAGATTTTCCTCATTTTGATGGGTGAATTTCCTGCTTTTTTCCTCCAGAATAGCTTGCGAAAGTTGCTCAAATTCCAATCGGGCTTTCGATTGAAGCGCTTGAATTTCCTTCGATTGCTCCAAAAGCCTTTTGTCCCATTCTATATTTTGCGCTTTTGTGGCTGACAACGTACTCGTTAATTCAAGGATCTGATATTGCTGAGCCGTTTCAACCGATTTAGCATTGTTTAACTGTTGCACGATGCTCTCGTATTGAACTTTTGGTACGAAGTTATTTTCAACCTCCTTTTTTGACAAATAATGAGCGGCTACGGTCAATTTTTGCACTACGAATCCTAATAGAAAGCCTACGATAATAGCTCCAAATAGTAAGAGAGAAATATACATTTGAGTCATACTTATTTTTTATTTATACTATTTAATTTCCCTGACTAAGTTCAATGGCACGTTGTAACGCTGCATTGGCGCCTGTAATAATATGGTTTTTTACTTGTTGTTGTTCAAATGATTGCATTGCTGCTTCGGTGGTACCACCTTTTGAGGACACCTTCTGAATCCATTCCTGACAGGTATATTCACCTGAATTATATAACTCTGTGGCACCAAGAAAAGTTTGGCTTACCAGCAATTCGGCCTCGGCGGGAGAAAACCCCATGCCTCTGGCAGCTGAAATCATTGAATCCATAAACAAAAACACATAAGCAGGCCCACTGCCCGAAATGGCCGTTGCAGCATCTATAAACTTTTCAGTCTCAACATAAACGGTCTTTCCAGTGGTGTTCAGTAAATTCTGTACCGTAATTAATTCTATTCTGGTTACCTCCTCCGATGAGGTAAAAGCGGTCATACCCCGACCAATTTGAGCGGGTAAATTAGGCATCGCCCGAATGACTTTGGATGTCCCCAGCCCTTCTTTAATCTGATCAATTTTAACTCCGGCCATGATGGACAAAAATACCTGTTGATGGTGAACCTTGTCTTTGATGGAAGCAAACATGATTTTTGCATCTTGTGGTTTCACCGCTAAAATGACGATGTCGGCGAGAGGAACACATTCAATGGCGTCACCGAAAACCGTTCCAATATCTTTTCTTGAAAGTTCTGCAGCTCTGTCTGGCGATTTCTCCAGAATCATCATGTCATCTTTGGACGCATTTTGGGTGCGAAGAAAACTTTGGGCGTAGGTTAAACCCATATTTCCACCACCAATGATAAGTATTTTCATTATATTTATTTTATTCGGGCAAAGTTATCCTAATTTTTTTTCTAAATCGTTGAACCTTTTTTTCTTTTTAGTTGTATATACAATTAATGAGTCAACAATGAATTTGGAACAAGAAATCAATCAGTCTGTTTTTAAGGATAATTTCCACAAAGCCCATGTAAATCTTTTATTTACTGCGGCCTGGTTAAATCATAAAGTAAACAGATTATTGAAGCCTTACGACATAAGTGGTCAGCAATTTAATATTCTCAGGATATTGAAGGGCATGGGCTGTAAACCATCTTCATTAAAATTAATTACTTCCCGGATGTTAGATAAAACGTCTAACACCAGTCGTTTGGTGGATAAATTAATTGATAAAAATTTGGTTAACAGGACTTTCTGTCCAAATGACAGAAGGCAGGTAGAGATAAGAATTACGGAAGAGGGTTTACAATTATTACATATTTGTAACGAGGTCATTGAGCATAATATTTATGACACAATGAATAATCTCACTGACTTACAAGCCTCACATTTGAATGAATTACTGGAAATTGTTCGAAATGGAAATCATTTTTCTGAACAACCATTAGATTAAATTGTTAAACTTTAAATAAACATCTTATGAAAAAATTCTCAATGTTTTTAGTTTTGGTAGCAATAGCTACGTTTTCATTTGTTAAGCCGCCGGTAAAAGTACCTGCAGATTTGACTAGCAGTTTCGTTAAGTGGACAGGATACAAAGTTACAGGTCAGCACTTTGGCAAAGTAATGTTAAAAAGTGGTTCCCTTGAGTTTGAAGGTGATAATTTGATTGGTGGTGCTTTCGAAATGGATATGACTTCAATTACTGTTGAAGACTTGAGTGGTGAAGGCGCTAAAAAATTAGGTGGTCACTTAAAGAGTGATGACTTTTTTGGCGTAGCTGCTCATCCAACATCAAAATTTGTAATTACTAAGGTTGTTTCAAGAGGAACACCAGGTGCTTACAAAATTATTGGCAACTTAAATTTAAAAGCTGCAACGAAAGAACTAAGATTCAATGCTGACATCAAAACGATTGAAGGCAAGCAAACAGCGGTAGCTAAAATTAAATTAGATCGTTCTGAGTACGACATCAGATATGGTTCAGGTTCTTTCTTTGAGAATCTTGGTGATAAGACTATCTATGACGAATTTGATTTAGAAATCAACTTAGTTTACAAGAAATAAGTTTTTAGGTTAATTGATATCATTGGGTTCGGAGCGTTTGTTCGCTCCGAACCCTTTTTTTTTGTGTTAAATGATTTTTTGGGGGTTTTTAGGGTTTCTGTGTTGGGATGAATGATTGGATATTGGGAAATTTATCGGTATCATGGGCGGGCGAATTCAATTCGCCCCTACGGGAATGGATGTTGTGATAAAAGACCCGATGGATAATAGATTTTTTACGATAGGCTATATAGTTGAACTTTACTTTTAACACTCGGTTCTGAATCAGGATTTACAGGATTTTGAGGATTGCAGAGAACGTCTTTGTTTTGGAGATAATGTTTATTCGACGATCTATTTTTTTGAATAAACTACCATGGGCATAGCACCGCCATCCTCAAAACACCTCACCATTGGGCAAATTAACATTTTCGTTTAGCCTTATATTTAAGTTCAAGTAAATAATTTATATGTGGATTTCTATCTAAATTTTCTCTTTAATTACTATATTGTGTATGAAAGGTGAGTTTTTACTCCATTAAATATTTAAAGTTAAGCCTATCAATTTAATGAATATAAACTCAGATATAAATGTTTTAGGTAGTTTACCCGATTGGAGCCTTATAAAAGTTTTCCTCTCGGAAGATATGTTTTCTATACAGGAAAAAGGTGGTATCCACCAATATACTTCTATAAAGACAGATAATTTTGGGTTACAATTCGAGGAGGCCTTGTCAACTGCGATGATTATTACTGCATCAGATGTAGTGATAACTAATTCAAACAAGCCTTATTTTCACGTAGTCATAGACATACTGGGCTTTAATCCTTAACCGAAAAACCCAAATACTTGTGTGTTTTATTTCGCTTTTGGTTGGGCATACGAAATTGGGTCAGGCGTAACAAAGACCAATTAACATTTACCCGGGTACTCATCCTGTTTTTTGGAAATCGACATATTCATAACAGTGATTGTTTCACAATTTGTAAACTTGGGTGCAGATATTTTTATCTCCTGGTTAGAAATCAGTGAAAACTATGCTTCGCACTTGTCTGAAGGTTTTCAGCTACAAATTGAACTGACTATGGCGCACTTTGAGCTGACATGGCAACAAGTGCTTTTGCTTTTGGTACCCAGCTGGCACCAGAATGGTACCGAGTTTAATTCCTCAAATATGTTTGAAAACCAAGTTTTTGCAGAAAATGAAATAAAAAAAGGTACCTAGCTGGCTTCAAAAAAGTACCCAGCTTCTTAAAAATAATAATTGGTACTTCATTTGTATTTTAAGTTTATGTTCTTTACCCATTGCCATATCTAATTTGATGGTGGCATTTGATTACAAAAATACCAAAACCGTCCGGGACCATTACCTGATACCACTTCGAGAGGCAGGCTTGGTAGTTTTTACCATTCTTGAAAAACCTGCTGATCATGATAATAAGTATTAGCTAACTCAACTAGGAAAAGTTTTTTTAGGCGGTATTTTTAATTCAGTTAGGAATTAGGAATGAAACTGGAGAATAACATATAAATGAAGTTTTATGAAATTGCCATTAAAGTGGTGTGTCCGAAAAAAGCATCATAACACTATGCACAATACCTAATTGTACTTTCGCGGAATCAATTATCTTTACACAAATGATTTTTATTGTTGTAAACATCGAGTATATTAGATTATTGTTGCACAAAACATGAACCCCTGCATGCTAAACTTTACAAGTAATTTCAGCAAGGCCAACAATACGGACAAGCGCTTAAACGGCCTGACTGGATTGGGGAGGAAACAGTAACCAAACTTTGTAAATTTAATTATTTGTAATAACTTTGTAATTACACAAAGAATAAGTTATGGAAGTATCAATCATTAAAATTGGGAATTCGAAAGGTTTTCGATTATCCAAAACAATTCTGGAGAGGTATAATATCACCGATAAAATGGAATTGATTTTAGAAAAAGAACAAATCATTTTGCGTCCAATTACCGAACCTCGTAAAGGCTGGGATAAGGCATTCCAAAAAATGCATGAAAATAATGATGATCAACTACTTCTGGATGATGTTTTTGAAGATGAGAACTTTGATGAATGGAAGTAAAACAGTATCAAATAGTTTTGGTTAATCTTGACCCAACCTTGGGAAGTGAGATTCGAAAAACTCGACCGTGTGTTATTGTTTCACCTAATGAAATGAATGATAATTTACGAACAGTAGTTATTGCTCCCATGACTTCTACAAGTAGAAATTATCCAACCAGAGTAAAGGTTAAACATAACAGTCAAGAAGCCTGGGTTGTAATGGATCAATTAAGAACCATCGATAAAATTCGAATGGTAGAAAAGTATGGTTCACTTTCGGAAAAGGAAATACGGGAATGTAAACGTGTTATTCAAGAAACTTTCGTTGACTAAATTGAAATCATCAAAAGTTTAATTTTCATATTCATTTTTTCTATACCTTAACGAGATAATTTACTTTTGTATATCCATTTAACCCAATTACCGTTGAGTAAGTATTTCACAATATTGGGCTCATTTAGGATCTTAAAATCTCGTCCGAAAAAAGTAGTAAAACACTATGCACAATACCTAATTGTACTTTCGGGGAATCAATTATTTTTGCACAAATGATTTTTATTGTTGTAAACATAGAGTATATTAGATTATTGTTCAAAAAGCTCGAACCCCTGCTTGCTAAACTTTACAATCAATTATGACCGAAAAGATCCTGGTACATGTCATTGAAGGTGCAGAATCCTGGGTACCAATTGATGCTCAGGAGATAAGTACTTATCAGTATATGATTCTTAATGATATTGAATATGAGGACATTGATATAGGAACATTCTTTGAATTTTATCCAGGTGACATAGTTGTTGTAGAAGACGCATTTGATGAAGAATATCAATTTAAAGCCTTAAAAATCAGCTCGTTTGGTTCCTATCCCGATAGAAAATATTTTCATTTCAAGTATAAGGCTACTTTAAGACAAATTCCTACTACTCCGGAGAAAGCAGAGGAATTTAAAGACGAAATATTAAGAATCAAGCATGAAATCGCTGCCGGACAATTTGTATATAAAGGGATAAAAGAGAACATTCAAAAGATGGATGTTTACCTCCGTGGATAAGGTCTCTGCTTATCATTTTATGGATTGGCACCATGCACCATTCATTGACATTCAAGGGCTTCAACTTCAATAATTTTGCCAAAATGCATTTTCCTGATCAATCAAATGTGGATATTTTTAAATCCTTATTTAAAGGACGTGAGGATGTGTTTGCTGTACGTTGGGAAAAAGGAAACAAGTCGGGTTATATGCCAGCCTATTTTTATGATCCTTATCATTTAAGGGCACATAAAATGAATGGCGGAACATTTCAGAATTACAATGAAAAATCTCATTTAAAACTTACGGATGAACAAATTCAAAAGCACCTGGATGGGTTACAACAGATTGGTGTTTATCCGCTTTTAGAAGAAAATAATTCCTGGTTTATAGCGGCCGATTTCGATAAAGCGAATTGGCAAGATGAAGCCATTGCTTTTCTTAATGCATGTAAAGAAAAACAAATTCCAGCCTATTTGGAGCGTTCACGTTCAGGAAACGGTGGACATGTTTGGGTGTTTTTTGATAAGCCGTATCCAGCCATTAAAAGCCGAAAAATATTCATTTCCATTTTGGAAGATTCAGGTGCATTTTCAATGTTTGACAAAAGTTCAAGTTTTGACAGATTATTTCCCAATCAGGATTTTCTTTCAGGGAAAGGTTTTGGAAATCTGATTGCTTTGCCACTTTTTAAACCAAATGTTGAAAAAGGAAATAGCTGTTTTGTTGAACCTGAAACATTTGAAGTATTTACTGACCAATGGAATTTTCTTCAACATATAAAAAGAGTATCAACAAATTATTTAGACAAAGTATATGATGGATTGAAGTCTGGCGCAGAATCTGACAGCCGGATAGCCACAAATGGAAAGTTGATCATTTCTCTAAATAATAATGTGAAACTAAGCCGTATCGGTTTACCGTCAACGCTTATTCATTTTTTGAAAGAAGAATTGAATTTTGCCAATACTGAGTTTTTTATCAAAAAGAAATCCGGTAGGAATACATTTGAAACAAACCGATACTTTAAATTAGTTGAAGAAACTGAAAGTCAAATTATTATTCCAAGAGGATTTATAGGAAAGCTTTTTCGATTTTGTAAAGAATCACACATCGACTTTGAGTTTCGAGATGAAAGAAAGCTAAAGCCTCCAATACCTTTTGGGTTTAATGCAACTTTGCAAAATCACCAACTAAAAGTAATCAATACAGTTTCTAAAAAAGATTTCGGAGTAATAGTTGCACCACCAGGTTCAGGAAAAACTGTTGTTGGGCTAAAGATAATTGTCGACAAAGGACAACCCTCTCTTATACTTGTTCATCGAAAACAACTACTGGAACAGTGGACGGAGCGGATTGAGGCATTTTTGAATATTCCCAAAAGAGATATTGGCGTTATTGGTCAAGGGAAGGCAAAAATCGGTGAACAAATTACCGTGGCAACCATCCAAAGTTTGCCAAAAGAATTAGAATCTGTTCAAAATAAGTTCGGAACCATCATTGTGGACGAATGCCATCACGTACCCGCCGAAACATTCAGGAATATAATTGAAAAATTACAAACCTATTATTTGTATGGATTAACTGCAACCCCTTTCCGAAAATACAATGATGGAAAAATAATTTTCACCCATTTAGGGGAAATCATTGCTAATATTCAGTCCTCTGAAGTTGAAAATTATAAACAGGCAAAAATCTTAATTCGAAACACGGAATTAGATATTCCATTTAATTCTAAAACGGATAGTTTTGAAACGTTATCAAAAATATTGGTTCATGATATAAGCCGGAATAAACTGATATTGGAAGATATAAAAACGGAATTGAATCAAGGAAAAAAATCGGTTATAATCACCGAAAGAAAAGAGCATATTGATACGTTATATTTGTTTTTAAAGCAATCGTATGAAGTAATTGGCTTAAGTGGAGATGATTCAGAAACCTCCAAAAAAGCCAAATGGAAAATCTTACAAGATGGGAATTTTCAGGTTTTAATTACAACTGGACAATATTTTGGAGAAGGAACAGATTTGCAAAATATTAGTTGTTTGTTCTTGGTTTATCCATTTTCTTTTGAAAGCAAGCTAATTCAATATATTGGCAGAGTGCAACGCTCGGAAATAAACCCGATAATATACGACTACAGAGATTATAAAATTGATTATTTCAACAAGCTTTTCCTAAAACGCAATATTTATTATCGAAAAATTGACAAGCAAGCTACTTTATTTGATGCACCAAAAGATGAAATAACAACAACAAATCACATTTTAGCTATAGAAAAGCAAATCAAGGTTTCAATCGAGGAATTGGAATTTCATTATGGAAGTGTAGCATTTAAATATGCTGTAAATGAGGTGAATGTAACGCTTGAATTCCAAGTTGAAAACATGATAATAAGACCAGAATTTGAGGTATTAAAACCATATTTCATCAAAGCATTAAAATCAAAGAATGTTTCTGTGGCAATATTTGCCGAGTTTGAAAATGGAAAATTGGTTTCTCAATCAGCAATATCAACCGACATTGAACATATAAATAAAGAGGTAGTTGAAGGAGTAAAATTTCAGTTTCTTAATAAAGGTTTGTTAAAGCAATTCACTCCAAAAAAACAAAATATCCTGACATCTGATGAATTGCAAGAGCAGGGAAAAATTTATTCTAATGCAGAGGAGTTGTTGAATGAAATTCTCAAAAACAAGCAGTACAAACATTCACAACACATTCAATATTTAGCTGAAAGACACGCTAGTCAAATAATGAAGATTCGTTTTGTACTCAATCCATTTTCATTCGTATTTCTTCTTGCAGGTGGACAAAGTTATTTTGTTGTTTTAGAAACTTTAGATACAGAAGAAGCCACGTACATTTGGCATACTCCTAAAGACAAAGCAACCCTAATGGAAGAAGTAAAACAAATTGACAACCAGCTGAACATTATTAGAGATAAAGGAAGACAGAATTTTTTAGAAGTCAGCCCTGATAACTTCACTCGTATTTTACATGATTATTCAGATAATAAAAAAGGATTTATCATTTGGAAATCAGCCATTGAGGAATTAATCTAAACCTGAACCAGTTTTTCTGAGAAGGCGGTGATCCTTCAAATCAGGTTCCCAATCGGAATCAAAGGAAGGCTTAGTAGGTAATAATTTTATGGGGTAATAAAGAGTGGAACTATACCAATAGTTTTCGATTTCGCAAAAAATAAACCCATAATTGGCGTATAGGTTGTTTTTTCGGTATCAATCAAACTGTATAAGCGGGAGAAAGGGCTATTTGTTTTTAATTTAAAGCTATTAAATTTCAAGCCACGGTATATGTTGTCATAATAGCTTATCTTTAGCTAAATAAATAATACCATGACTATCGCGAATCCTTTATATGATACTATTTTTAAAAAATTAATGGAGAATGATAGGGTGGCTAAGTTCTTTATTGGTACCCTTTTAGAGCAAAATATCCATGCCCTTCAAGTTATAACTCAGGAATTTCCCAACCCAAAGGATGTCGATAAAAGTAGTTCTGTAACTATTGGTTCTAAAGAGCAACAAATTCAGGAGGTATCGTCTAAAAATTTCTATCAATTAGACTTTATCGCCACGATTTTAACAGATACGGGTGAACCAGAGAAAGTCCATGTCGAAATTCAAAAAATAAAGAATTTTATTGAGCCAAGGATGCTTAGTAATTTTCAGGCTGTGCATTATAATAGGAAAGGTACCTTCGATTATGAAAAACGTAAATTACCCTCTATCACTATTTATATTTTAGGTTTTAATCTGCCTGAAATTCAATCAGCCTGCATTAAATTGGAGAACACTTATGAAGATCTCATTTCAAATAAAATGATCAATCATAAAATTGATTTTATTGAAAAGTTGTCCCAAGATTGTTACATAGTTCAGATAAATAGAATAACAGAAAGGTTTGAAACGAGCCTTGATAAGCTTTTAAGTATCTTTGAGCAATCTAATTTCTTAGATGGCGGAAAATTAATGAAGGATTTTAATCATGAAATTGATGAAGAAAATATAAAGTTAATGATAGATATTTTGCACCATGCCAGCATTGATCCGGAACAAAGGAAAATTATGGAGATAGAACAGGAATAGCCTGGCGGAGCATAAAAAACTTGTTAGAAGATCTCAAATAAAATTATTTATCCGGAATGAGATGTCGAATATTGAGAAATTATAAGATATTCACTATTTGAAAATGAGAAATAGATACTAACCTATCCTAAAAAAAGTTTACACTTTTCATGCCTGACCCCCCTCTGGTTCACACGTCTATAGACTATCATGCCCCTGGCGGCACAAATTTCACCTATATACCCTTTAGCCCCTGGCGTCACAAATTTCCCTTATACCCTTTAGCCCCTGGCGGCACAAGTTCCCACTATATACTTTATGGCTATCCCCATATTCTATAATACATCGGAAATATTGGTTTTTTGTCTTCCCGGATGATGTTTAAATAGCCTATCTTGCCTTTAATTAAAATAGATTCCCATGATTATCGCTAATCCTATTTATGATGTTGTATTTAAATATCTGCTGGAGGATGCTGAAATTGCCCTCGATTTACTATCTACCATTTTGGGTGAGGAGGTGGTTCAGCTGGAATTTAAACCGCAGGAAACGTCCACTGAAAGTAGCGATAGTATTAAGATTTTAAGATTGGACTTCAAGGCAATCATCAAGAAAAAGGATGGTAGCTTATTTAAGGTGCTCATAGAGTTACAAAAGTCAAAACAGGTATTTGATGTGATGCGTTTTAGACGCT
>CANMVX010000011.1 GCA_947501115.1 Haliscomenobacteraceae bacterium
AGCGCGTTAAACTACCGCAAAAAAAAGAGGACCCTCAAGAGTCATCGACAAAAATTTAAAATCAATTCACGACAACCCCATAAAAACCGGTCACGTTCAACGGGAGTTTCATGGCATGCCCGCTGGGCGCCACGAAACTCTAGCTGTTGGCAGTAGCTTTATTTTGTCTTTTCAAATATGCTTTGTCCATAATTTGTTTTGCGCATTTTTTCATCTAGTAAATTATAAATCTCAAGATAATCTTCTTTTTTCAGCACTTCTTGCAACGTACAAAAGTTGGGAATCAATGCACCGATTATATTATAATTATACTGCCTGACATACTTTTTAAGTAATGGGACTCTTTGTTCGAACGTTATATTATTTAATGTTTGACCTACAGATTTTCTATTGATAGTATCTTCTTTTAATACATAATCTTCATAAATTGTATAAAGAGTGTCCCATTTTTTTTGTAAACTTTTATCTTCTTCTAAGTACCTTTTTAAGGCCAAATCTGCTTTAGACCCCTTGATTTTTATGCTTTCATATTTATCAGAACTTCCTTTTATTGTTATTTTGCCTGATTCGACCAAAAATTCAGTTAGTTTTCCGTCTGTTTTTCCGGCCTCATTACTAAGTTTAAGCATTTGAATAAAATAAGGCTCTGAAATACTATCCTTAAATTTAAAAAAGCCTTTGGAAACATTAATTTTCGCGGCTTCAATGTTTTCTCCTTTAAATTTTAAAATCATCAGGCTATCTGACAGCAAACCTTCTACTTTTCCTTTTATCAAATAAGTTTGACCAAAGCAACAGACAGATGCTAAACAAAAAAACATATAAGCATTTAAAATATATTTCATAATGTCTAATTTATAAAGTTATGCTTCTTAAGTTACTTCGAACGGTTTGCAGTTAAAAGAAGTGGCAGCTTTGGAACACTAAATTGTCTAAACCCTCAATGTTTATTAGATTGCATAACTTTTTGTATTCGCACCCACCCAGCCATTTTTTTAGGTGCTGTTATGGGCTAGTTTTACAATAAGCCGTTTTTCTGTTTATCATTCCTGTCAATTAGTTCAAAAATCAATTCTGTCAAAGTCTTCACGTCGCTTTCAATTGTTCCTTTCATATATCGTTCGTAAAAATTTTTATTGTCTGGTGGATTGAGATTAAGTGTCAATCCTTTTTCTAACGCCAACCCCCTTAAAAACTCCCTTTGTGTTCGTCCGTTTCCTTCTCTGAATGGGTGTAAATAATTGACGTTATCTAAAATTTCTGACAATTTCTCGGCAAAGAGTTTTTTGTTGTCTATCGGAATTTTCGTAAACTCAGCAATTATTTGGTCAATGTATCTGAAAGCGTTGTCAAAGTGCGAAGTAGGGAAGAACTGCTTACCATCTTTGCTAATTTCAACTGTCCTCTTTTTGCCTGCCCAGACGTAAATGTCTTGAAATAAATGTCTGTGAATTTCAAAAAGGCTGTCAATACCCTTTATTTTCATTGGGTTTTCGTAAAGTTCTTGAAGTCGTTTTGTTACTGCACCGCTCTCAACAAAGAGTAATACATCGGGGTCGGTTATGTCTAGTAAATTTCGTAAAAGTCCTGTTTTCGGGTCAGTGTAGGTGAAGTCAGGGTCTATGTATTTGTAGAAATTAGACATAGGCTTTTTGTTTGGCAAATGCCACTAGTTCTGCTAGTGTTATTTTTCCAGTCACATAGTCCCTAATAATTTCAATACCTTTTGGTGTGGGTTTAAATCCTTCAAACATATTACTCCCCAGGGCGTTTGCTGTGCTTTCTAAGGTTTTCAAGTCCGAAAACTTAACTCCCATAATCGTCAGGTTGCTTCTGTCTATTTCTATTGTGTTAAACATATTTTTCAGTCTTAGATCCTTTCCAAATCTACAAAATATTTAGGTCAAATCGTATGGTTTCTATTATTAAAATGCATACTGTGTAAAATCCGGATGAAATTGACCAGGCAACCCGGACAATATTCCCGGAATAGGTGGCACCATAATAATCCCGGTTAGGGGTGAATGCCAATTAATTTCTCCAATTCTTCTTGAGTTAAATTTCTTTTAAGTTGAACCTTGCATATCATTTCACCCAATATTTCAAGTTCTAATTCTTGTTCGTAATGAGTTCTTTTTTCAGTCCCGATTTCGCCAATAAATTCGTCTTTTATTTGGTCGAAACTAAACATTTCTAATTCTTTATTTTTTGTTGCCATGATTTCTTTTGTTTTTGAGTTCAAAATCGTCCGCAGACAGTTGATAGAAAGGTGTTAATCAACTTATGTGGTTTGCCCTGCGCTGAATTATCCTGTGGAACAAAAAGTGTCGCAATAAAAAATGGATGATTTATAAGTTCTAAAATTCTTACTTCTTTTAAGTCGTCTGTCCCAACGATTTTAAACCCTTTATCGTTAAGTTCGTTTTGATATTTTGGGTTGAGACCAAAGTTGCAATAATATTTTTCGCTTATCTTTTCTGTGCCAAATATCTCAAAAATCTTTGAAGTCTTGTCGTTAAGTTCAATTTCAAGAGTTTGTCCTGCCATTGCACAACTTAATGGATTAATCACAAGTTTTGAAGCGTATGGGTCGTATTCAGCGTGTTCAGCGTCTTTAATATTCAAAATATTTCTTGCAAACTCAATTGCCATGTGCTGAAATCCACCACAAGTCCCAAGTGTCGGAATGTCGTTAAGTCTTGCATATTTTATGATGTCTAACGCAACTGTCATTGATTTGTAAGGACTTCCTGGTGCAATCCAAAATCCGTCGTAAGTGTCAATTATTGAGTTGAAATTATCAATAATGTAATCAGTTGAAACCCAATCTGCTTCAACTTGCAGGCCTAAACTTTGTGTTGAATGCTCAATTGCATCGTTTGTCGTAACGTGAGGCCTAAAAGATGAGTTAAAATCTCCGATAATTGCAAGTTTCATTTTTGTAATTTGTTACTGTTTGTCGTCTTTTAACCATACTGCTAACGTGTCGTGTGCAGGCGCTCGAAACCTTGGGTTGCGTCTTCAGCAGGGTTATGGCGCTTGCACGCTGTTGTGCGTTCGTATTTATATTTCATTTGTCCATTTCAACCAATCATAAGCTACTTTATTCCAATTAAAGATGTCGTAATTAGGTTTATTGTCTGCTGATAAAGGAAAAAAATTATGTTCAGTTCCTATATACGGTTGAAATGTGAAGTTAGTTTTTCCTTGTTGGATAAAGTTGATACGCATAAAGTCGTTGAATGGAGCACTCCAATCTTTTGTTCCATAAGATACTAAAACAGGAATTTTTAGTTTCACTAAATATTCAATAGGCGGCTGCGAAAATTCAAATGTTGCTTTATGTGTGTCGCCTTGTGAACCGTCCATATCACTTTTGTTTTTAACAACTGATTCCCAATACTTTACTTCTTCCTCGCCAAATTTTGTGCTGTCTGTATCAGTTTCATTTGCTCTGCTTTGTCCAATCATTGACATAATTCTTCCCATTGGGTTTCCACCAGCATATATTAAATGTGTGATTTTTTTATACCCTGCTGCCATTTTTGCAGCAACTGTGCTTCCTTCCGAATGTCCTGCTACAACTAGTTTCGTAGTAGTAACCCATTTTTGTTTTTGTAGATATTTTAATACAGCAATGTTTCTCGGAATGTAGTAACTTAACAGGTTTCGGTCTGAATATTCTTTGGGAAATTTTCCCGAACTATCAACATAATTGAAACTTGTCGAAAGTGTCTTGTAGTCCACCACGACAGGTATATATGGTTTACTTACAATAATCAAGTGATATTTTTTTGATAGACTGTCAGCCTCAAATGGAAAAACACCATAAACATTATCTGCGTGGTATTTAATTAAAGGTTGAGGGAGGCTTCCCTGACAAAAAAAGAATAAAGGTTTCTGAACGTTTTCTTCGCCTTTATTTGATTTGATTAAAATGTCAACGTTGTCAGTTTTGAATTTGAGAACAATGTGTCTATAGCCAAATTCTTGAGGTGTTTTATTCTGTCCGAAAGCAGAAGTCGTTAAAAGTAAGAGAAGTATAATTATTATCTTGTTCATTGTCTTTTTTGGGTTTTATTATATGTCACCAACTAGATTATACCCGAAACATACTATCGCCTATACACCCAAATTAGTATGTATTAGCGAAGTATTATTTCGTTTTATTTCTAAATAAAGATAAACTATTTAATCCATAAACATTAAATGGACTTGTTATAGAGAAGCTATTGTCTCTCCAGGAGGATATAAAACCAGGTTTTGAGGTATTTAAGGAGTGGGTCTGTAAAACCCTGCACAAAAGGATATAGCTGTCTAAACAATGGGCAAAGTTTTTATAAATTGTAATTATTTATACTGAGGTTTCACTATCTATCGGTAAGTATAGCAAATCAATATCATCCGAAAGTCGGGGCAATGCTCTGTAAAACAAATTGATAGCCGTTCCTCCTTTTAATGCAAAGCATTTTTCGGTATCTACCAATGGTAAAAGGCGAACTAAAAGTTGTATTTGCCTGCGGTATAGTTTCAGTATTTATAAGAAGTGTCGCCATTTACAATAATTTATCGAAATAATAGTATTACGATTATTTTATCAACAGTCAAGTCTGAACTATTTAATACTAATTGTCAACTATTGGGACATAGCTTTTTTTGGTTATATCACTTTTACCAATAATCGGTGTTCCGGATACCCATTCTATGAGAAACCAAATCCTTCTGGAATACTGACCCAATGGTTGAATATTTACCAACGCTAATAGCTCTTCACTACTCAACTTTTCCCGCAACTTTGAGAACACCAAAAGATTTACCCCTCCGTATTTAAGTGAAAATACCAGGTGATTGTATAATGCTTCAATTTTGGAGATGCTGGTATTGTCTTGAGGCAAATAGGCAGCAGAAAAAATTAGCCACGATGCCATTTTTACACTTCGGTATTTCACCGAAATCATGGCTTTCACTGCTGGTAATGGATTTTGGAGTGGTAACTTTTCAATGATTGCTGCGTATCCCACTATCCAGCCCGGATAAGGTTTTGCTATCCCTTGAATAATGGGCGCATCGTCCGAAAAATAGGCGCTATCAATCATTTTAAGTTATTTATAAGCGCTAATTACCTCTCAGCCTCCACATTAACCCAGATTATACCTGATTATTTACGCACCCAAAGAAGCCAAAGAAATTACGTTGATTCCATCCTTTTAGGTATAACTAATGCCAGTGCCTGTAATGATATTTATGGATTTAGGTGCACGATAATGTTGTAATTTGGCGTCATTGGTTTGTGCATACACTCTTAAATCATGAACTACCATTGATTCGAATAGAAACCCTGTGAATTTCAAATCTTTTAATATTGTGGGTTGATTTGTAGCAAGAGCCGCTACTGCCAGTGACACGTCCGTAAAATGTCGTTTGGGTGCTGTTCGCAGTGAGTAAGATGAGCGAATATGGGTATTCCATGCAGGTTGGTCTTCCAGAATCATTAGACGATTCAGGGTATCTAAATAATCATAAATGGTTGTTCTGGACACACCCCTGTTTTCGTGGATGCGAATATCTTTTTCCAATACGGTATGATCAGCCAATGTAGCTGTATTTCGTGCCTAAAATGATCCCATAATTTAGGAATTACTTGCTATTCATCAATCAATCGAGGGGTATCGCCGAGCAATAAACGCCGGGGCGCCGTGTCAAACATGATTTGTATTTGTTCCTCCCAATCCAGATGGAGAACGCTTTTTGCCAATTGTTTTGCCGACAATTGGCTTTGAAACTCTTTGTCCGATATTCTGTCCTTATATTTCAAATTGTACCTATTTTCAATTCCAAAATATTTGTATTTTACATATTTGGAGCATTTCACTTTACACTTTTGGAGCATTTCATTTTACATATTTACAGCAAACCACTTTACACTTTTTTAAAATACCCCCTATTTCCTGTGATTTGTTATATATGGCTATTATCCAGTCCCGGGCTAAAAGGTTTCTTTTAAAGCATTTTCCCTCGATGGGGTCTGATGGAAAAAAGAGCTCTTAGCTAATCGGTAAGCAAGAATATCCCGACGTTTCACTTCTCGGGATTGCCGGTCAAAGTAAACCCGGTTAGCCATGCCAAGGCATTTTGATGAAATTAAATGTCCGGGAACAAGGGGCTAAAATATCTCTTCTAAAAATTAATATTATATTCGTGTGTCGCAGAGCAAGCCAGCGGACAGCTAGTTTCAACCCAAATAGACGATAAACATAGACTCTAAATAATGATTGACAACTTACTAAATTACTGTTCAAAATTTATTCAACTTACAGCGTTGGACAAAGAAGCTATGGAACTAAATTTTAGATCAATTAAGATCAAACGAAAGGACTATTTGCTTAAAGAAGGTATGGTTTGTGATTTTGTTGCATTTTTAAATGCTGGAGTTATAAGACATTTTCACATAAAAGATGGCAACGAAATAACGTGTGATATTACTTTGTATAACAATTTTATTACCGACTTTAAAAGCCTAACACAAAATATACCTACAAATTATTATTTTCAAATTCTTAAAGACGCTGAATTATTTATAATTAAAAAGAACGACTTATTTAGGCTTTATACTGAAAATAGGATTATAGAATCTTTTGGACGAAGAATCAATGGTGACAGGATTAGCAAATAGTTATACTATTACCAACTTAATTATTAATTAATAAGAATTTAATAAATACTTAACTTTTGTTTTATTTATTTACACAAAATATATAATTATGAAGCAAATATTTACAATGTTACTTTTAGTTTCTTCTATGAGTATTTTTGCACAGAAAACCATTCAAGTAAGGGTTTCGAATGCAAATGACGATTTAGAAGAATACATTCCTGGTCAGAATCAAACTAAAACCTTAGGTTCTATGGATGCGGGTAGTTCGGATCTTGAACTTGGTTCTGAATCGATTAATAATAAAGATCCACAATTGGTAGGCATAAGGTTTAATGGTATTCAAATACCCAAAAATGCCTTAATTACGAAAGCTTACATTCAATTTACTGTAGATGCTACCAGTAAGAATTCTGACCCATCGGAACTTTTTATTTATGCTGAAAATGCCGATAACCCTCGCATATTTTCTCCTGACACCCTCTTTAATTTGAGTTCTAGAAGTAAGCTAAATGATTCTATATTTTGGAAAATTCAAGATGCTTCCTGGAAAACAGTTGGAGCAGCTGGTCCAGACCAAAGAACGTCAGACTTATCACGTCTTGTTCAGGCTTTAGTCAATAGGGATGGTTGGAATTTAGGCAATACAATGGCTTTTTACATTAAAGGTAAAGGAACAAAAGAGGTTGAAGCTGCAGATGATGAAACGTCAAAAGCGCCATTGTTAGTAATAGAATATATTGTTTCCACCACAATATCATCAAAGGTTGCTTCAGCTAATGATGATTTAGAAGAATACATCCCTGGTCCGAATCAGACTAAAACCTTAGGTTCTATGGATGCAGGTAGTTCGGATCTTGAACTTGGTTCTGAATCAATTAATAATAAAGATCCTCAATTGGTAGGTGTAAGATTTACCAATTTGAACATTCCACAAGGTGCACTTATCCAAGATGCTAGAATACAATTTACGGTGGATGCAACCGGCAAAAATAGTGATCCAATTGAATTATTTATTTACATTCAAGATGCTGAAAATCCTGGGACTTTTATTCCGGATAGCCTTTTTAACATTTCTAAAAGAATTATTATTAAAGATTCTGTTTTTTGGAAAATTCCTGATGCAAGTTGGAAAACTGCGGGACAGGCAGGTGGAGATCAATTAACACCCAATCTATCAAAATTAGTTCAAAATATAGTAAATAAACCAAACTGGAAAGCTGGAAATGCAATGGTTTTCTTATTGAAGGGTATAGGAACTCGTGAAGCAGAAGCTGCTGATGACGAAGTTACTAAAGCTCCTTTGTTTATAGTTAAATTTATTCCGGTTAATGCAATTTCTACTATTGTTTCCTCTCCTAATGATGATATTGAGGAATATATTGCAGGTGCAAATCAAACCAAAACATTAGGAACAATGGATGCCGGAAGTTCTGATTTAGAGCTTGGTTCAGAATCTGCTAATAATAAAGATCCTCAATTGGTTGGAATAAGATTTGCTTCCGTAAAGGTGGATAAATCAAAAGCTTTAAAATCAGCTTACATTCAATTTACTACCGATGCGATTAGTAAAAACTCGGATCCTTCAGAACTTTACGTTTATGCGCAAGATGCGGATAATCCGATAACATTTTATCCAGATTCATTATTTAATGTTTCTAAACGTCCACAATTGAAAGATTCCATTTTCTGGAAAATTCCTAATGGAACCTGGAAAACGGCTGCTGAGGCTGGACCTGACCAGCGTACGCCCAATTTATTGCCATTAATTCAATCGTTAATTCAAAGAGATGGCTGGAAAACTGGAAATGCAATGGCCTTTTTTATAAAAGGTATAGGAACTCGCGAAGCAGAATCGGCAGATGATGAAGTAACAAAAGCACCTAAATTAATCATTGAATATTTTGAGACTGAAACAGATACTGTGCCTCCAGGGAATTCAATAAGTGTTTTTCCAATTAAAAAGGGCGAATCATGGTCTTATGCTCCTGGAGCAGCAAACCTAGATTCAATTTGGTTCTCGACAAATTTTGTCGATACTAACTGGAATTTTGGAAAAGCTCCACTTGGTTTTGGTGAAAAAGGAATTGTAACCACTTTATCCAAAAATCCTGGGAACACCTTATTCAGGAAAAAAGTTTCTATCGCTACAGCTAGTTCCCTTTCTGACGTTTATGAATTCCATCTACGTGCAGATGATGGGGCAGTAGTTTACGTAAACGGAAAAGAACAATTCAGAACAAACATGCCTTCTTCAAATGTGTCTTTCTCGACCTTATCAGCACGAAAAGTGGAAGGAAATGAAGAGTTACCCTATTATTTATTTGAGGTTCCAAAATCTGCTTTTAAAGAAGGTGAAAATCTAATTGCTGTAAGTATTCACTCATCTGCAGCAAATGATGACGATTTGTTTTTTGATTTATTTATAACGCCTCGGGTATTTAAAACAAATGCCCCTGCCTTGGGTTGTCTGGATCCAAACGATGGCCATATTAGTTGCTTTACCTCTGTTATTCCGAGAATTCAGAATGATACGCTTCAAATTCCTGAGCGTTCTCACGTTTTTCAATATGTTACCGTAGAAGGTGATCCTTACAATAAAGGTACAGGTGCCTTAGGAAGCAATTTTGATTTCACTGGTTATGTTCCAAAAAATGGATCAAGTAAAGAAGGTTACCTCTCCATCAATCATGAAACTGATCCCGGGGGCGTTTCAATGCTTAATATCCGTTTTGATGAATCTGTGGGTTTATGGAAAGTAGATTCAGCTCAAGCCATTGACTTTTCAACCGTTGGAGGAACTATTCGAAATTGTTCAGGCACGGTAACTCCATGGAATACTATCATTACTTGTGAAGAGGATTATGGCAAAAATTCTGACGGAAATGGTGATGGGTATTTCGATATTGGATGGTGTACAGAAATAGATCCTATAACTAAAAAAATAAAGGATTATGGTACAGGAAAACCACAAAAGCTTTGGGCTTTAGGTCGTATTAGTCATGAAAATGTAGTGGTTGACCCGATAGATAAGAAAACTGTTTATTTTGGTGAAGATGAAGGGGATGGTGCCGTTTATAAGTTTATCTCCGATAAAGCTGGTGATTTAAGTAATGGAAAATTATATGCATTGGTTCTTGATTCTGTTTACACAGGTGGCGATTACAAAGGTAGTACTGGTAAATGGGTCGTTGTTCCTAATTCAACTATTGCGGAAAGAAATGATACCAAAAAATTAACCTTAGCATTAGGTGCTACAAAATTTGCTGGTGTCGAAGATGTAGAAATCAGTCCTTTAAATCAATTGATTTATTTTGCAGTAAAAGGCGCAGGAAGAGTTTATAGATTTAAAGATAATGGAACTGTAATATCTAATTTTGAAACATTTCTTGGTGGTTTGAATTATAGGGTAAATGTTGGGAGTCAAGTTATAGCTGAAAGCTTTGGTTCAGGTATTGATAATCTTGCTTTCGATGAACGCGGAAATCTTTATGCTCTTCAAGATGGTGGAAATAATTATGTATGGATGGCTACCGCTAAACATACTCAAGCTGCACCTCAGGTTGAAGTATTTATGAATACACCTATTGGTTCTGAACCTACAGGTATTACTTTTACTCCTGATCATAAATATATGTTTATTTCAATTCAGGAACCAAATGCTACAGTAAAACAATCGGATGTCGCTAAAAGATCGGTAACTCAAAATCTAAGTTACGCTTTGGCCATTGCTAGAACTGCTAATTTGGGTCAGGGTAGAACTACCCGTGTAAATGAATTACCTGCTTTAACACCAGATTTCCAACTATTTCCTAATCCTGCAAGCGATTTCGTTTCTGCTTCTATTTATCTTAAGGAAAATGCAAATCTGAATCTACAGGTTTTTGATACAAAAGGAAGATTGGTACTAATGAGGGATTTAGGTAAACAAACGACTGGAGATTATCGTATCGAATTCGAAACATCGAACCTTACGAATGGCATTTATTTCGTAAAAGTAAATGCTGACTCAATGAGTTCAATACTTAAATTAGTCGTAAACCATTAATGTGAAATATTTGATCAACTATATTTCAATTTTAATTTTGATTTTAGCCACATTGTCGTGTAATCATTCTATGAAAACTTTGCTTCCTTCATTTGAAACGAAGCCGGTTTATTCAAAAGGTGATGCTGCAGACGATGTGGCTATTTTTACCGATATAAAGAATGAATATCCTCTTTCCATCATTGCGACTGATAAGCAATTAGGTCTTTTGGTTTATGATATGAAAGGTAATATTCTATGCTCGGATTCTTCAGGGCATATTAATAATGTTGATTTAAGGAAAGTTTCTGATGAAAGGGTGTTAATAGGTTGTTCAAATAGAACGATCAATGCTATGCAGTTTTTTAATTTTCAGAACACACAGCCTTTTTTAATGCCTATTCCTTCCGATTTACCTAAAACGAAAATTGAAGAAGTTTATGGTTTTTGTCTTTTTCAAAATGATTTAAATATTTTTGCTTTTGTCGTGGGTAAAGAAGGGTTGCTTGAAGGATATAAATTGAATTGGGATTCAGATTCGTTAAAAGCGATAAAAACTTATTCCCATTCCTTTTCAACCCAATGTGAAGGATTGGTGTCAGACGATGCCAATGGTAAACTTTACGTTGCAGAAGAAGATTTAGGGGTATGGATGATTGATCTTAATCATCTTGAGGTGAAACCAGAATTAATTATTTCATTGAAAAATAATAAGTATTTAAAAAAAGATTTAGAGGGATTGGCTCTTTTTGAATGGAACAATGAAGTGTATCTTATAGTTTCAAGTCAAGGTAATAATTCGTTTGCTGTTTTTAACTCAAATAATTTTTTTGAATACGTCGGTTCATTTATTATTGGAAAAAACAAAAATATAGACCGGACATCTGAAACGGATGGATTAGATATTTCAAATGGAATTCATGGAATCACTGTTGCACAAGATGGAAATAATACGAATAAGGGTAAAAACCAAAATTTTAAAATAGTCGAAAATATTGATTTAATTCAATTTTTAAAAAACGGTAGAAAATGAAATACTTATATGTACTAATTATTATTTCAGCATTTTCAAGTTCAATTCTTTATGCTCAAAGTATCAAAATTGAACGACGAATTCTTGCAACTGATACTATTCTAACAGGTGGTGTGAAAGTTCCTGTATCTACCGATGATGCTGAACAGGAGAATAATGAAATGGATGCTCTTTTTGATGATGATCTTGATGCGGGCTGGGAAGGTGCTACTGAAGATCAGAATATTTTAACTGCTGGCATACGTTTTCGTCAAATTGACATTCCTCAGGGTGCAAAAATTGATTCGGCTTTCATTACCATTTGGTCCCATGAAGGTAAATCGGCAGATGATATAGCAAATATAAATATTTATGTTGACGCAAATATAAATGCTCCTACTTTTAAACTAGATTCTTTAATCAGCAAACGTACCTTAAGTTTAAATTCGGTAAAATGGATTGAAAATAAACAATGGAAAATTTGGCAACCTTACCGAACTCCTGATATTTCTTCCCTGTTAAAGGAAATGGTAAGTAAACCTTCCTGGAAATCAGGTAATCCGTTAGCTTTTATTTTTGCAGGTGAAAATCAAGGACCGAGTGAGGTAGAAAATGCAAGGGAATTTGAATCTTTTGAAAATATTGCTGATCCTTCTGACGGGGGGGATGGTCAACGTCATCCGGAACGAATTCCTTTACTTACTGTATATTATTCCTTACCCGCTGTTCCGCAGATTAATCAAAGTAACTTAACCTTCAATTTATTTCCACTTTCTACTTATAGAACTGGCTTATTTGATGAAGGAGCAGCAGAAATTGTTGATTTTGATTCAGGCTCTTCAAAAATCTTTTTTACAAATGCAAAAGCAAATACTTTAACTGCACTTGATGCTTCAAAACCTTCTTCTTTGACCAAAGCCTTTGATATTTCATTAAGTAATTATGGTGGCGGCGTAAATTCTGTAAGTATTCATAATGGCTTGGTGGCAGTTGCTATGGAAGCTTTAGTGAAAACAGATTCTGGTAGTGTTGTATTTTTTGATACGGATGGCAAATGGTTGAAATCGGTCAAGGTGGGTGCATTACCTGATATGCTTACCTTTTCACCTAATGGAAAAAAACTAATCATTGCTAACGAAGGAGAACCTAATGATGCTTATTCCATAGATCCTGAAGGCTCTATAAGTATTATTGATGTATCTGGTGGTGTTCAGAATGCTACGGTAAAACATATCAATTTCCAATCGCTAAATAGTAAATTAAAGGAACTTGTTGCTGCTGGAATTCGCATTTTTGGACCAAAAGCAAGTGTCGCTCAAGATTTAGAACCAGAATATGTGACTGTTAGTGCCGATAGTAAATTGGCTTATGCGAGCTTGCAGGAAAATAATGCTATGGCGATTATTGATATTGAAAATGCAAAATTATTGAAAATAATCCCCCTTGGTTATAAAAATCATAATTTGCCAGGGAATGGATTTGATGCCAGTAATACTTCAGGAAAAATTGACATTAAAAATCATCCCGTTTTTGGCATGTATTTACCCGATGCTACCAAAACAATCCAAATTGCAGGAAAATCTTATATTTTTACTGCCAATGAAGGGGATGCCAGGGCTTATGCTGGCTTTAATGAAGAAAAAAGAATGGGTACCATGAAATTGGATACTCAGGCTTTTCCAAATGCCTCTACCTTGCAATCTAATAACGAATTGGGTCGACTATTATCGTCTTCTATCATGGGTGATCTTGATAACGACGGAGATGTTGACCAATTATATTCTTTTGGTGGTCGTTCTTTTTCTATCTGGGATGCAAATTCTGTGGAGCAAGTTTTTGATTCAGGTGATCATATAGAGAAATTGATAGCAGCTAAATTACCAACCTATTTCAATTCAAACCATACGGATAATAATTCATTCAAAGGCAGATCTGATGATAAAGGACCTGAACCAGAAGCTATAGAATTTGCCACTTTAGGAAATGACTTATTTGTCCTTATCGGATTAGAAAGGATTGGTGGTATTATTGTTTACGAAATCAATGACCCTAAATCTCCCAAATTCGTATCATATTTCAATTATAGAAACTTTATGGTGGATCCAAAATCACCTCAAACAGGTGACTTGGGCATAGAGGATATCAAATTTATATCCGCAGATAAATCACCCATTAAAAAACCATTAGTTCTCGTTGGAAATGAAGTGAGTGGAACAGTATCCTTGTTTTCTATCAATGAGATTTTGTCCGCAAATAGGGAAAATGTGGTACAAAACGGGTTTAAGGTTTCTCCTAATCCTTCCGCAGCGTCTAATGTTTGGATTGAATTTCCTGTAGAAGGAGCTGCTGATATTCAATTGACTGATATAACCGGTAGAGTAGTGCTTACCAAGGAAAATATGTATGGTAAAAATTATACTTTAGATATAAATAACTTAACTAATGGGGTTTATTTTGCATCATTACGTCAAAATAATAACATTTATTTACAAAAAATAGTAATAGCAAAACCGTGAGAAATTTCTCCAATTGTTTTATAATTTACTGCAGCATCCTTTGTTGGATGCTGCTTTTTAATTCATCTATTATTGCCCAATCTTTCCTTCGTGGAAAAATACTTGATGCTAAAACAAAGGAACCTCTCGTTGGTGCCTCCCTTTTAATACTAAATACTGCTTCAGGTGCCTCAAGTGATGATAATGGAAATTTTATAATAACATACCAAAAATCGTTGCCTCTTACTTTACAATGTTCTTACATCGGTTATGAGGTGAAAAATGTAATAATTGATAACAAAGTAGGCGAATCAGTTCAGATTCTTTTACTTCCTAATAGTTTTTTATTAAGTGCTATTGACATAAATGCAGATGCGAAAGGGGCTATTCGTGCTTTAATTCAACAACGCGTTTCCGATCATATAGTTAATGTCCTTGCCTCTGAGCAAATAGAAAAATTTCCAGATGTAAATGCAGCAGAAGCAATTCAACGTATTCCAGGAGTGACTTTACAAAGGGATCAAGGTGAAGGACGTTATGTGCAATTGAGAGGTACGCCCCCGGAATTAACCACTTTTAATGTCAATGGGGAGCAAATGCCTTCCCCTGAAGGTAAAGTAAGATATGTTGGACTTGATATTTTGTCCGTCGATCAAATTGATTTAATTGAGGTGACAAAAGTTTTTACCCCTGATATGGATGCTGATGGTATTGGCGGCAATATAAATGTTATTACCAAAACACCAAATTCTGACATTCCAGAATTAAAAATTAATTTTTCATCAGGATATAATTCCTTAAGAAATAAATATTTAGGCCAATTTCAATTTTCATTCCATAAGAAAATGGGGAAAATAGGTTTTGGTATCGTAGGCAATTATTATGAAAATAATCAAGCTGCCGAAAATATGGAATTTGAATTTGGTAAAGGACCTTTTTATGGTTCACAAAATGAAGAAAAAAACAACTATTTCTTGCAATACAGGGAATCCCAACTTCGATATTATGAAGTTGATAGAAAAAGAATTGGATTAAGTCCCGTTTTAACTTTTAAAGTTAAAACAGGAAAAGAATTCTATTTGAAAGGTTTATATAGTCATTTCGCAGATCAGGAAACCAGACGAAGAATTATTCATACGATGGACGATGCGGTCGATTTTAACTATTATTTATATGGTGGTATTGAAAGAGATCTCAAATTTAGGACTAAAAATCAGAATTTATCTTCGCTTAGCTTTGGGGGTTTATGGGATTGGAAATGGGTTCGATCCGATTTTCAAATTACATTCTCAAATGCAAATGAAAGGGAACCGGATAGGTTAGAAATCAATTTTGAAAATCCAGGAAAAGCAATTCAAATTGCTATGAATCAGAATCACCCTGTTTTCCCAATACCAACGTATCCAACGCCAGAGGGTCAATTATTATCATCCAATTTTAATTTTTATACTTTTCAATCCTTGTTATTTGAAAATGCTAAAGTGGATGATCGCAATATTACGCCTAGATTGAATGTTGAATTACCTTACACTTTTTCTAAGCTCGGTAAAGGTTATCTTAAATTTGGAGGCAAAATAAGGAGTAAAGAAAAATCCAGAGTTATTTCATCAAGTTTTTATGGAGCCTATTTTGAAAATGTTTCTATTTATCCCGGTTCTGCTCCCAAGTTATCTATCCCCCTTGTTTCTGACGCCTTTTCAAAGGGTAACTTTTTTGGCTCCCCCATTAAAATGGAGGCTATTCCTGGGGTAAATGAAATAAAGGATTTTTTTGAGTTTTATCCTCAACATTTTATTTATAATCGTACAGCTACTAAAGTGGCCACATTTGGTGAAGATTATCAGGCCAAAGAGCGAATTAGTTCTGTTTATGGAATGATTAAACACGAATGGAAAAGATTGACTCTTATTGCCGGAACCAGACTTGAGCATACTAATATTGATTATCAAGGTTTTCAGGTATTAACAAAAGGAACCCGTTTTCTGGGCTTAGATACTTTACGCGATCAAAGAAATCACCTTTTTTTTCTTCCGCAGTTTCAAATTAATTATCGTTTACCAAATAATACAAATATAAAAGCAGCTTTAACTCACAGTTATGCAAGGCCTAACTTTGAAGATGTCCTACCCTATAGAGAACAAGATAGAACGGAGGTTAAATATGGAAATCCAGATTTAAAATATCCCTTTTCCAGAAATATAGATGTAATCGGAGAGCGATATTTTTCCGATGGCTTCTTTTCTTTGGGGCTTTTTTATAAACATATTTCAAATTTTGTTTTTTTTTATAAACGATTTGCTCATGAAGGCGACCCAGCTGATTATTCTCTTGTTGAAATTAATAAAGCCATAAACGGGAATAATGCTCGTTTGGGTGGAATTGAACTGATGTATCAAAGAAAATTATGGTTCTTAACGGGGTTTTTAAAAGATTTTGGCATTTATTCAAATTATACGCTAACTCGGTCAAAAGCTAATATTTTTAAACGATTACCTGCTAATTATACCGAAGCAATCGTGGAATTTGGAAAGGATGATTTTTCAGGATTCGCAAATCTTGCAGAAACAGAATTTATTCCTTTACCTGGTCAAGCTCCTCATGCCGGAAATTTGGCACTTTTCTATGAAAATGCTAAATTCTATGTGAGATTATCTGGTTTTTTCCAAAGTGCTTTCCTTTATCGATTAGGTGCCGATGAGGACCTCGATGAATATTATGGACAACAAATAAGGCTTGATTTTACTGGTAATGTTTCTGTTGGAAAATCAATGCGATTATTCTTGGATGCTGCAAATCTTACTAATACATCCCTTACCTTTTATTTGGGAAATACAAAGAAGATTTCCCGACTTATTGAAAATTACGGTTGGTGGGCTCGTGTGGGAATAAAATGGAATTTAAATTGAATTTATTTTTAGGTTTTATTCTAAAGTTTAGGAGATAATATAAAGCTGTTGTTTTCCTAAATAATACTAAA
Source organism: Haliscomenobacteraceae bacterium (assembly GCA_947501115.1). GTDB lineage: Bacteria > Bacteroidota > Bacteroidia > Chitinophagales > Saprospiraceae > BJGN01. Next base: position 17,164 of record CANMVX010000011.1, read on the forward strand.
ACCAAAGTTGTAGAAGGTGAACATATTAATATGTTCCAAAGCAGTCTTGTACCAAAATCTAAAAATTCTGTATCGAGTTTTGTTATATAATGTTCTAAATTCCCATATTTCATCTTTAAGTTTTTTAAACAACTCATTAACCGACTTTACTCTGGTTTTGTCAATATTGAATTTGTATCCAAATAAAGAAATAAACTTTCTTCCTTTCCAAATATCGATTTTTGGCCCATTGCTGCGAACGTCCAATCAAAAGTGACGGCTCACTTTGATGCTCCCACAGAATAAGACTACTAGTTCAGATAATAAACATTTTATTTTAAAAAATTTCTAGCATGAAAAGTTGTAAATTCATCAAAGAATTTAAAAGTAATTCTTGAATTAACGGTTCATGGTGGCTAAAAGAAGTTGGTGATTTTAATCTAAAATTAACTTTAGAGCACTGAATTGCCGCTTTACTAAATCCTTTACAACATGGTGTTTAAACGCCAAATTGTGTCAAGTGGTGGTCAAGGTGTTTACTGAACATTGTGCTCCATTCTTGTGCGGTTAAAGCGCCAAATGAATGGGATTCTTTTCCGTCAAAATAAGTTTCTCCAAGTTGTTGTGTCTTGTTTAGATAATCAACCAAACGTTTCTTTTCAGTCTCAAAATCCCTACTATCTTTAATTAAAAATTGTGATCCGGTTTGTCCATTCTTTTTGTACGGTTTTTGGCCAACTATGGCATTTTTTACAAATAGTACCAACATTAATTTTACAAAGCCATTTGGTTTTGGGTGAATATTTTCATATTCCAATTCGTAGGTAACATTACAATGTGCCATCATTTTTGCGACGTCCATTTTACCCCAAATTGGTTTTGTAGTCGGTGTTAATTTGTCGATTCGGCTTATAAATTCTGCCGTGTCATTCACATTAAATGAATTTTTCATTTGCTTTATTTTTTACCATCATTTATCATCCAAAAATCGGAACGAATAGGTATGTCCTTCCTGTAAGTCCTGTGGGTCATTGTACAAAAGGCAAATGACAACCTTTCCGCGGCCCTCCCTATGTATGGCAATCAGCCGGCAGTAGGCGTAATATCCCAGCGCTATTTTGGGTGGAAACTGGTAGATTTTGCCGGAATCGCATTGATACCAGTCAAATAGCTCATCTTCACTTAATTCTCTGGCAGTAACCACACTATTTTCTTCATTTTTACATATATGAAGCACCAAACGATAAACAGTCATGTCAGGAGGGAAATGACTGCTGGAGGTGTCGGGTAAAAACATATAACGAATTTCTCGCTTGTGTTTTCTGTCCGAAAGGACTACATCCCATTTGGGTTCATCCTCCTTTTCGTTTTTGAAAAACGAGGTGTTTCTGTATTCAGCGTCCAGGGGAAGTAATATCTCCCCGTTCAATTGAGCAATCTTATTTTTTACCGAATCCGGTAGTACCACCTGACCTGCTGCATTCAGCGAAAAAAGAAGGAGTAAAAGGACAGGCAATAGGGGCATAAGGTATTCAACGCTTAAGGATCTTTTCTTTTATGGCAATGATCCGATGAGGGGCAGGCTGATATTGAGACAATGATCTTTTGACCAAATAGGGAATATCTATCTGCTCGAAATAATCGGTTTCTGTCGTATTTTCTTTCAAGGATTCTACTTCCTTTTGATCTTCTGACAGCTGGTCTGGGTGAAATTTTTCAATATTTGTCATAAGGTTAAAATCTTGCGGGTGAAATAGGTATCTTCTACAAATGTAGGGTATATTTATATAATAATGCAAATGATTTTACTATGGAAAAATTACCAATCATCCTTTTGGAAAATAAAATAGTTATATTAAAGCCGCTGCTTGAAAGTGATTTTGAAAGATTGTTCGAGGTGGCTTCCGATAAAATGATTTGGGTACAGCATCCTAATCCGGATAGGTTTAAACGGGAAGTTTTTGAGAAGTATTTTGAAGGGGCTATCCAATCTGAAGGGGCTTTTTTAATTTCAAATGCAGTTACAGGGGATGTTATTGGTTCCACCCGATTTTATGATTATGATGCTAAAGCCCGCCTCATAAAAATTGGCTATACTTTTTTTTCAAGAGTTTGTTGGGGAAATCATTTTAATAAAGAAGTTAAATGGCTTATGCTACATTACGCCTTCAACTATGTTGATAAGGTTCATTTTGAGGTTGGTGCCCAAAATATCAGGTCCCAAAAAGCGATGGAGCGATTGGGTGCCGAAAAAATATTCGAACAAGAAGTTACCTATTATGGGGAGCTACCCAAACATAATTTCGTTTATGAAATGAAAAAAGGGCTTGGATAGCGTCCTTTATTGTACACCAACCGCTCTGTAAACTTTGCCATCCGCTTTGGTGAATATCAATAGCTCATCATTTTCGTCTAAACCAAGTCTTACATCAGGTTTATATTTCGGATGAATAGTCAAGAAACTAAAAGGTTGTTTGTCCAGCGTAAGGCCAAATTCAGTGATGGTAGATTGCGTACCTAATTTCAGTTTATCGGCTTCAACGAAAAAAAATCGCCCATTCGTTACGTCACTAAAGATATACTTCCCTTGCAAAACCGGTATTTTCTGCCCAGTATAAACAAATCCACCAGAAATAGCTTTTCCCTCGTCATGGTCAAAATGTGCCACCGGATAAAGATAGGGTATAGGATCACCACCTGCAGGCAGGGGAAAAACCTGATCTATTTTTGCCTTTGGACGCACTTCAAAGGTACCTTCCCTGTCCGGCCAGCCATAATTTCCGCCGGGAATGCCCAGGTTTAATTCCTCGCTATTAGATTGGCCAATATCTGTTATCAACATTTTACCTTTGGGTGTCCAAATAATCCTGTTTGGATTTCTAAAGCCACGGCAATAGATTTCCTTGCATAGGTCAGCGTCTTTCGACTTTGCGAACGGATTATCAGTTGGGATACCGTATTGACCATTTTTACTATTTTTACCTAAAGGATCTATCCGAATGACCGAACCCCAGATCCTGTTATTTCCTGTGGTGACATGGGTCCAACCTTCTCCGGCAGCACCGCCGTCACCCACACCAACGTATAGCATGCCATAATCTGCGGAACCTTTACCGGCGTAAGTATTGAAAGTACATTCCTGAACACCATGTATGGGTGTTGCCACATTTATCCGAAGTAAGGTTCTATTTGTGACCTTAAATGGCAGACTGTTGACGTCCTGAATTTTCCACTCGGTTAAAACCCATTGAAGCGTTACTTTGATGGAATCCTCGAACGCAAAATCGGCCTTAGCAGTGGCAGGTGGTTCTGTATGTGTCGTGTAAAGTAGTCCATTTGACTTAAAATCGGGATGAAAGGCAAAACTGCCAAAACCAGTCGCCAAGCCTGGCGCATGAATAAAAGCAGGTTTTTCACGAATCAAATCTATGGCCACTTCCCATTTATTATTCTTAAACTCATAGAGAAAACCGCGTAAATCCTGAATAAAAAGTCGGTTCGGCGTCCCAGGAAGGGTTCTCGATACATTTATTCTCGACAGCGGCGCTTTAGTAGCGGTCAAAGGCGAGGTAGAAACGTTGCTTAGGTCAAGGGTAATGGGAGACTTAGCTATTTTAGTGGGAATAGGGTCGGTTAATGGGGCAATTCCATCAGAAGAGGGAATGGTTGGAGCGCTTTTCTTTTGTTTACTGCCAATGTAAGATATAAGAGCATCTACCTCTGATTTTTTCAAATATTGAAAAGAGGGCATGATCTGTTTATAATCTTCGTACAGTTTCTTTGTCCTGGGATCTCCTTTTTCAATCAATGCACCTGCATTGACAATCATATTTTTTATCCAATCAGCAGGCGCCGCCGACATGACAGTGCCCAGTTCAGGTCCAATGACCCGTTGGGAAAAATTATGACAAGACGAACAAAGGGCATCAAAAAGGGATTCACCTTTGGCCAACGCTTTTGACGATACTACCTTTCCTGCATTCGTTTGCGAAAAGGAAGAAAAAGTTAGAAAATTCAGACAGAAAATTAAAATGCCTGACATTAAGTTTATAGGTGTTCGCTTCATAATGCAAATTAATCATTTTCCTAAAAGTAAGAAATAGAAATTATATTAACTTATTTATAGTTGTAGTTAAATGAATCTAAAGAAAATGAAAAAGGAAAAATTTATTTTCTGGACAGCGACCACCATAATCGCTTTATTTGAAGGAGTAATGCCAGCATTGACTTCTCAAACAGAATTGGCTAAAGAAGGAATCAGACATTTAGGTTATCCTGAATATTTTGGAAATGCATTGGTTGTTTTTAAGGTTTTAGGCGTATTGGCATTGGTAGTTCCTCAAATTCCAAAAAGAGTTAAAGAATGGGCTTATGCTGGTTTTGCTTTTGACTTTATTTTTGCAAGCATAAGTCACGGATCTGTGGACGGAATAAATGTACAAACTTTTTTTCCAATGCTTGTTTTAGGAATATTGGCCGTTTCTTATGTTTATTATCACAAATTAAATTGAAGTAAAGACTAATCTATAGAATGTTCCCTATGGATATTCTCACCGGAGATATAATATCCCAAGGAAAGCAATATCCAAGCAGACAAAATAGTCCAGGATATTTTGTTTTGTAAAAATTGACCCAGGAGGGGTCGGATGTCTAAAGGACGGTTCCGCCAGGGCATAATGGTATGATAGTGAAGTTGTTCCGCCAGGGGCAGTTTCCTTTTTTTATTTCTTACCCACAAAAAGCAGGTATTGCCATATTCCGAAATAGGCCGATTTTATCTCTTTTTGTGTTGAGGTAAACAGCTTTTCCAGGACTGGCAGCAAATGGCCGTTCATCTCCACGTGATTGACACCCATCCATTTTTTAAATCCGGAAAAAGAAGATTGGTGGAAATCAACCACGGCGATATGACCTCCTGGTTTCAGGTCCTTTTGGGCTTGCTCAAGAAGTTCTTGCCAACCTGGATTAATCATGCTTAGGGAATAAGAAAATAGGATAAGATCCGGTTTCTCCCAATCCTCCGTGTGATTTACTTTGTAGGTGGTATGCAAAATGGAACAGGTTTTTTCAAAACTCTGTAATTTCTCTTTTGCTATCTCAACCATTTCTTTAGAGGTATCCAGTCCCAGACAGGTGATAGATGGATGTGTTTTTAACAGGAAGGCTAGGTTTTTACCCGTTCCACATCCTATTTCCCATATATGACAGGGTTTTTTGGGTATCTGTAATTTCTTTAAAATGCCAATACGACCAAATAAAAAACTCCATCTGGTCAGGTCATAAATGGGGGCATGCATCTGGTAATAACTGGAAAGGGTTTGTTCCAGTGTTTTATGTTGGGTTTTCATAATGTGTTATTTTACGATGCCTAAATGAACACTACCGTAGGTTCCTACCCGGTCTAAGCTATGCTGAATCAGTGTTTCATTGTTTGAAAAATCAATCGCATCATGTACAAAATCTGGAATGAATTTTAAATGATTAGCCGCGGAACGGAGTAAAAATTTAGTACCCGGCGCACTGTTTTTAAGCATTATTTCCCATTCTTCCCGCATAGCATCTGGATTATGATAAGCAAGCCAGTCCAAATGGTCTAAAAGGATGAAATGAGAATAAGTTCCTGGATTTTCAGAAAGGAAAGAAGTAATGGTTTGGGAATAGGTACTGATTTTATTAACCTTTTTCTTTAGGGTCTCAAAATTTTCAGGTTTCAGATAATTTGGACAACAATCGCGCGTGTATTTTCCAAATAAATATACATGCCAAAAATAATTATCCCCCAACGGTATTTTTGTAAATACATGTTTTAAGCTATTTAAAATGAAGGATTTGACCCCTCCCGGATGATCGGCTTGAATCAAATTTCTTTGTGCTCTTGGCACTCCTGCCATAGTTAAAACAGTATGACGACTGGTAAGCCACTGAAAAAATGGAGAGAATATTTTCCTTTCTATGCCCACATATTTCTCTTTCTGTTCCTCTAACGATGTGGAGGAAAATATTTTCTTAAGGTCTGCTTTTAAGGTTGGGGTAAGATTCAAAAAGTTTTTAAACCACCAGGCAATTAATCCAGACGTTCCATGGTAATAAAAACTACCCTTGTTTTTATCCGCCTCAAAATAATGCGCTTTTTGTTGCCAATATTGGAGGTCGTTTTCTGTCAGGGACCTGGACAAATATTTATTTAACAGGTATTTAAAATCAAAAGTATTGCCCTCTCCAAATAATTCAAATAATATAGGATGCTCCGTTTCTTTAAATACGGACTTTTTTAAATTTAACAGTGCATTTTGTCGGGGATTCATATCCACGCAATGTATTTCCTTTGGATTATCAAGCAGATAATCCAACGCATTACAACCTGCACTGGTTATCATACAAAGTTTGCTTTCTTCATTTATTTGTAGTAATTGTCTGTCACATCTGGGGTCTTCCCAACAAGTGTTATATACTAAATTGGAGGTATGAATCTGTTTAAAAAACTGATCCCGGAAATGATGTAATGCAGTCATATATTTTTTCTTTTAAGTAATTAGTAAAGGTAAAATGACCGTATTACTTTAAGATTATCCGTATATTAAATGAATGTAAAAAAACCTGAACCACGTGAAGGTTCAGGTCAACCAGATTGTATGAAAAAACACTAATTAACATCAGCAATATGGTTGCAAAAGTATAACCCAGACTTTAGAATGAGGTGGTAATCGATATTATATAAACATCATTTTTATGTTAAATCAGCAAGTCCAAAAGATAAGGTCATACCAGCACCTCCGACGCCAGTAACGGCCTGAACACCTGGTTCCACCTCACCAATATGCCATTTGGTATTAGGTTTTTTAACATAAGTGCCATTCCAGAAGGACTGAATTTCAGGATGGGGAAAATGAGCAAAAGAATCTAAATATTGAAGAATAAGATCATTTGTCTTTTGATCATCAAAGGGTAATATAGTATCTCCGTAATGATGACTATCACCTAAGGTTAATTCATTGTAAGCTGTTTGAGAAGCCATGACGTGAATCCCTCTTTTTAAATATTCAGGAAATTCATTTTCTATCCTTTTCTTCAATATTTCCCTGGAAGGGCAGGACAGAAACGATTCATAATGCAGGAGGGTCAGTCCGGCAGCTAAATTTGGACCCAATGACCAGTCCGACGGTTGGGAAGCGGTCCGCATCATCTGTAATTTGCATTTTACTAAATCTAAAGACTGGTAATATTCCGGGTATAAGGTTTCCAGATCTTCACCTGTGCAAAGGATTATCTTATCGGCCTGCCAGACTTTTTTGCCACTGTGCAAACGAGGAAAATCAACAGCTGAAATAACGGTTTTGTACTCAATGTGTACGTTCAAGACCTCTTTTAAGTACTTATGCATTTGCCAAACAGCTTGACGTGGATCGACATTTACCTCCGTTGAGCTGAACATAGCACCAAATAACCCTTTTGTTTTTACAGCGGCACTCTTTTGACTTACCATTTCAGGAGTTAGCAATTCAATCGAATAGGGTTTATTATGGTACAACGCATGGAATTCATTTAAAATGGCCCATTCATCCTCGTGATAGGCCAGGTGCAATGAACCCGTTGGAGCAGCCCAGAAATTTGCCTTTCCCGACAGCTCCAACCATATTTCCCTCGATTTTAAAGCTACGGGATAACTATCGGTAGGTTGACCAATGGGCCAAATCATACCAAAATTTCTGATGGAAGCTCCCTGCGCTTGTGGATTCCTTTCAAAAAGGATTACTTTCTGTCCTTTTTTAGCTCTTTCCCACGCCTGGGCCAATCCAATGATGCCTCCGCCAACGATGGCGATATCAAAATGATCTTTGTTCATGTTAATCTACGGTTTCTAAGATTAAGAGAAGATTAATTCTTTCGGTAAAGGTAAATCTTTGTACTTTGACAAATAGAAATTAAATATTAAATATGGTAGCTTTGGTGTTAATTTTTAAATAATTGGAAGATGACGAAAATAAAATTGATGGTTTTAGATATGGCTGGAACCACCGTCAGAGATAAAAATGAAGTGGAGGATTGTTTTTTAAAGGCGGCAAAGGAATCGAATTTAAAAACAACGCCTCAAAGGGTAAACGATTTGCAGGGAATCCCCAAATTGATTGTTATAAATACACTTTGGGAGGAGTATTTGGGAAAAGATCATCCTGATTTTGCTGTCAATGTAGATAAAACTTTTCAATCCTTCAAGGAAATTTTGGAAAACCACTACTTGACTCAGCCAATTTTTCCTGCATTTAAAGCGGAAGAGACATTGCTTTGGCTTCGTAGTAAAGGAATAAAAATAGCGCTAACTACCGGTTTTTATAGAAAAGTAACAAATATCATTCTTAATCGATTAGGTTGGGACAAACACCTGAATGAGGTATATTTTAATTATACGGGAAATGCAATGATTGACCTTTCCCTGACACCTGATGAAACAGGTGGGGTGGGCCGACCTAACCCGGATATGATATTTAAGGCAATGGAAATATTCAACATCAAAGATCCGCAGGAAGTGGCAAATATTGGGGATACACCTTCGGATATATTGTCGGGAAATGCAGCTAAATGTCAATTTTCATTAGGCGTATTAAATGGTACCCATACCAAAGAATCGTTGGAAGAATACCCTAATCATGGTCTTTTACATTCCCTGGCTCAATTACCCGAGTTTTTGGAAGGCCACGAGGCAATTTTAAAATAGATTCGGGGAATGATTATTTAATGAAAAGTTAAAATAATAAGTCATGGAAACAAAAAATGATATCATTTCGGACATTTTGCAATTATTTAATGAGAAAGGACATTCTGAATACGGGGGAGAAGCAGTGACTCAGTTAGAGCACGCCTTGCAAACTGCCACTTTAGCACGGGAAAATAATGCGTCAGATCAACTAATAACGGCCGCTTTATTGCACGATATAGGACATTTGTTACATGATTTACCCAATGACGCTCCACTTAAGGGCATTGACGATGTGCATGAAAATAAAGCGGCTGTTTTTTTAAGAAAATATTTTCCAGAGACAGTAACGGAACCTGTTCGCTTGCATGTCATGGCAAAAAGGTATCTCTCTTCCACCGAAGAAACCTATTATTCCTTGTTAAGTGAACCCTCTAAACAAAGTTTAGTATTACAAGGTGGCTTAATGTCTTCAACTGAAGTAAGTTCCTTCGAACAAAATCCATATTTTTCTGATGCTGTTAAGTTGAGAAAATGGGATGATCAGGCCAAAGTACAAGAATTAACTACGGCACCGGTTGAAGATTTTGAAAAAAATATTGCGGTATCTCTTCGTTCTTACTTTTTAGAGGATAGCTTATGAGTTTGTCAGCGCTAAGACCAGATATAATATACAGGCATCCTATTTGGGCGATTTTGGCTGCTTTTGGAACGTATTTTTGTATGTATGGCTTTAGGAAACCCTACACAGCTGCTGATTTTGACGGTTATTTGCTTTGGGGAATTGGTTATAAAACAGTGTTAGTTTCCTCCCAAATCATTGGTTACGCTTTATCTAAATTCATTGGCATTAAAGTAATTTCCGAACTGGGGAATCAAAACAGGACTAAGATTCTTATTGGTTTTATCCTTTTTGCCCAACTTATGTTGGTAGGTTTTGGTCTGGTTCCACCGTCTTTTGGTATCATTTTCTTATTTCTCAACGGCTTACCCCTAGGCATGGTTTATGGCATTGTACAAAGTTATCTGGAGGGAAGGAAAATGACAGAAGCCCTCATTGCAGGTTTATGTATTAGCTTTATTTTAGCAGACGGGTTCACAAAAACAGTTGGAAGCTACTTACTTCAAACGGGAATTTCTCCTTTCTGGATGCCTGGTCTGGCTGGATTTTTGTTTATTATACCCACTATGTTTTTTATTTGGATGCTAACAAAGATTCCACCTCCGAGTCTGGAAGATGAAGCGCACCGGGTGAAACGAACGCCTTTGGCTGGTAAGGAAAGGGTTGTATTATTAAAGCGCTTTGGCTGGGGAATCTTTTTCATTGGTATTGCCTTCTTGCTTATTACCCTGCTAAGGAGTTTTAGGGCAGATTTTGCCTTGGAAATCTGGCAAGGATTAAATTATAAGGGAATTCCCTCCATTTTTATCTATTCGGAACTGTGGATAGCCTTAGGAATTATTTTATCCCATGCGCTCATCGTTTTAATTAAAAGCAATAAAAAGGCCTTTTTCTTCAGCTTGATATTATGTAACCTCGGGTTTTTACTCATCTTACTTGCCTTGTTCGCACAATGGCGGGGGATGGACGGATTTTGGTTTATGGTACTTTCAGGATTAGGGATTTATATACCTTACGTTACCATTCACACTACCGTTTTTGAACGCCTCATTGCCACTTTCAGGCAGGAGGGAAATATCGGGTTTTTTATGTACATCGTTGATAGTATGGGCTATATAGGCTATGTGTTTTTACTTTTCTCTAAAGAATTTATACCTAAAACATCGGTAATCATATATTTTAAGTATTGTCTGATTTTATTTTCAATTTTTGCTATTTTATTTTTAGTCTTGTCCATTATTTATTTCCGACGAAAATTAATAATTAGTTCACAAGAAGTTATTGTTTAATTAGTATTACCCTATCATATTTGTGCCGAAAATTGAGGAGTGTATCATTTAAAAATGAGTACACTCCTCTCTAATTTACTTTAACTAAAAACAAATTTATGCGTTTTTTTACACAAAAGTTTAAAAAAAGCAACTTATTGTCTGTATTTTTTATGTGCAGCAGTATGTTATTTGCTTTAAATGGTTTTTCTCAAAAGACAGTTCAGGGAATCGTTTATGAGCAAGGAACCGAATCTCCCATTATTGGCGCCAATGTATTGGTAAAGGGATCTTCTACAGGAACGGTAACCGATCTGGATGGAAAATTTTCAATTACTTTGAACCAGGGTGAAAACGCCTTGATTATTTCTTATGTTGGCTTTGCTGAAAAAGAAATAATGGTGGATGGTCAAACAACTATTCTTGTGTATCTGGAAGAGGCCGCTTTAGGTTTGACAGAAGTTACCGTTACCGCTTTGGGTATCACAAAAGAGAAGAAGAGAATTACTACCGCTATTCAAAGTGTTGATGGTTCTCAATTGGTTAAGGCCAGAGAACCTAACAATATTAACGGATTAGTTGGTAAGGTGGCTGGTTTGACGATTGGTACTTCGCCAGAGCTTTTACGTCGTCCAAATGTTTTATTAAGAGGTAGTTCCGATTTGTTATACGTTGTTGACGGGGTGCCAATTAATTCTGATACATGGAATATAAACTCCGATGATATTGAAACTTTTACCGTGCTAAAAGGTGCAACAGCTGCAGCACTTTACGGTTTCCGTGGACGTAATGGTGCTATCATTATTTCTACAAAGAGAGGAACGGGTAAAAAGAAAGGATTTACAGTGGAATTCAACTCTTCAACCATGATGGAAGACGGGTTCAACGCTATTCCTAAAGTACAAGATTTATATGGCCCTGGTGATCATGGTATTTATGAATTCGTAGATGGTAAAGGAGGAGGAAAAAATGACGGTGATTATGACGTTTGGGGTCCTCCTTTGGACGGTCGTTTGATTGCCCAATATGATAGCCCAATTGATCCAAAAACTGGAAAAAGAATACCAACGCCTTTTACAGCCAGAGGAAAAGATAATCTTACAAGATTTTTACAACCAGGTGTTTTAGCAAAAAATAGCTTTGCTGTGGCAAGTTCAGGCGAACGTTATGATATGCGTTTTTCAATGGGTCACAATTACCAGCAAGGTATCGTACCAAATACTAATCTGAATATTTTAAATTTTAATGCAACGTTAGGTTTTGATTTTACTAAAAAACTCCGTTTCGAATCTAATATAAACTATAACAGACAGTATTCTGATAATTTTCCAGACGCAAACTACGGTCCAAACTCTATTATTTATAACATCGTTACCTGGGCAGGTGCTGACTGGGACGTTGATGACATGAAGAACTACTGGCAGGAAGGTAAAGAAGGTGTTCAGCAGATTTATGCGGAATATCAGCGTTATAACAATCCTTGGTTCATGTCAAAGGAATGGTTGCGCGGGCATTATAAAAATGATGTGTATGGTTACGGAAGTCTAACCTACTCATTTACAGACAAACTTAAATTGGTTGGTCGTACGTCGATAACTTCTTACGATTTATTGAGGGACGAAAAATTCCCTTATTCAGCTGGTTCTTACGGACGTGACGAGCGTAAAGGTGATTATAGAGAAGATAGACGTTCATTATTTGAAAATAATACCGACGTTCTTTTAACTTACAATGAGTCTTTTGGTAAAGTGGGCGTAAATCTATTAGGTGGTGCAAACATTCGTTCATTTTCCTATAGAAGTAACTATGCATCAACCGATTATTTGATTACTCCAGGCGTTTATTCTTTCACCAATTCCTTGAATCCAGCCAGAGTATTCAGCTTTGAGTCTAAGATGGGCGTTGCCAGTGCGTATTATTCGGCTGATATCTCTCTTGGGAATATTTTAAATTTAACACACACAGGTAGAGTAGATAAAATATCAACGTTACCCGTTGGTAATCAGACTTTTTACTATCCTTCTTTAGGTGCAAATAGTATTATTACAGAATTGGTTGATTTAGGACCTATTACGTTCTTAAAATTACGTGGTGCTTATGCCAATGTAAAAGATGGTCTTACCTCTTCTACTGTTGGTACTTCAGCAGGTCCATTTGGAGGTAATCCTCTAGGTTATGGCGATACTTATTTCTCATCTTATGATGGTCCAAACTACGGTAATTCAACTGTTTATAGTACTCAAACAGGTTATAATAATAATCCTGCAGCTTACTATTCAAATACTTTAGGTAATCCAAGTTTACAGAGAAATTCAAGATCTGAAATTGAAATGGGATTTGATTTAGGCATGTTAAAAAATAAGTTGAATGTAGAATTTACTTATTTTAACATATTAGAAGGTCCTAGAACTTTTGCAAGACCTATTTCTGAGGCTACAGGTTATACAGGACAGTTGGTAAATGGTATTTCTACGAGAAGAAAAGGATTAGAATTAGTATTAAAAGCTGACCCAAATAAAGGATCTTCCAGTAAGTTCCGTTGGAACCCGGAATTAAACATATCAACCTTCAGAGAGAGATGGGCTTCATTTTACAAAGACGACAAAGGGGTTGAGTTAACAGAATTGTCTCCATTCCAACAGATAGGTGAAAGGGTAGATAAATTTTATACTTCAGGTTATTTCTTCACACAGGATGGTCAGATTATAAATGACGGTGGCGGAAGACCTATCAGAGTTGCTTCTGTGAATGGTAATGCCCGTAAATTCCTTGGACATTTAGATCCTGACTTCGTTTGGGGTTTAATTAACCGTTTTTCATATAAAAACTGGTCTGTTTCTTTCCAATTTGATGGAAGACAAGGGGGTGTTATTTCCAACTACATTCAAAGACAAACTTTCAGAGGTGGTCGTCATGTAGCAACGGTTCAGGGTGATATGGCCAATGCTCGTTTGGAGGATACTAAAGGAAATCGTACCTGGTTAGGTCAAGGGGTTCAGCTAGCCAATACAGCGTCTATAAAAACGGATATTTATGGAAATATCACTAACTACAGCGAGCTTCAATTCAAGCCAAATGGTACTAAAACATTTTTACAAGACTGGATTAGCCGCTACTACCAGGATGACGAGAATAATTTAATGAGCCGTTCTTTTGCAAAACTAAGAGAGGTAGTTATTACTTACCAGGTGCCAATGAAACCAGGTAGTTTCTTCCAGGATGTTACTTTGTCTTTTGTGGGTCGTAACTTACTTTATTTTGCTGAAAGCAAGGACGTAGATTTAGATCAATATACAGGTCGTCAAGGTTCATCCAGTTTTGAAACCCCTACTACTAAACGCTTTGGATTTAACTTAAACATTAAATTCTAAGACTGTATCATTCCAACTCTAAAATTTTTAAAATGAAAAAGTATATATTTATAACGTTGGCTATTTGCATGTTTGCCTTCAATTCATGTGATTATGCTTCCCTGGATGTCGATCCAAACAGAGCAACTTCAACGCCTCCTTCCCTAATAATGAATGGCGTACTTTTAAATATGCGCTCAGGTGCATGGAACTCACCGATGCGTTGGAATCAATATTTTTGTATTAATTACAACTATTATGGTACCAACGAATACTGGTCAGGTTCTGCAGATTTAGACTATACCCGTCTAAAAAATGTACAGAAAATGGAGGAAGAGGCTATCAAAGCAGGTGCCGCTGCAGTTAATCCTTACGCAGCAGTAGGGAAGTTTTTACGCGCTTACCATTTTGTTAATATGACCCAAAAAGTGGGTGATTTACCTTTGTTAGAAAGCTTAAATGGATTGGAGAATACCGCTCCTAAATATGCAACACAAAAGGAAATATACATCCAAGTTCTCAAATGGTTGGAAGAATCAAACAGCGATTTTGCTGCATTAATCCAAAAAGGTGGGCAGAAAGTAGATGGCGATTGGTTCTATGATGGCAATCTTGTGAAATGGCAAAAATTGGTTAACTCATTCAAATTAAGAGTGTTAATCAGCTTGAGCAAAAAAGAAAACGATGCAGATTTGAAGATTAAGCAGTTATTTGCCGATGTGCTATCGAATCCTACAAAATATCCTGTATTTACTTCCAATGCGGACAATTTACAGTTTATTTCAAAGGCGCCTCTATATAAATATCCAAAAAATCCGGATAATTATGGTTTTGACGCCCTTCGTGAGAACACTTCAAAATTGTATATCGATTTGTTGAAAAAATATCAGGATCCAAGATTGTTCGTAGTAGCAGAACCTACCGAGGCAGCTATAAAAGCAGGTAAATCTCCTTTAGATTTTGAATCATTTAATGGCGCAAGTTCTGGTGAAAGTCTGGATGATATGGCTTTTAACGCTCAAAAGGGTATTTACTCTTTGATCAACCGCAAGCGTTTTTATGCCACTTACGAGGGAGAACCTCTAGTTCAGGTTGGGTATGCTGAAATGTGTTTGAATATTGCGGAAGGTATAAACAGAGGTTGGGCTTCTGGCGATGCCGAGAGCTTTTACAAAAGAGGTGTACTTGCTTCTATGGATTTTTACGGCATTAAAACAGGTAACCTTACCGTTTCTTTTGCTAAACCTGGTGCAGTTTTAGGCATTTTTGATAATTTCACTTTACCTGTAAATACAGATACTTATCTTGCTCTTCCTGTAGTGAAATATGCTGGAAATAGTGTATCTGGTCTGACGCAAATATTGGAGCAGAAATATTTGGCAATGGCACAGGGAAATGATTTAGAGGCATATTACAATTTCAGGAGAACTAATATCCCAGCTTTTCTAAAAGGTGTGGGTACTGGTAATGGTGGCCAAATCCCATTGAGATTTAGATATCCTAATAACGAACTGACTACCAATGCGGTTAATTTAAATGAAGCATTGACAAGGCAGTTTGCTGGAAAAGATGATGTTTTTGGAAAAATGTGGATGATTCAGTAATAATATTTGACTAGTTAATTTTAAGTTTTGTGATTAATGTGTAGGTGGGTGTGCTCCCCGCCTACACTTTTTTATTTGATTTTCTTTCCTTTCTAATGCCTATATTGAGGGCTAAACCTACATAATGTCCCGTTTCCTAAGTTTTTGTTTTGTCTGCCTTTGCATTACCATCCACGCACAATCTCAGCCTAATTTTATATTTATTTTGTCCGATGATCAAAGCTGGAATGGAACGTCTGTATTAATGGATCCAAGTCAGGTAGATTCCCGAAGCGATTATTATCAAACGCCCGTATTAGAGGCATTGGCAAAAAAGGGAATGATTTTTAGTCAAGGTTATGCCTCAGCTCCTAAATGTGCTCCAACAAGGATAAGTGTGCTAACAGGAAAATCGACGTCAAGACTCCATTTTACTTTTACCGACAACACGCAAGAAGCTGGAACCAGAGTTTTGGAGGCTAAAACTGAATTAGTGATTCCTGATTCTTTGACGACTATTGCAGAATGGCTTAAAAAACAAGGTCTCAACTATACAACAGCCCATTATGGTAAATGGCATATTCAGGGAAAAGGGCCTGCTTTTCATGGCTTTGACAGGGGCGATGGGGAAACGGGTAACGAAGATGGCAACCATGACGGCTTAGTTCAAGCAGATCCCAGGAATATTTTTAGTATCACTGATTCTGCCTGTATATTTATGACGGATGCCGTAAAACAAGCAAAGCCTTTTTACGTCCAATTGTCACATCATGCGCCAAGGAGCCCTTATGAAGCTACACAAAAATCGGTGGACGAATGGAAAGACCTATTGAAACACCCTTTGGGTAAGAGACATAAAGATCCTTCTTATGGAGCTATGCTTCAGGATTTAGATGCTGGAATAAATACCTTATTAAATAAAGTAAAGGAATTAAATATTACGGAAAATACTTATATAATATATTTGGGTGACAATGGTGCCGGAGGGAATAATAGTCCCTTGAAAGGTGGAAAATCTTCTACCCAGGAAGGGGGTATTCGAGTGCCTTTTTTCATTTCCGGTCCTGGTATTTCTGCAAATACTTACCAGACTACTCCTGTAGTTGCGTACGATTTATTTCCGACCATTGCGGCATTGGCAACCAATGGCAGTGCTATTTTGCCTCCTTTGTTGGATGGAATTAGTTTGCTACCACTCTTAAAACCACAGTTAAATTTGCCTTTTAATCGAAATCAACAAGAATTGGTTTTCCATTGCCCTCATTTTAATCCTAATACTTTTCCTCAATCGGCCTGGATTGATAAAGATTATAAATTATTGGTCGATTATGAGGCGGATAAAATTCAACTGTTCGATTTGAAGAAAGATATAAGCGAAACAACTGATTTATCCGCTAACTTACCAGGAAAGGCCAGGGAATTGACCATTCGTCTTAGAGATTATTTGAAAAAAGTAGAAACCCGAATGCCTTCGCTTAACAAGAGTTACAGTAAATTTACGGGAACAGCAGAAGATTTGGACAAGGATAGTCTGCCAGATATTTGGGAATTTAAAGAGCTGCTTACTACTGCATTAATTGGGGCAGATGATCCCGATAAAGATGGCATTTCTAACTGGAATGAGTGGAAAGCTCAATCCGATCCATATATTTCAAATAGTACCACACCAAATAGGGAAATTCAACTTCCTGCCAATCTTTTCAGGGTATTGGAAAATCCTTTTCGAGACGATATTTCATTGGAATTTTTAAACATTCCCAAGCATTCAAACGTTGAACTTTCGTTATTTGATTTACAGGGAAAGCAATGGTTGAGGGAATTATATTCCGGATACGAAACAGTAAAACGTATTGCTTCTAAAAATTTAAGTTCTGGTACTTATTTACTGCGGGTCCAAATAATTGGTTCAAATGAATTTCAATCACAGCTCATTCAAAAACAGTAAATATGTTAACGCTAGAAACCATTGTAAAAGTAGTCATCGCATTATCCATTCTATTTGTTTGGGTATTCAGGTTCGACAATATCGTCAAGGAATTCAAACAGTATGAATTAAGTGATTTGATGAGAACCATAGTGGGCACATCAAAGATCGTATTGGCTACTTTGTTGGTAGTGAGCATCTGGCATGAAGAATACGTTGTTCTTTCAGCTGCAGCTATGGGATTTCTAATGATTGTTGCCCAATATTTTCATTTTAAGGTCAAAAATCAGTGGAAAAAACATGTTCCCTCTTTATTTCTTTTGACCTTGTGTATTTATCTTATTTACCAAAATGCTTAATCATTGAGTTTATATAACTTTTTGGTAGCACTAAGTGGTCTTTCTTTTCTTATCTACGGCATTACCTATTTCATGTCTAACAAAATGAAATTGGAGTTCAGCCGTTTTGGATTAGCGAAGTTCGGAACATTAGTAGCTACCCTCGAAATTTTAGGTGCGATGGGTTTATTTGTAGGCTACTTCGTAAAACCCATTTTTCTGTTATCTGCCGGTGGGCTTTCGCTCCTCATGTTATTGGGAGTCCTTACCCGTGTGAAAATCAGGGATGATTTCAAATTAATCATCCCCGCATTCTTTTTTATGTTGCTAAATGGGTATCTGTTTTTTATAAATCTATAATCTTGTCTGCTTCCCTTATGCCACTTAGATAAGCGCCATGAACGGTTCCACGATAGTCACTTTCTGTATGCTCACCTGCAAAAAATAATTTATTATTTACTTCATTTGAAAGGGTATCGAAATTGAGTGCCCCTGTTCCATTCGTTGCAAAAGAATAAGAGCCAAAAGAGTTAATATTTGATCCCCATTTCGTTCTTAAAAATTGAATGGGATTACTAATATTATTTCCATAAATAGATTTTAAATGGCTCATTATTTCAGTGGTAATCTGAGCATCAGACATAGATTCTGTTTGGGAGGCGTATTTACCAAAGGCAAAAGTCATTAAAGCATTGGAAGAAGGCAAGAATTTATTCACATTCATGAAGTAGTTGAATTTACCTTTTGTCTCGGGCGTATAACCTATATATTGGGTGCTTGCATCCCAAAAGGAAGATTTCCATACCAGCAGGAACTTATTAACATTACCCATTTGGGTGTTTTCAATAGCTTTAGTTTTTTCACTGGGTAATGCAGGAGAAAAAGCAATCGATTTATTTTTTAGAACACCTAAAGGCACCGTAACCAGTATATAATCGGCTTCAAAGGTAGTTCCATTGGCTTTAACGAAAGGTTTTGCAGCCCCATAATTGATTTCTGTAACGCGGGAATTTAGTTTTATATCTAATCCCTTGCCCAAGAACTCAGCTACTTTGTCATACCCATTGGTAATAATCACATCTGCGCCTGGAAATTCCTCATCATCATAAAAATACTTTGACGATAAATTTGAAATATCCCCGCCCGAATCAAATTCCAAGTAGGCAGAAAGCATATATTTCCATAATCTTTCCTTTCCTTTTTCGGGATATAAGGAGTTAAAAATGGCTTCAAAGGACTGGTTTTCAGATCCTGCTTTTCTTACAGCTGTTAACGCAGCTTCAAATAAATCATATTCAGTGTCCAACAAATCAGTGTTATATTCTTTACCGCTTTGGTCATAAATTCTAAGACTTTCATCGTCCGTCAAATAGGTAGAAGCACCTGCTTGTGCGGCAAGAGCGGTAATTGGATTACCTCCTTTTGGGCCATGTATCCAGCTGGCACCTTCATCAAAAGCAATACCAATAGATCGGTCAGTCCTTAATCGTCCGCCTATTTTCTCCTGTGACTCCAGCACTAAAACAGAAAAACCATTTTCTTTTAATTTTTTCGCAGCAGCCAGACCAGCGATACCTGCACCGATGACAATTATTTTTTTATCGGTAAGCACCGGAGTTTCCGTTTCCAACAGGGAACAAGCACTTGTCAAAGAGGATTGGAATAAAAAAAAGGGACTTGCTTTTATAGCAGATAATACAAATTTGCGTCGTAACATAGGTAAATATTTATTTAACGGGCTGAAAATAACTATATTTATTTAACAAAATACTAATTACATAAAAACATGAATTTTAGAAACAAAATTGTTTGGATAACGGGTGCTTCCTCTGGATTGGGAGAAGCTATGGCAAAATTATTTAACGAACAAGGCGCCCAACTAATTTTGTCTTCCCGGAATGTTATAGCCTTAGAAAGAGTACAACAATCGTTTCTAAATAAAGAAGCATCATCAGTTATCATCCCATTAGATTTACGCGAATATAATACCTTTGAAGAGCTTACAAAAAAAGCAATAAATGCTTTTGGTAAAATCGATATTTTAATAAATAATGGGGGAATTAGTCAGCGAAGTTTTGCCGTAGATACCCCATTTTCAGAGGAATTGCGATTACTTGAGACCGATTTAATAGGTACTATTGCCCTTACAAAAGCTGCCTTACCCCAATTATTGCTCCAAAAGGGACAGATAGTGGTGATTAGTAGCGTTATGGGTAAAATAAATACTAAATACAGAACATCCTATGCTGCGGCAAAACATGGTCTGGTGGGTTATTTTGAGTCTTTAAGACTGGAACTCGCCGATGAGGGTGTTAATGTTTGCAACATCATGCCAGGATTTATTGCGACAAATATCACAAAAAACTCATTGGGAACTTCCCCGGAATTAGTAAAATCAAGTCAGAATAATCTGGGATTATCTCCTGAAAAATTTGCCGTACAGGCGCTCGACGCCATTTATCGCAGAAAAGGAAACGTATATATTGGCGGTTTTAAAGAAAGAGCGGCTATGATTATCAAACGAATTTCTCCGGCTATTTTTGACTATTTCATTAAAAATCAAAAGGTTACCTAAGGGGGTAGCGTCGGCTGTTTGAAAATGGATGTAGTGCCCGGAGGTAAGGAATTATTTCTCCATAAGGTGTTGCACTTCCTCTAATTCCCCTTTAAAAAATTGCGTAGGAATAATTAATGGACTTGTAACATTTCCAAGATTCGTAGTTAGTGTTGTTATGAAAGCCCTAACGTAAGGAAACATGATAGCAGGCGCATTGATATTGACAAATACCTTCTTTAAGTTCTCATAATTCAAAAAAATTCGAGGAACTTAAAGTAACTTCTTGAATTATTTTAAAATAATCTGGCTGTTCAGTGGGGTAAAAAACCTTAGGTTTAATATCAATGTTTATAATATTCCCAGGACTTTGGACGAAAGGATTTTCTGATTTTAGATTAATTACAGGGAAATCAACGCCATGAAATTTTAATTGTATTTGGTCAGCAACTTCCACTATGAAGCTAATTGATAATGTTGGGAGCAAGGAACCTCACTAAATTTTGTTTCAAAAACAACATTCTGATAAGTTAGCACGGTTTCTAAGTATATTTCTGGTATTGGAGTAAATATACCTTCGCCTAAAGATTGGAAAAAAGCATTCAACCTTTTCTCATGGAGCCACGCAGTTAGACTTTCACTTGTCTCATTAGCTAATGCCAAATCAAGTTTAATTTCCAGGGTTACTAAATCCAACATAAAAAGGTGATTTTTTTAGATACACTTTTCTCTTTTCAGAAATTCAAAGTTAAGAATAATTTCCACATTATAAACGGCTAATTGTATTCTCTTACGGTATTGAAAATATCTTATCTTACCTGCCTTGTATTCAATCGGTCTTATTAAAAGTCTTTCTGTATTTGCAGGTAAATCCTGAAATTTAATTCCTTTAAACTGGGTTTCATTTTAGTTTTAGACATAATAGCTTTGGCTACTTTTCCTATTTGTTTGAACCAAAAAAAATAGTGTTCCTCATTAAAAACAGTATCCAGAATATTATCTATTTGAATTTCACTTTGATATACCTCATAGTATTTGCTACCACGTTTAGATTTGATGCCCCATTCATCGGCATCTTCTAGATCTAGCCAGAAATAAAATGCTTCCCCAAGCCATGCGTCATCTCTAACGCATCTAATTGGATCTTTCAAGATGCTTTTTCTTGATTCTTGCGTATGGTAGTAAATACTTTGGCTCACTTAAATTTTTTAAATACTTAACATTTAAAATAATATCAATATAGCGGATAATACTTTGATGTAAATATACTTTTTTTAGACACAATACATTTTTAATTAACTTTGTTACAATAAAACAAAGACAATGAAATATAATTTATATCAGATTGATGCATTTACTGATACCATCTTTGGGGGTAATCCCGCTTGCGTTGTACCCCTCGACCATTGGCTGCCAGATGATGTCCTACTGAAAATTGCAAAGGAGAATGCCGTTGCCGAAACGGCTTTTTTTGTAGATAAAGGAGATACTTTTCATTTGAGATGGTTTACCCCCGAAATTGAAATGGATTTGTGCGGACACGCTACATTGGCCTCCGCGCATTGTTTAGCGACGATTCTCAACTACCCCATAAAAGAAATTGTCTTTGAATCCCTGAGCGGTAATCTGATAGTTAACGTTGAAGATGGAGTATATAAGTTGAACTTTCCATCAAGAATGCCTGTAGAAGCCGATCTACCTCTTATCATTTCAAATTCCCTGAATATTCAACCTAAAGAAATTCTGAAATCAAGAGACTATGTCCTGGTTTACGATAACGAAACTGACATCAGAAATATAAAAATAGACCGGCAGGCATTTGACCAGATAAATCTTGCTCCCGGAGGAATGATTGTAACAGCAAAAGGGGATAACTGCGATTTCGTGTCAAGATTTTTCACGCCTCAAACATCTATTCTGGAAGATCCTGTAACGGGTTCTGCGCACTGTTCCCTCATCCCATTTTGGGCAAAAAGACTCGACAAAAAGGTGCTTTATGCTCAACAAGTGTCAGAAAGGATGGGCAAATTATATTGTGAAGACCTGGGGGAACGGGTCATAATTAGTGGTCAGGCAAAAACGTATTCCATCGGACATTTTTGGATAAATTAATCACCTGCCTTGCTCAACATTATATAGTCAAAACCTTTTAGATATGAAACATATATCGTTATTATTAATGTGTTTATTGTTTCTTTCCAATGTATTCGCTCAGAATCAAAGAGATACCACTTACACAGATCAACGTCAGGGTTTTGAAAGGGAGCATTTTGTTTTTCAGGGAAGAAAAGCATGGCTGATAAAACCTTCCAAAGTATTGGAGGGGAAGCATTGGGTTTGGCGTGCCCATTTTCCTGAATGGCACACGGAAGTGGATTCTATACTGCTTTCAGAGGGTTTTCATATCGTTTACCTGAATACCAACGATATGTTTGGTTCCAACGCTGCTATGCAAATATGGGATGCTTTTTATGAATATTTGGTTCGTCAACGAGGTTTTTCTCCTATCGTTGCTCTGGAAGGAGTAAGTAGGGGCGGACTTTATGTCTATCAATGGGCAAAACGAAATCCTTTAAAAGTTTCCTGTATTTATGCTGAAGCACCGGTTTGCGATATAAAAAGCTGGCCCGGAGGAAAGGGAAAAGGGAAAGGTTCTCCTCAGGATTGGAATAAATTATTGACAGAATACCAATTTTCCGAGGTGGATGCCTTAGGCTTTTTAGATAATTCAATGGACAATTTACAGGGATTAGCTGCCTGTAAAATACCTATTCTGCATAGTGTAAGTTTAAAGGATAGCATAGTTCCTTATCTTGAAAATACCTTTCCATTGGTTCAGCGATATATAAATCTGGGTGGACCTGCGACCATTATGCCTATGACAAAAGGCAAACAGACCCTGGAAGGACATCATTTCCCTATTGAAAATCCTGAAAGAATAGCCCAGTTTATTAAGTTTCATACTTTGCAAAAAGGATCCCCATTACCTCCCTCTGATTTTCATGTTCTACGATCAGATTTTCAGCATAGCTTTTTAAAATTTAAAAATGAAAAAAAAGGAGTCGTTGCTTTTATGGGCGGATCCATCACAGAAAGTGACGGTTGGCGAAATAAAGTCTGCCAATATTTAAAAGAAAAATTTCCTGAAACAGCTTTCGAATTTGTAAATGCGGGTATTGCTTCAACAGGTTCAACACCAGGTGCTTTCCGACTCTCATCGGAGGTTCTGGCAAAGGGTAAAATTGATTTGTTATTTGAAGAAGCAGCGGTAAATGACAGGACAAATGGGTTTGATAGCCTGGCACAAATTCGGGGAATGGAAGGTATTGTCAGACAAGCAAAACGGTCTAATCCTAAAATGGATATTGTACTGATGTATTTTGTGGATCCGGAAAAATTAATAGATTATCAACATGGGGTTATTCCCTCTGAAATACAAAATCATGAGCGTGTTGCTGAACATTATCAAGTAAATAGTATTCATCTGGCGAAAGAGGTATTTGAACGGATTAAAAATAAGGAGTTTACCTGGGCAGATGATTTTAAAGATTTACATCCTTCTCCATTCGGACAGGAAGTCTATTTCCAATCCATTAAGACCTTTTTAAATAATGCTTTTAATCCTGTGCCAAAAAATGATGTAAATACAGCATATACTTTACCCAATATATTAAATGATGGAAGTTATGATAAGGGAAGGTATCTTTCAATTAAAAATGCTGAAATAAAAAGTGATTTTATATCGGTTGATTCTTGGAAACCAAAGGATGGTGCAGGTACCCGAAAACAATATGTAAATATTCCAGCGTTGATAGGAGAGAAACCCGATGCAGCATTCCAATTAGAATTTACGGGAAATACGATAGGAATTTGTGTGGCATCCGGGCCTGATGCGGGTATCATTTCTTATAGTATCGATGGTAAACCATTTAAAAAACTAGATTTATTCACAAGTTGGAGTGAAAATCTTCATCTACCTTGGTATTTGATGTTAGGTCAATCATTAAATGAAAAAAAACATATACTGAGGGTACGTATTTTGTCTGAAAAAAATCAAAAGAGCAAGGGAAATGCCTGTCGTATCCTGCACTTTTTAGTGAATAACGGTGGATAAGGATTTTAATTTAATGAGGTTAAAACCAGGATTGAATACTAGTTGGAATAGAACAAAAAATATGTCAGAAAGTACCATGGCATTATATCAATCAGGTGAAAATAAAATTTCATTGTTTTTTGACGGGGATAAGTTCTAAGTCCAACTGGACAAGCAATCCCTCTTCGTAATTCCTATGCGTTACGACTGGGCAAGACCCTGATTGGCAGCGTGATTTAGTAAATTCAGAAAAAAGAATAATTTTAGCCATGTTGTTTAGATTATAATGCTTGCGTAAGGTTCTGAGAGTAAAATATGTAGTAGGACTTTTTCAATATTTAAAAAATCATGAAGTTGGGTATTGTTGAATTACTGTAAGGGAATGGTTTAGCTATTTTATTTATCAAGTAGCATTAACTTCTAAAGGGTAAAATGGGATGGTTACCTTTTTAAAAAAGTGGCACAATGGCAACCGGATTATCTACAACATTTAAGTCTATTGGGATAAAATATCAGATTAACCTAAGACCAAGTTTTGTAAAATCATATTGAATCATGATATAAATCATGATTTCTCTCCTATTTATAATCCACCTTTGAATAAAATATTATCAAAATGGATCAAACACACCTTCATTTATTAATTACCCACTTTCCAATTTTTGGTTCAATATTAGGGGGTCTTGTTCTTGCTCACGGACTTTGGACAAAGAGTAATCAAACAAAAATGGCAGCTTACAATCTTTTCATAATCTCAGCAATTGGTTCGGGCATAGCCTACCTGACTGGAGAGGCGGCAGAAGAAAGGGTTGAAAATATACAAGGTGTTGTTGAAGCAACCATAAAACAGCACGAAGAATTTGCCTTATTTGCTTTGGTATCATTAATTGTTTTAGGAGTTGGTTCCATTATTGGTCTTTTCCTGACTTTAAGAAAATCAAAATTGATTACAACAACAGCATTTGTAATCTTAGCTATCTCCTTAATTAGCTTTGGACTAGTTGCCAGGACAGGCTATTTGGGCGGTCAAATAAGGCATACAGAAATCAATTCTTCAAATAATCCTAATTCAACACCTATCGAAAATGAAGGTGACGATGATTAAATCAGATAAATGAAACCTCCAATTTTTATAAAACAAGTTTTGCCATTTCTGTTTTTGTATTCTCTAATGATTTTAGTAACCCTGACCATAGATTTTATTCTTCATTATTATCATTTAGTTTTTGTTGGTTGGTACCTTGGTTTTATGGGCACCTTCATCATTTTATATTCATTTATTTACTCACTGAGGAAACGAAAAATCATACTATCAGGGTCTCCAAAAGAACTATTAAAAATGCATGAATACCTTGCCTGGATAGGTTCGGTTTTAATTCTGGTTCATGCTGGTATTCATTTCAATGCCTTGTTGCCTTGGGTTGCCATTTTAATGTTGTTAATTAATGTAGCAAGCGGGCTGGTTGGTAAATTTCTATTAAAAAATGCAAGTTTATCATTGAATGCAAGCCGACAAGAATTAATCGCATCGGGAATGACCTTAGAAGAAGCCGATAAAAATCTATTTTTTGACACCATAACGGTAGATGCAATGAAAAAATGGAGAGTAGTGCATTTGCCAATTGCTTTTACTCTTGGTATTTTATCCCTTTTGCATATCATTACTGTGGTAATATTTAGCAAATGAAACAGCTTTATATATTATTAGCGATTGGACTTGCTATTTTTCTGATCATCCAATTCCCTCATGCAACTATTAATCCCGGTGAATTGGCAGTATCACATCAAAAATTGAATAATAACTGTTTTTCTTGTCATAAACCATTTGGTGGAATTGCCAACGAAAAATGTATTTCATGCCATAGTCTGAAAGATATTGGAAAAAACAATTTAAGTAAAAATAAGAAGCCCCTATTTCACCAACAATTGTCCAATCAGGAATGTAGTTCTTGCCATTCCGAACATCAGGGTCTAATTCCTGAGCATCCTTTGGGTGGTTTTAAGCATGAATTTCTCTCCCCAACTATTGTTAATAATTGTATTAGTTGCCATCAAAAACCTAAAGATAATTTTCATATAGCAATCAATGATAATTGCAACAAATGCCACAGCACAAGTAAATGGATGCCTTCAATTTTTGATCATTCTGCTTATTTTATTTTAGATCAAAATCATCAAACAACTTGTAATACTTGCCACTCTAAGAATAACTACACTTCCTTTACTTGCTATGGTTGTCATGAACATACTGAAAGAAAAATTATTGCTGAACATAGCGAAGAAGGAATTTACAATATCAGTAACTGTACCTCTTGCCACAAAAGCGGTAATGAACATGACATAAAAAGCAATTACAAAAGGCAGAATGATAAAGAACGAAAGTCAAAAAATAAGAAAGAAAAGGATGATGATTAACTCATTTAAATTTGATTGTTCCTACTTAAATATTGACTTGAAAGAAGGCCAAATAATAGTTTAGCCTTTTGGGTGGGTAGATAATGATTTTTTAAATCTACTATTTATTGAAATCCTTTTTTAAGTTTTAATTTTGTGTAATTTCACTAAGAAACTAAACGGGATAGTGTCAGAAGACATTAGTAAGTATTAAAATATGATCGTTTTTATTCAACAACTCAAAGACCGGAATGAAACCCTATTCTATTATGGTTTACTATGCCTTGTGCTATCCGTTATTTTTATTATTCTTACAAAAGTTACCAATACACAAGTTTATAATGTAAATGCGTGGTATAAACCAGTCAAATTTGCGTTTTCAACCTTTTTATTTGCCTTGGCTATGGCTTGGTATTGCCATTATTTGCCGAATTTCAATATCAAGGTATTCAATTGGGCAGTCATCATTTTATTGGGTTTTGAAATATTCTATATTGCATTTCAAGCAAGTAAAGGAGAACTTTCCCACTACAATGTAAGCTCGCCAGTTTATGCATTTTTGTTTTCGATGATGGCACTGGCAGCATCGTTAGTTACACTTTATACCGCTTATGTTGGGCTATTATTTTTCATACACTCCTTTCCAGACTTACCTGATTACTATGTTTGGGCTATACGTTTGGGAATAATTATTTTCGTTATTTTTTCATTCGAGGGTTTTGCCATGGGTTCAAGATTAAACCATAGTGTAGGTGCATTAAACGACAACTCAAATTTGTTCCTAATTGGTTGGAGCAAAACCGTTGGCGATTTAAGGGTTTCACATTTTATTGGAATGCATGCCTTACAAATATTGCCAATAGTTTCATATTACGGGTTAAAAAGTACAAAATTAACCATTGGACTGTCCGTTATTTATGGGTTATTGGCTTTGCTGACACTCATTCAAGCGCTTCAAGGAAGACCGTTTATCAAGACAAATATATCCCAAATCGAAAGGATGAATAAAGGGTAATGACATTTATAGACTACTTTTTTATTAGTGTAACCGAGGGTGTGATTTGTAAGATAAAAATGAAAATATTTGGATCGGTACGAGAAATACAGGCTCAAACCAATTTTTCGGAATAATTAAACTTAGACAGAAATAAACAATCAACTAACTAAAGTTTCGGAGCAAATTAAGCGGTATTTTTATTTGGACATTTTAAAAATTCAAATTGGGTTTGTAACAAGAGCATCTAGCGTATTAAAAGTCCAATTGATGATTTGTAAAATAATTTGTATATTGTATAAACGAGTTAGCAGTAATGCCAGCAGGCTGCAAAAACGACAACGTATATTTCAATCGACAACATTTTGACTATCTTTGCTTTGACAAAAAAATAAATGAAACAAAGAATTTACATAGACACTTCAGTTGTTGGCGGCTACTTTGACGAAGAGTTCAAAGAGGCGACAATTAAGCTGTTTGAGAGACTCGACAACAACGAAATTATTTTTGTAGTTTCTGACTTGCTTGACCTTGAGTTAATAAACGCACCACAAAACGTTAAAGAACATTTATTTAAATATTCGGCAGACAAATTCCAAAGAGTTGAACTCACTGAGGAAGCAGTCAAACTTGCAGACACTTACATTGACGAAAAAGTAGTTGGCAAGACGAGTTTGGAAGACTGCCGTCACATTGCTATGGCGACCATTCACAAAGTGGACGTATTAGCAAGTTGGAACTTTAAACATATCGTAAACCTTGACAGAATAAAGGGCTACAATTCTGTGAATTTACGACTTGGATATTCAATGATTGAAATAAGAAGCCCAAAAGACTTGGTAAATTATGGAAACGACTAAAAAAGAAAAACAGTTTGACGCTGTAAAAATGATGCGAGACATCAGAGACAAAATCAGTTCTGAAACACAGAATATGACTTTCGACGAATTAAAAGCTTATATCAAACAAAAACTTGACGACAGCAAAACAAAACTCGTTGGGCAACAATAATGACGAAAGAAGGCACTATAGCTAACTCAGTCGTATTTCTCTGATGCGTTGTAATTGCTCTTCAAAATATTTTTTGCCTAGAATAGTGCCGTCATTTTTCAAACGTTCATCATCCAAAGCAAAACCTTTAATGGTAAATTCTTGAAGAATTTGGGTTGCCCATTTTCTAAATTGAACGGCTCTCTCTGAGTTAACTTTATACCCGACTGCTATTATTGCCGAAAGATTATAATGCTGTGTGTCATAGTTTTTGCCATCTGAGGCAGTTATTCGAAATTCTCGAATAACTGAATTTTTTTGTAATTCAGCATCGAAGAATATTTTTTTTAAATGATAATTGACAGTGTGGGTTTCTATATTATAGAGCATGCCCATCATTTTTTGCGAAAGCCATATATTTTCGTCCTGATAAACGGCATTTACACCACCATCGCCGGTAGCGGCAATGAATGTTAAATATTCTGCTGATGAGGAACGAAGTACCCTATTTTTTTTAATTTCCTCTTTCATATCGACTAAGATATAAATTTATTACGCCACGGGTTTTATCATGCTTTCTATAAACCCAATTTTACAATCATAAATCATTATTGTCTTTCAATTCTTTAGGCATGTCTAAATTTTTAAAATTTTGTTTATTTACAATTTTTGCTCCCGATTTTTTTTCTAATTCTTTTCTTGCATTTCCGGCAACATTTCCTCCCGCTTTGGCAGCTTTTTTATTTTCTATGAAACCTTGTGCATTCTTGTTTTTTGCAATTTCTGTAGTAGAAGCTTCACCAAGCATAGTGAATATTAATTCCAAATCTGTCATGTGGTCACGTAGATTTTCTGATGGTTTGGTTAATCCTTTTAAACTTTTGTATTCACTCGGAATAATACCAAAAGTAGCTTTGCTAATTTCGGCTGTGAGTATTGAATACTCTTTTCCCTCTTTTACACCACGGTTTTTCCATTCGTTGGATAGTTCATCACGAGCTTGTATGCCTCTAATTCTTTTTTCTATCCATGCATCGCTATATCCCTTGGCCTTGTATGTTGCTCTTATTCGTGCCTGTGCCAATTCTGGGTTTTCAATTTCGGCAATGCGCTCGGCACCTACTTGTGCCAACCATTGTTTAAAAGGTTCGGCTTTGGGCGAGGGTATGGATTGAATGAGACGTAAAATATGCTCAGTGTGCGCTGCCTGTATTTTACGTGTTTTACCATCGGCAGCTTTCATTTCTACTAGGGTACAAATTGTACCCCAGTTGTTTTTAAGTTGCTCATCACGAGTTAGCATTTTTTTTATGTATTGCTTTACATCATTGCTATTGGTAAGTATTTGTACAACATCTTGTACAGAAAAATACCATTTCTCGTCTTGTTCGTTATATACAGAACGGACATGTTTTTCTTCAAATAATTTTATGTTGCTCATACTATTTTGTTTTTAATGAGGAAAAACAGGTAAAATCAAAAAAGCGAGTAGTTCGTCATAGGGATGTATGAAACGGAACGCATTGACTCCCGATTTCTTGAACCCGCTTTTGGCAATGGCAATTTTTTAGCCGAAGTGCTGCGAGTTACTTAGACTTCACATTCCTACCATTTTAAAGGTAACAGAAATCTAATGAATAGTTTTACGAAATTATTTAAATATAACCTAATTTTGGTTAAGTCATGTTTTAAATTGGGGAATAACTTATCCAATCGCACCTGCTGTACTTTTGCGCATCAATTGAAATGTACCTAATCTATCAGAAATGATAACTTTACCCATTTTTTAGCTCTTGCTCAAGTTCTTCAAGCGTTTCGCCAAAAACGGTAACATTATATTTGCCCAATTCGTTTATGAACGCTGCTTTGTCTAAATCAACAAGATTTGCTGCTTGTCCTAATGACATTTTTCCCAAATTATAAAGTTGAGCAGACAACATGATGGAGATTTCTTTTTAACAGGAATTTTTCACCCAAATGTGTACATTTACAACAGGTTTTTCTCTCCAAAAGGATGTTTTTTAAGAGAAAACCCTTAAAAAAATACTGTTCTACATAAAATGAAAAACTATTTTAACTTGTTGTTGGTATTGACAAACCGAAAGATTAAAGCAGCGGGATTAAATCCTGGTTTGGGTTATCTTTTGGGTCTTGCCGCATTTATGCTATTGGCGGAATACCTGTTTCAAAAGACATCATTTGCCAAATACTTAGTTATCTTATCTTGCCTTAGTTTTCAATTCCAACTTTCTGAAAAAAATAGAACGGACTTCTTACAGTCAACTTTTGGAGATAAAACAAAAAATAAAATCAGGTTATTGGAAAATTTAATGGTTAGCATTCCTTTCGTTTCCATCCTTTTATACAAAGGCTTGATTTATGAAGCGGGTATTTTGGTATTGTGTTCGATTTCTTTTGCTTTAGCCTCTTTTCATGCTCATTTCAATCTATCCATCCCAACGCCATTTTCGAAGAGACCATTTGAATTTTCAACAGGTTTCAGAAGGACCTTTTACCTATTTCCAGTTGCTTATATTTTGGCATTTATTGCCATATATGTTGATAATTTTAATTTGGGTGTTTTCTCATTTTTATTGGTTTTTTTAACCACTTTGGGGTTTTATTCTAAGCCTGAGCAAGAATATTTTGTTTGGGTTCACGCTGAAACGCCCGGCAAGTTTCTGAAAAATAAAATGCTTCATGCATCAAAAAACGCGGCTTTTTTAACAGCCCCAATACTAATAAGTATGTTGATCTTTTATCCATCGGAGTTTGCATTGATTTCAGGCTTTTTCTTGATTGGACTTTTGTTTCTTTGGACTATAATTCTTGCGAAATATTCCGCATATCCGGGAGAAATGAACCTGCCAGAAGGAATAATAGTGGCATTTAGCCTATTTTTTCCACCATTGTTGTTGGCTGTCATTCCATTTTTCTACCTAAAATCTGTCAATAAACTAAAATTTCTATTGAATGATAAAAATTAAGGAACTAAGTAAATTATTCGGAAATAAGGAGGTGTTGAAAAACCTGTCTATGGAATTTTCGACAGGAAATGTCTATGGAATTGTTGGTGAGAATGGAGCGGGAAAAACTACCCTATTCAGATGTATCGCAGGTCTGGAAAGCTATAGTGGAGAAATAATTTCTGATGTTAAGCCATTAAAATATCACTTAGGTTTACTCTTGACTGAACCCTTCTTTTTCACAATGATGACAGGCAGAGAGTACATAAGATTATTGTGCAATGCACGCGGAAAGACGAATGTGGATATTGACAATAAAAATATTTTTGACTTGCCACTCGATCAGTATGCTTCAACATACTCCACCGGAATGAAGAAGAAGTTAGCCATAACCGCCATTCTTCTGCAGGAAAATGAATATTTCATCTTAGACGAACCTTTTAATGGCGTTGATATTCAAAGTAATATCATTTTGACAGAGATTATTTTAAAACTAAAGGAACTAAATAAAATAGTAATCATTTCATCTCATATTTTTTCAACACTAAGCGATACTTGTGACGAAATACATCTTTTACGAAAAGGGGAGCAAATCAAATCAGTGAATAAAACAGGATTTAAAGACTTAGAACAAGAAATGAAAGAAATTACCATTGGAAATCTGATTAAAAATCTTGACCTTAAATAATTGGCAGGAGTTAAAAGAAATTTAAGTAGTTTTAAGAACCGTTTTCTAATTAAAATAGGCTCAGATGAAATATGCGCTAATAATTTTCTTGCTGACCATCTTCATGACAATGGGATGGGGGCAGACTAATATCCTCGTTGATAATGTTATAATTAGCGCTGAAAAAAGGAAAACGGTCGTCAACACCGGTGAAAAGGGGGAATTACAGGTAAATGTTTCTCCAAAAAATTTGCTTGCATTTAAAAAAAGGGGATGGGTTCGTTACAGCGATTTCGGTGCCAGGGGAGATGGAAAAACCGATGATATAGATAATATTGCTGCGACGCATGCCGTTGCAAATCAATACGGCCTGTCCGTGAAAGCCAACGATGATGATATTTATTACATAAGCGGAAAAGAACGAACCGCATTCATTCGAACCAATACAGATTTTGGGAAGGCAACTTTTATCATCGATGATACCAAGGTGCAAAATCGTAACGCATCGGTTTTTATGGTCAACTCCGATTTGAAACCGTTTAAACTGGAAAAAATTTCTTCACTGAAGAGAAATCAGCAGAAAATCGATCATTCTTTGCCTGGAGCTTGCCTCATAACGGTTACCAATGCAAAGGTAAAACGCTTTATACGTTTTGGGCTCAATCAAAATAAGGGTTCGTCACAAACGGATATTTTTGTTGTCGATAAAAACGGTAACGTGGATATGAATGCCCCAATTGTCTGGGACTTTGATCAGATTACGGATATCACAGCTATTCCGATGGATGAAAATACGCTGACTATTTCTGGTGGGCGTTTTAGGACAATAGCCAATAAAGAGGAATCAAAGTACAATTATTATAGCAGGAATATAGCTATCAGGCGCTCCCATGTGCTGGTGCAGGGGCTTGAACATCGCGTCACCGGTGAAGGAGAACATGGAGCGCCCTATGGCGGCTTCATTAATATTGGCGATTGCGCTTATGTAACAGTGCGGAATACTGTGCTTACAGGACATAAAACATATATAACCATTGGCGCGGCAGAAAAGCCCGTTTCTATGGGTACTTACGATATTTCTGTAAACCGTGCCATCAATGTGTCATTCGTTCATTGCAGCCAGACCAATGATATCAATGACAAAACTTACTGGGGAATCATGGGATCTAACTTCAGTAAAAATCTATTGTACGACTCATGCATCTTTTCGCGTTTTGATGCCCACATGGGCGTGGCAAACGCTACCATTCGCAACTCTACCCTCGGGCACATGGGGATAAATGCCATTGGCAGTGGGTTGCTGACCGTGGAGAATTCGACCATCAATGGCTATGCTTTGATAAATTTGCGCTCTGACTATGGCAGTACCTGGCAGGGAGATGTTTTAATCCGCAACTGCGTTTTCGTACCTTCCGGTGGAAAGCCAGCGAATTCAAGCCTGATCGGAGGGGCTAATTCCAGTCAGCATGATTTCGGTTACACCTGTTATATGCCGGAACGCATAACGATTGAAAATCTACAAATCAACGATGCCAATCATCCGGAATCTTACAAAGGTCCCGCCATTTTTTCAAATTTCAATCCAGCTATGAAAGATGCTTCTTACCAGGAAACCTTTCCTTTTGTAAGAACCAGAGAAGTTATTCTCCGGAATGTAAGCACTGCGAGCGGAATGGCATTGAGGCTGAGTGATAACCCCTTTTTGTTTAAAGATGTAAAGGTGCGGACGGAGTAATGAAGGGACGAAATAGTAATGAATAGGGCTCCAAGCGAAGCATAGGATGGAAAAAAAGAAATTGAAATGAAAAACGCAATAGTTATTGGTGCGACTTCCGGAATAGGTAAAGGACTGGCAAAACTTCTATCTGAAAATGGTTACAACATTGGAATTACTGGCCGACGAACAGAATTACTTGAAGATTTGAAAGCACAAAAACCAAACTCTTTCATTACAAAAACTTTTGATGTGACTAACACAGAAGTAATTAGTGAGAATTTGGAAGCATTAAAAAATGAACTCGGTGGACTTGACCTGTTGATTATTAGCTCGGGAACAGGGGACTTAAATGAAAAACTAGACCTTGACATTGAAAGACGTACCATAGATACTAATGTAACTGGATTTACTTGTATTTCAAATTGGGCTTTCAATTTCTTTGAGCGTCAGAAGTCAGGTCATTTGGTTGTTATAACGTCAGTAGGTGGTCTTCGTGGAAGTGGAATCGCTCCTGCTTATAACGCTACTAAAGCATATCAAATAAATTATTTAGAAGGTTTAAGACAAAAAGCATCGAAACTTGAGGGTCAAATTTTTGTGACAGATGTTAGACCAGGATTTGTTGACACTGATATGGCAAAAGGCGAAGGACAATTTTGGGTTGCCTCTGTTGAAAAAGCAACGCGACAAATTTTTAACGCGATAAAACAGAGAAAGAAAATGGTTTATATCACGAAAAGATGGAAATTAATAGCTATAATTTTAAAAGGAATACCAGGTCAATTTTATGATAGATTGTAAATGCAAAGATCTTAGATCAGCTTTTTGATTTTTTTGTCAAATGAATGGACGAAATGGATGAATATGCTTATTGAAAAATATACATCAAAATGGATGGAAGATTATGCGTCCATAAAAGGTGAAATTGAAAAGGGACTTCATGGTTTAAATCTTACCATGGAACATATTGGAAGTACTTCTGTGCCAGATTTAGATTCGAAACCTATCATTGACATTGATATCATTTATTACCATCAAGGTGATTTTGAAAAAATAAAAGCAGGCCTTTTGACCATGGGATATTACCATAATGGAAATCAGGGAATAGAAAATCGTGAAGTTTTTAAAAGAAATATTGGATGGACAAATCAAATTTTAGACAAAATTAAACATCACCTTTATGTTTGTCCCGTGGATAGCAAAGCATTGGAAAGGCATATTTTATCTCGAAATTTTTTGAGAAATAATGATTGGGCAAGATTAAAATATCAACAGATGAAATATGAATTAGCCGAAAAAGCTAATCAAGATAAAAAAATGTACGCTGAATTAAAGGAATTAAATGTAAATGATTTTATCGATTCAATGATTGCAAAAATAAAAGAGTAAGACAGATAGCTGTCAATCTTAAGGGTTTGATGGTCCGTTTCCGTTATATAGTTCTTTCAAATGTGTATAAAATAAAACGACTGACCTTAATTGGCAAAATGATTAAGTACCTTTATATAAATTTAAAAATACGTTTATTATGGTAGTACTTATTGGAATTATTTTATTGTCTGCACTCATCTTAATTATTAGATTATTTGGAGCCTGGATGTTAAGAATTGATGAGGTTATAAAGCTGCAAAAGGAAATGCTTGCAGAAATGAAAAAATACACACAACAGAATTTATCTTAATGGACATTTCCTGCCCTTATTTTTGAAATAAGGGCAGTATAAGATGGGCTGCTTTTTCTGCACCGGCAAATGTAAAATGGGTATAATCAGCCGCTGCCAAAGCGGGTCTTTCCTTTTCAACCCAACGTTTCATACTGCCTGGACCGCCCATAGCCTCTGCCAGACTAAAAAAAGCAGCATTTCCTTGTTTTGCCGCTTTCTGCATACTGGCAGTCAGATAGGGTAATCCCGGATTCGAATATTTCCCGCCGGCCGGTCCGTTACATTTATCCGGTGGCCCAATAATAAGGATGGGTACACCCGGGAATGCTTGTTGAAAATGCTGGATTAATTTTAAAATTTTAACCTCAAAATATCGGTAATCCGTTTGAGTGGGTCCTAAAACATTCAATCCAAATTGAAAAACGATTAAATCATATTTTAGCTTTTCCTGAAACCCAGCCAGCATATTCACTGGAATTTTGGTCAGTCGGGGTCCATCTAACCCTCGTAAACTAAAATTATCTAGTAAGACACCCTCCTTGCTTTCCATACTCAGGCCGTACAAGGGAATTTCAGGTGGAATCTGAGCACTTATCCTGATTTGTTTGGTTGGATTTTCATACAATAAAAGATCATTAACGAGGAAAGTATCGCGCAAACCTACCTCTCCTGAAATACTATCTGTTGAAAAATTCACCTTAGCGTTTAGGCTGCCATATCTGTTTTTGCCATAAAAAAGGCGTACCTGAGGGAAGGAATCAATGCGTGGTGAGGTGTTATTTGCCCGAAATAAGGCCCAGGGTGCCTCTTGTTTACTGGTAGAGTATCTGTAACTGTAAAAACCATGTCCGGAAATGCCTGGATTCCTTTTGTAGGCAGCCGCTGGCTCGAGTGATTCCCAAAGCCAGTTGGACGAAAATTTATGCGTTATGGTTTTTCTATATCCAGGCGCTCTGGAGAGAACAGGCATATAACCAACGCCTTTTCCGCCATGCCATTTTTGTAAACTATCCCTAATAGTTTGTGTAATCAGATCGGCTTCAATACCAGAATCTCCAAACCAGGCAATGCGAACTTGTTCTTCAGGTTGTCCTAATTTATCCAGAAAGGGTTGGAGTATTTCTTTTGGATCATTAGAAGCAAATGAAAAAAGAGTGAACCAACTAAGAAGGCAGAATTGAATCATCAGGTTATGCTAATTAATTTGACAAAATTAATTAATTTTAGAATGGAAATCCTTTTCTCACATCGCATACCCAATTTAAAATGAAAAATCTGTTCAAATTCGCTTTTTGTTTGATTTTATATGCAAGCTGCTTCAGCCCAAATATATCATTTGCACAAGATGTTTTTTATCTCACAGCCGATCGTCTTTTCGATGGGGAAAAAATGTGGACAGGAAAGGCTGTTCTTGTGAAGGGTAATAAAATAATGGCTATTGTAGAAAAATCAAGCCCTATTCCCTCAGGTGCAAAAGTGCTCGATTTGAAAAATGCAACCCTTTTGCCAGGGTTGATTGAAGGCCATGCGCACCTGTTTTTATATCCATATAATATTACCGATTGGGATACCCAGGTGCTAAAAGAAACCGATGCATTGAGAACCATCCGGGCGTCGGTACATGCTAAAAATACACTCATGGCTGGCTTTACTTCTGTCCGCGACTTGGGAACGGAGGGTGCAGGTTATGCCGATGTTTCCCTAAAAAAAGCAATTCTCGATAAAATTATTGAGGGTCCCCGCATGATGGTTGCTGGAAGAGCCATTGTCTCGACAGGATCTTACGGCCCAAAAGGATATGATAATGACCAAAAAATAATGCTGGGTGCTGAACCTGCCGACGGAAATGAGTTAGTTCGGGTGGTGCGTGATCAGATTTGGCAAGGGGCTGATTTTATTAAAATATATGCCGATTATCGCTGGGGACTCATGGGAGAAGATAGGCCAACTTTTACGCTCGATGAGCTAAAACTGATTAATGAGGTTACAACAAGCAGTGGGCGCGTCATGGTTTGTCATGCAAAATCGAAAGAAGCCATCCGTAGATCCGTTTTGGCCGGGGCGGTAACGATTGAACACGGTGATTTTCTCGATGAAGAAATTGGAAAGTTGATGAAGGAACATCAGGTCATTTTTATGCCTACTATTGCAGCTGTAGATAAAATAACCCAGTATAGGGGCTGGAAAAAGGGCATTGATCCCGATCCCGAAAATGTGGTACGTAAGAAATTAAGTTTCAAAGCGGCCCTGGCCTCGGGTGTTACCATTGGCATGGGTGGCGATGTGGGCGTTTTTCCACACGGGGACAATGTCATGGAAATGGAATTAATGGCTGAATATGGCATGCCTAATCTTGATATTTTAAAGGCAGCTACTTCAGTAAATGCAAGGGCTATGAATTGGCAAGATAAACTGGGGCATATTAAAGAAGGATTTTTAGCTGATTTGGTGGTCGTAAAGGGAAACCCATTGGAAAATATTTCCCAGATTCGCGAGGTAAAATTTGTGATGAAAGACGGGGTCATTTATAAGTAAGGATAAAATAGGTATTTATTGCTACGATTGAGAGGATTTGATTATTCTTGGCTCTCTTTATTGGTAAGAAGCCAATGGAACACGTTCAAATGTCGAATACCGTTGCGGTCTTGGGTAAATCCATCGGTCATTTGCCACGCAACCTGGTAATATTCCATATCGCCAGTTGGAGTTTTACATACAAAATCAACTTCACTGTTCCTATCTGAGCCTGTCCATATTTTATTTCCCTGTCTTAATAACCCATAAATCATTAAAACTTGTAAAAAATGCAAGTTTTAATGATTTATGGGCTGAGGGACAAAATATAGAAACAGAAGTATAAATGTTTTTTCAACCCTTTTTTCCGTTTCAATGCCACTTCGAAGATGGAAAGATTGATTTCATGGATCATGGACGAATTCATTATTTTCTTTTTTATTTTGTTTACTTTTATAGTTGCTGTTTCTTTCTGGTTAAATTAAATGCTTTCAAACATGCTTAAAAATGTATACTTTTTTGGATTATTCCTTCTGATTGGATTTTCCAGCTTTGGATGTATGTCTGATATAACCGGTTCAGAACCCAATGTTGATCTAAATGATGAGGAGAAAGCAAAGATGATTCAACAATTAATGGAAGAAGAACTTAAGGATTTTCCTGAACTTCCAGGTTCAT
Source organism: Haliscomenobacteraceae bacterium (assembly GCA_947501115.1). Classification (GTDB taxonomy): domain Bacteria; phylum Bacteroidota; class Bacteroidia; order Chitinophagales; family Saprospiraceae; genus BJGN01. Next base: position 56,150 of record CANMVX010000011.1, read on the forward strand.
TGTTAACCATACGGGCAGGAAATTTTCTTTGGTCAGGAGCAGCAGGTAAATTTGGGGAGGGAAATAGAAAATTAGTACCAACAGATGTTTTTCGATCGGCCAGTATCACAAAAACATTTACAGCGGCTGCAATTCTTTTGTTAATAGAACAAGGGAAGTTCACGCTTGAAACGCCAATTGATAAGGTGCTGAAACCTGCCACAGTCCAAATTTTAAAAGATGGAGGTTATAAACCAAATATTATTCTGGTAAGACATCTTCTTGAACATACTGCGGGTATGTACGACTATACACAATCTGCTAAATTCAATAAAATCATATTTAATCAGCCAACGTATAGATGGACGCGTGAGGAACAATTAAAACTGGCAATGACCGAAGGTAAAGTCTTAGGTCCTCCAGGTTCATTGTATGAATATGGTGACACTCAATATATATTGCTTGGTGAAATTCTTGAACTGCAAACCAATATGGATCTTGCCAAAGCTTTGCGTACCGTTCTTCGTTTCGACGCACTGGGGCTCAAAGATTCCTGGATGGAAACACTGGAAAATGAACCGTCCGGTGGATTTGCACATTTGTCCCACCCGATGTATGGAACGGTCGATACAAGAAACTGGGATCCTTCCTGGGATTTGTTCGGCGCAGGCGGTTTGGTGAGTTCAACGCAGGATCTGGTGAAATTTATGGATGCTCTATTTTCTGGTAAGATATTCAAAAATAAATCAACGCTTGATATTATGACCAATATTCCTCAAGTATCAATAGGCGGATTTGGAGGTCTGGATGGTGGAATGGGAATTAATCGTACTACCATTGCTGGAAATGTTTGCTATGCTGGTTATGGCTTTTTTGGTACGGAAATGATTCGATGCCCCTCCATTGATGTCACTTTGACCCGTACGACTAATCAATCAGAAAATAGTTCAAAATATGATTCAGATGTTTTAAATGCCAAGCTCCTTAAATTATTTATTAAATGATGATTGAATGAATTTCAATCAAGTTCTTCATCTTTGAGCATCTAATCTCTAATTGGAAAATGAATATATTTTTTTCCTTTAATTTCACTATTTTTAGGTCAGTGGATACATAAATTTCAGAAAATCACCTGCCTTAATTATTGGAAATGCGAAAAATCATCTTTTTTTCCCTGATGGCCCTGCTCATCTCTAATTGTGCACCTACACAGAAAAAGGGCTACCAACTTTCCTCAAAAGATCTCTCTGCTGTGGAAAAAAAATTGGATCATGCCGGGTTTATTCAGGATTTTGATGCTAAAGCACTGGTTCGCGGAGAAAGAATTTATAACGCCAATTGCATTAATTGCCATGGAAATGAAGAAAATGAGGGCTCAATTCCCTCCGCTTTGAAATTCTGGTCTGATCCTTTTAAAATGGGTAGCGATGCGTTTGCCATGTATCAGACGATCACTAAAGGGTACGGCAATATGCCCGCTCAGTTAATGCTTTCCCCTCAGGAAAAATATGATGTGATTCATTACATACAAAGTGAATTTGTTACAAAAAATAAAGCCGTTACCCTGCCGAAAGTTACGCCTGATTATCTGGCTTCCCTTCCCAAAGGTAAATCAAGAGGTCCTGTTTCAAAGCCCTACCAGCCCTGGGCTGACATGGATTATGGAAATTTTCTGATGAATACTTATGAATTGGTGGATGAAAAAACAGGAATTCCCCGATTTCACTCTCCGGGACCTTCGCCTTATAAAGATGAAGATTATTCGAAAAATAATTTTGCATATAAGGGTATTGCCGTGCGATTGGACCAGGGACCTGGTGGTGTTTCAAAAGGTACGAACTGGATGGTTTTTGATCATGACCTTTTGAGAGTGGCAGGTGCTTACATAGGGAAGGGATTTATAGATTGGGATGCTATTTTGCTCAATGATAAACATGAAACCTATCCTCGGACTATTGGGAAATTACAGGTGGAAACCTCGGTCATTCCCGGCTGGGCTAATCCTGAAACAGGGAAATTTGATGACCCTCGTTTTGTAGCCAGGGATGGAAGAGCTTTCGGTCCTTTGCCAAAGGATTGGGCAAATTACAAAGGCCTATATCATTATGAAGATCAAGTAATTATTTCTTATTCTGTTGGTAAATCAGCTATTCTGGAGAAATTTGACTACGTTGATTCTTCCCATTTTTTAAGAACCTTAGATATTTCTCCCTCCACATCTATCTTAAAAATGTATGTGGCAAACGTCCCGGCCAATGTGAGAATCATTGGGAAAGGTGCTAGTCTGGAAAAGGAAAATGGAAAGATATACGTGAAAATTTCCCCTGAAAAGACCGTAAATATATCCTTGCTCATTGGTAGTGAATCCTCAGCATCCGATGCATTAAATATCAGGGAACCAGAATCTTTATTAAAATATACCACAGGGAAGGGTCAACCGCATTTTCCCGAAAAATTGAAAACCTGGGTGCTTAAAGGAAAGGAAAATGGCGCTTTCGCAGTAGATGAATTGACGCCTCCATTTGAAAATCCCTGGAATTGTCGCATGAAATTGAGTGGCCTGGATTTTTATAACGATGCAAATCAAGCAGTGGCTTGTACTACCGACGGGGATGTCTGGCTTATCAAAGGTCTCCTTCACGCCGACGGGGAATTGACCTGGCAACGGATAGGTTCCGGGTTGTTTCAACCTTTAGGAATTAAGATAGTAAAGGAAAATATTTATGTCACCTGTAGGGATCAATTAGTGCTGCTTCGCGATCTCAACGGGGATATGGAAACGGATTTTTACGAAAGTTTTAATCACGATCATCAGGTTACAGATCATTTTCATGAATTTGCCATGGGCTTGCAAACGGATAAAGAAGGGAATTTTTATTACGCAAAAAGTGGAAGACATGCTCGCGAAGCCCTCATTCCCCAACATGGTACTTTGTTGAAGGTAAGTGCAGATGGCTCCAAAACAGATATTATTGCTACTGGATTCAGAGCGGCGAATGGTGTTTGTATTAATCCTGACGGCAGCTTTATCGTAACAGACCAGCAGGGGTACTGGAATCCTATGAATAGGATAAATTGGGTGAAAGGGCAAGGGAATTTTTACGGGAATATGTGGGGATTTAATCCTCCAAAGGATTCGTCGAGAGCGGCAATGGAGCAGCCTTTGGTTTGGTTGGATATGAATTATGATCGTTCCCCTTCGGAAATGGTTTGGATAGAAAGTGAGAAATGGGGTGCCCTAAATGGCGGTCTGTTAAGTTTATCTTATGGATTTGGCAAAATTCAACTGGTTTTACACGAGTCTGTAAATGGTATGGAACAAGGAGCCGTCATTGATCTTCCAGGTATTAAACTCCTGACGGGTGTTATGCGGGGACGATTCAATAATGAGGATGGTCAACTTTATGTTTGTGGAATGTCTGCCTGGGGTACCAATCAAATGATGCGAGGTGGCGGTTTTTATAGAATTCGGTTTACCGGAAAAACGCTGTCTGTACCTACTAAGATGAATGTCCATGAAAAACATATTTCTCTTGATTTTGACGCTGCTTTAGATCCTGTTTCGGCCAGTGATTTATCAAATTATGATGTTCATACCTGGCAACTTTTAAGAAGTAAAAAATATGGTTCAGATCGGTTAAATCAAAAAACACTAAAAATTACAAAGGTTCAAGTGGAAGGTAAAAAGTTGATTTTACATATTGAAAACCTGGAGCCAGTGGATGTCATTACCATTGATTACAAAGTAAGAAATACGAAAGGGGAGCTGTTGAATGGCTCTTTGCAGGGCACTATTCACGAACTTCGGCAATCATTGGGAACTTAACCGAACAGGTCTGTTTTCTAATCGGGATTTTTCGGCAGCAATAGCTATTTCCATAGCTTTAAGTCCATCCATTCCGGTGACAGGCATAGGAATGTGATGCACCAGGGCATGAAAAAATGCTTTTAACTCCAGCAGGTATGAGCTCGTGTATCGATCCATAAAAAAATCTTGATTTCTGGAAAGGTGAACACCTTGAGCATCCAGATACTGATTGGTTGTTTTTAAAGGATTCTCTGTTTTTATCATTCCTTTGGTACCAAATACCTCTAATCGCTGATCATAACCATAGTTGGTAGCCCGACAGTTCTCTATCATTGCCGTCACCCCATTTTCAAAGGTCAACCATACATAACCGGTATCTATGTCTCCAATGCGGCCAATTTCCGGATAATTTCTGCTGGATCCTTTCGCAAACACTTCCATCACTTCTGATCCGATAAGATGACGTGCCATGTCAAAATCATGGATGGTCATATCTAAAAATAAACCACCAGAAGATTGGAGATAATGTAAAGGAGGAGGAGCGGGGTCCCGGCTTATGATATGGACAGCGTTCAGGTCTCCTAATTTTCCTGAATTGATAAATTCTTTGACTTCATTAAAATGAGGGTCGAAACGCTGATTAAATGCCAACATAAACGGAACCTTATGTTGTTCGATGATGTCCAATGCCTCTTTTACTTTTTCAAGATGAAGATCCAAAGGTTTTTCGCAAAAAATAGCTTTTCCCTCCTTTGCCGCAGCGATGGCATAATCGGCGTGAAATGGCGTAGAAGAGGAAATAATTACGGCATCAATGTCTGGATTTTTAATAACAAGGTCTGCATCATCGGTGATTATTGGCACGCCCCATTTTTCAGCAAATTGCTGGCCTTCCTTACCCGGATTCATTACTGCAAGTACTTCTACACCTGATAATTGAGTACATAAGTTTTCAAGATGAATGCGCCCCATCCTGCCAATTCCAATAATGCCCGTTTTTATCATTTTCCTTTTTAACAATGATAATAAAAAGAATGGATAAATAAAAATGTGTTATTTTAAAGGTAAATTATTGCGGCTATGTTTATGCGCTATGCTTATTTATCAGGATTTACGCTCTGTATGTTGCTCCTCTATTGGGGGTGCCGAAGTATTGAAAACAGGATGCCCGCTACGGTAGATTTTAATTATCATATCCGACCCATTTTAGTTCAAAAATGTTATTTATGTCATGGTCCTGATGCCAGTAGCCGTCAAGCAAATTTAAGATTAGATACCTATGAAGGTGCAACCGCCCTCCTGAAGTCGGGAAACAGAGCCATTGACATGAAACATACAGAAAAAAGTATGGTGCTTTTCAGGATAAATCATACAGATCCTGATATGATTATGCCCACGCCTGATTCGAAATTGGTATTGACCGAAAAGGAAAAAGAATTATTAGAAAAATGGATTCAACAGGGTGCTGCGTGGAAACCTCATTGGGCCTTTATTTCTCCAGAAAAACAAAATACACCCGATAAAAATAAAAATCCCATAGATTATTTCATAGACAGGGAGATGAAAAATCAGGGGCTTACTCCAGTAGAGGAAGCATCAAAAAATAGTCTCATTCGCAGGGTATCTTTCCTTCTTACAGGATTACCGCCATCACCTTCGGAAGTACAATCCTTTTTAAATGATTCATCTTCAGATGCCTATCCTAAAATGGTGGATAAATATCTGAACTCGCCTCATTTTGGGGAACGATGGGCACGACATTGGATGGATCTGGTTCGTTTTGCCGAAACAAAAGGGCATGAATTTGATTATGCCATTCCTGGCGCATGGAGATATCGTGATTACCTGATTCGCGCATTTAATGGAGATGTTCCTTATAATCAGCTCGTTAAAGAACATCTGGCAGGAGATCTTTTGCCACAACCAAGGATTAATAAGGTAGAAAAAATCAATGAATCCCAATTGGGAACCTTATTTTTCGCCTTTCCGGAAGGGACGCATAGCCCTGTTGATATCCGTAAAGACGAGGCAGACAGAATCGATAATCTGATCGATGTCACAGGAAAAACATTCTTGGGTTTAACGGTTTCATGTGCAAAATGCCATGATCATAAATTTGACCCCATTTCCACTAAAGATTATTATGCCCTTTATGGTGTTATGGAAGGAACCAGGTTCTCTCCGGCTTCACCTCATATTTATGAAACCAAAAAGAGATTTGAGACCTTAAAGGGTGTGCAGGATTCGATAAAGGATTTGGTGCTTTTGAACTGGATGGATCAATTTTCCAAAAATATGGTGATGTCCAATACCGATTCTGTCCTTGGAAATTTCACAGGTTCAGATTTGAATCGTTGGAAATCTGATGGTCTTGCTTTCACCGATGAAACCACGCTGGGAGACCCCATTTTTAATAAAAAAGCAAACCTGGTCGGATTTGAAGCGGGAAAGGCATCCAGTAAAAGATTGGCAAAGGGTGTTTTTGGTGCATTGAGGTCACCTGATTTCATTATCGATAAAAATAATATTGGCGTTTATGCTTCAGGAAATAAAGGGACCATTCGTATTATTATTGACAATTTTCAATTGATAAGTTATCCTATCTACGGGGGCTTGACCAAACATGTGGATAATGAAAAAATGGAGAAATACTTATTTGATGTAAGCCAGTGGAAAGGACATAAAGCCTATGTAGAGATACTTCCGGGGAAATATGATAATCATTTATTTAAAATGCCGAAAGATGCCTTTGTAGAGGTAAAATATGTTATTTCTTTTAATGACAAATGGTTTGAACCGCCGCTTATTTCAGCAAAATGGAACCCACAGAAATCTCTGGATAGCAAAAAAATAAAAGTGTATCTGGAAAAAAAGGAGAGATATCAATCTTACTTTCCCGATTCCACCGAATTCATTAGCAGTATTAACGATGGATTTGGGAAAAATAGTCCCGTTTTTATTCGGGGAAATCATAATGAGTTATCAAAAGAAAAGGTTCCCCGTTCCTTTTTGTCCGCTTTATCAACTGGTAAATTTAATTTGAATGTTTCTGGAAGTGGTCGATTAGCTCTGGCAGAGGCGATTACCAATAAGGATAATCCATTGACTTACCGGGTTTTTGTAAACAGGGTTTGGCATCATTTATTTGGAAAAGGAATCGTCGAAACCGTTGATAATTTCGGATTGCAAGGGAAATTACCTACTCATCCGGAATTGCTTGATTATCTGGCTCTTTCTTTTGTGAAAGAGGGATATTCTATGAAAAAATTGATACGACAAATAGTTCTTTCCGAGACATTCAAAAGAACAACGAAAGGGAAGGAATCTTCGGTAAAAAAAGATCCGTTAAATCATTATTTATCCTTTTATCCCCTTCGAAGATTGGAAGCGGAGTCCTTACGTGATGCCATCTTGTCGGTATCAGGTAATCTGGATTCGACCTTATTTGGCGAATCTGTTCCTGTACATATTACTTCGTTCATGAATGGTAGAGGAAAACCTGGCAGATCAGGACATATAGACGGGGAGGGAAGGCGAAGTATATATGTGGAAATGAGAAGAAATTTCCCGGATCCATTTATGTCCGCTTTCGACAGGCCCATTCCTTTTACAACTTTTGGAAAACGAACGGTTACCAATGTTCCAGCACAGGCGCTTATTTTAATGAATGATCCTTTTATACATAATCAGGCGGCTGTTATGGTAAAAAAGATGAATGAAAAAGGTGTTTCAGGATTTACAGCACGAATTCAATGGATTTACCAACGGGCTTTTTCCAGGAATCCTAGCGAAGAAGAAATAATAAGTGCCCGCTCGTTTTATGAATCCTTAAAAAAGAAACATCAGGGAAAGGATAAAAAACTGCTGGATGAAATGATTTGGAAAGATTTTATTCATACCCATTTTAATTTAAAAGAATTTATTTATCTCATTTGATATGTCCCATAGCCATCCACCTTTTTACAGGCCTGTTTCCAGAAGGGAAATGCTGCAAATTTGCAAATGCGGATTTGGTTCCATCGCTTTATCCAGTCTTTTCGGCTCCTATCTTTCTTCCTGCACAACCTCGGGAAATGATAAGAATGCTGCCGCTGGATATGGTGCTTTGCAGGCTATTCCCCCTCATTTTTTGCCAAAAGCAAAGCATATCATTTTCCTTTATATGGATGGCGGTGTCTCTCAGGTCGATTCTTTTGACCCCAAACCAAGGTTGGATAAAGAAAATGGTGAGGATCCGTTTCGTAAATTTAAGGTGGATAATACGCAGTTCGGAGAGGTAGGTAAAATATTGAAAAGTCCCTGGAATTTTAAACAATATGGTCAATCTGGTATCCCTGTGAGTGACCTATTTCCACATATTGCAACCTGTGTGGATGATCTGGCAGTGGTAAGGTCTATGGTTTCAAATTTTCCGGAACACACCAATGCCAATTATTTTCTTCATACCGGAAGTGGATTGCAAGGTAGGCCAAGTATGGGCGCCTGGATAAATTATGGGTTGGGAAGTGAAAATAGTAATCTGCCAGGTTATGTGGTCCTTGACGGTGGATTGATTCCGCCGGGAGGTTTGGATAATTTTAAAAATGGCTTTTTGCCTGCCACTTTTCAAGCCTCTTTGTTAAAAGCGGGAGCGCAGCCTATGGCTAATATTAATCCTTTGGATTCCATTTCAGGGCTTCAGGAAGAGAAAATATCTTTTCTAAATGAAAGGGATCAAGTATTAATGGCTGGTCAGGATGCGGACGACATTGAAGCGGCTATTAAAAATTATGAGCTCGCCTATAAGATGCAATCATCAGTTCCTGAACTGACAGAATTTACATCGGAATCGGCGGCCACAAAAGAATTGTATGGCTTGAATTCTCCAGATCCAAATACCAGAAATTATGGGGCGCAATGTTTGTTAGCCAGACGTTTGGTAGAAAGAGGGGTTCGTTTTATAGAGCTTACCTGTCCCTCCATTGGTGGACTCGATCGCTGGGATCAGCATGCTAATTTAAAAATGGGACATGAACTTAATGCCCATGCGGTGGATCAACCTATTGCAGGTCTTCTTAAAGATTTAAAAGTGAGAGGTTTACTAGACGAAACCTTGGTGGTTTGGACAGGGGAATTCGGTAGAACTCCTTTTGCGCAAGGAAATGATGGCAGAGATCACAATCCTTCCGCTTTTAGTATGTGGATGGCAGGCGGTGGGGTCAAAGGCGGAACTATTTTCGGCAAAACAGATGAATATGGCTATAGGGTGGTTGAAAATCCAGTAACTATCCATGACCTTCATGCTACAATGTTGCATCTACTCGGGATGGATCATAAGCAATTAACCTTTGGTTTTGGTGGTAGGGACTTTAGGTTAACTGATGTGCATGGTAATATTGTAACTGATATATTAGCTTGATTCATTTTTTAAAATAGATTAGATGGCAGTGTTGGAATTACTTGGAAAATCTCACCTCTTATGGGTTCATCTTCCCATAGGGTTTATTTTTCTTGCCCTGGTTCTGACCCTGCTTAAATGGAAAAAACCGGAGGATCCCTATCTTATCCTATTGCCTTTAATCTGGCGCTTAGCAACTTTAGCTGCTATGTTTTCAGTGTTTTCAGGTCTATTACTAAGTGAAAATCAAGAGGGGACAAATCTATTTTTCCATCAATATGCCGGTATTTTCCTGACAATGGGTCTTATCACTTATTTGATATTTAATAAAAATTTCATTCTTATTTTTATTAGTATTTTATTTGTCATAACCATTCATCTGGGGGCTTCCCTCACTCACGGGGAAGATTATCTTTTTATAGAGAAGAGGAAAGTCATTACCCAATTAAATGAGGTTGAATTATATGAGGATGCCATTGTTCCTATTTTTAAAGCAAAATGTTTCAGTTGCCATAAACCGGGCAAAAGTAAAGGCGATTTAGATTTGACTAATTATGAAAAAATGGGAGATAAGGAGGAATTGGTTAGGAGGACTCATCTACCTAAAAGCCATAAGGAGTTTATGCCTTCGAATGGTAAAGCCCCGCTTTCAAAGGAACAGATGGCTATTCTTTCCTATTGGGTAGAAATAGGAGCCCCGAAAACGAAACGATTGGCGCAGCTCCAGTTAGATGCAAAAAGGAAATCTCTGTTTGAATCCTTTTTTAAATTGAATGAAAATCCCTTGCTTTCTTTGAATGTTAAGCCTGCCAAATACGATCATTTAGCAAAAAATGGATTTCTAATTCAGCCGATTTATCGACAAAGTGCCTTACTTGAAGTAAAATATACAGGAAAAGGGAAACCTGATCTAAAGCTTCTGCAAGAAATAAAAAAACAGGTGGTTTGGCTCGATTTGTCCAATACCGGGTTGCGCAATGAAGATTTAAAAATAGTGGGACAATTAGAAAATTTATTTAAATTGAACTTAAGTAAAAATGATATTTCTAATCAGGGAATTTTGGCTTTAGTGGGATTAAAAAATCTGACCGAAATAAATCTTTATGAGACAAATGTCAATACTGCTGCCCTGAATCATTTACTAAAGCTACCAAAAATACAGAGGATTTATGTTTGGGAAACAAAGTTGCCACCTAACTATTTAGATTCAATAGCCAAAATTAATCCAACTATTTCGTTGATTTATGAAAGATAACCTCATTCAATTGACTTAATAACTTTATCTTTATAAAAAATGATAGATGGAATTAAAGATTTACTATGCAAGTAACGGAGAAACTGTAGGACCTTTTAATTTAATTGAGTTTCATAATCTTAATTTATCCGATGATACTTACGTTTGGTTTCAGGGAATGCCCCAATGGGAAATGTTGAAAAATGTACCTGATTTAGCAGTTTCCAACATTTCAAATGTAGCTAATCCATTAAATAAGAAGTTATTAACAGAACTTCAGCGCAGGCTTAAAATAGGAAATAGAAGGGGTGTACATTTAAATGCTATACCCCAAAAATCGAGGTATAAATTTGACTTGCATAGACTTTCTTATATTGATAAAAATTTGCCAGATAAATTTATTCAATCTTTACTCACGGAATTACCTTTAAAATTCAAGATTAGCTGGAAAAATAATGTGTCTGATTTAAATACGTTATTTGAGGAGGACAAGAATCAGCTTGCCAAAATATCCAAATCGTTAGAAATTTTAATTAATCAAACGGAAACTATTGAGTTGGAAAAAGGGATAAATACCTTTGGTTTTGGTTATCCCATATTAGTCCGCAGAGATAGAATAGATAAAAAATTAACGGTTGCTCCTGTTTTAATCTGGGCTCTAAAAATTAGAGAAACGAAAGAATTTAATACCTGGGAAATATATAGAAACGAAGATGATCCTATTTATTTAAATGAAGTATTGATTAATCATTTATTAAATGATGCGAATGTTACCATAGAACAAATTTCTAATGAAATACTGGATGATGGACTCATTTCAAAGGCAGAGTTAATTGATATTTGTTTAAACCTCGTCAAAGCCATTAATACCCAGGTTCCAGATCATTTATATGATACTTTTCAACAAGAAGTGAACAGTATTTCTCCTATCAAAGAGAAAGAATACTATGAAAAGTTAACGGAAAATTCAGCGGAGGGATTTATAGATTTTTGTGGCCTTTTTTCTATTTTCGAAGTGCAAAAACAAAATATAATTCATGACTATAATGGGTTGTTGGCGTTGGAGCATTTAAATTTACTGCCCGAAAGTCCGATTAATCACTCATTTCAGTCCATTTCAAGTATCGAAACTGACCCTTCCCAACAGCGCATTTTACATGCCCTTGAGGATGGTGGAAAAATATTGATTCAAGGTCCACCAGGAACCGGAAAAAGTCAAACCTTGACTGCTATTCTCATTAATGCCCTGGAGAATCATAAAAAGACAATCGTTGTTTGTGAGAAACGAACCGCTTTGGAAGTATTGGAAAATGCACTCCTGAACTATGGTTTAGATCATCATTTTATTCTCATAAAGGATATTGTTAAAGATAGGAAAAGAGTAGTTGATTCTGTAAGGGGTAGATTGGATACTATTGATTTCAGAAAACAATCGTTTAATTTTTCTAAAGAGGCTTTGGATAAAGTGATTAATAAAGCCAATGGATTTATACATGACATTAATAAAAAACACAGGAAGCTGGATGACAAGTATGTTGCTAATAAAAACTGGACAGACCTTGTTGGGGAGTTATTACTTGAACTTAACCTTGTAAAGCCTTATGTTCAACTCGACTTTGATGTAAAAAATTTCCTTTTTACTACGGAGGAATTTGATGAAATAATTCAATTGATAGATAGGGCCATTTTACTTTATAAGGAATTTAAACCCTTTGAGGAGTTGAAAGTTATTCATATTGAAAAATATAAAGTTGAGAACCCATATCATTTAAATAATCAGATTAAAGAGGCTATAAACCATTATAAAAGGTGTTTACAACAAATCAAGGAGTCTGAACGACAGTATAAAAACGATTTTATAGAGTTCAGAAATAATGAATATCAGGCAGAGTTAAAAATTTGTAGAAGTTACTTGGATCAGTTATCTGCGGTGGTTGATAAATATAAAAATGAACCTCTTTTTTATGATGAGGTAAAGACAAAACGATTTGGCTTCAGGTTAGGGGCTATTTTCTCAGGTAAAAAAAGACAGTTAATTAAAGATCAGGCCACTGTGAATGATCTTTTTCAAAATTTTGCTGTCTTTTTAAGTCAGGCAAAAGATTTGGAAACCATTCTTATGGGTGATTCTATTCTTCATAATGTATCGGCCATTAAGCCATTGGAGAAATATTTCCAAAAGCCCCCCGTTTTATCCGATGATTATATAGCAGCGGAATATGTCGGCATCAATTTATTATTTTATCAGCAACCTGAGCATCAAAATGATCATTTAAGTCAATTAAAAAATCAGGTACAAACCCTTTACACTCTTTTTAACGAAGATCAATGGATTAATTATACTATTCAAAATCATACATATTCTGATTTCATACATGGCATCGAACAAGTTATTCAGTTTACAGAGGAATTTCTACAAAATGAAGAGGATCCATTTTTACATCAGTTCAATTGGTATCAATTTTATTTGAAACAACCCCTTAAATATAAGCAATTATTAGATGAACTGATGAATAGGGAGGATTGGAGAAAAACGTTTCTGGTTTTTTACTTTAATGCCTTATTGAATCAGGTAGCCAATGAGGATTTACCTTCCAATGATTTCGATCTTAATGAATTATCGGTAACGCTGGATGGAATGGATACTGCCCAACTCAGCTATATTAAAGATTATTGGCATTCGAAAATGATTGAATTTTCCAATTTATTTGAGCGGAGTAATCCAACGCTTTCCATAGAAAATTTGTACAATAAGCGAAGCAGTATAAGATACAAACGATTAACGCTTAGGCAAATAGTACAATTTGACTTGGACCTTTTCACTAATTATTTTCCTATTATCCTCACAACACCAGATGTTTGCAGTAATTTATTTAAAGGCAAGAATAATTATTTCGATGTGGTTATGTTTGATGAGGCCAGTCAATTAAGACTTGAAGATAATTTGCCAGCCATTTTAAAGGGAAAGCAAATTATCATTTCAGGGGACGAAAATCAAATGCCTCCGTCTAACTATTTTAGTAAGGTTTTTGATGGCGCTGTGGAAGACGAGGACGAATTGGAGGAAGAAGAGGACGTTATAAAACTCGATAAGGATAATATTTTACTTTCTTGCGAGTCCTTACTTGATTTTGGAACTGAATTGAATTTTGAAAAATGTCATCTTGATTTTCATTATCGTTCAAAGCATCCATTTTTAATTGATTTTTCAAATTTTGCCTTTTATAATCAAAGATTGCAACCGCTGCCTAATCCTTTTGATTATAATCCTATTCAACTTTTTCAGGTAAATGGCCTGTACAAAGATTACGTTAATCAGGATGAGGCGGATATGATATTAGATATTTTAGAGAAGCACATTCAAAAATTTCCCAATGGAAAATACCCATCGGTGGGCATCGCAACGTTTAATATATCGCAAAGGAATCTTATAAAAAGTAAGATTATCGATAGAAGGAAGCTTGCAAAATATAATGATTTCAATGAAAAGATGCAAGCTTTGGAAGGGGAGGGGCTTTTTCTGAAAAACCTGGAGAATATTCAGGGAGACGAGCGGGATATTATCATATTATCCACCACTTTTGGTAAAACTAAGGAGGGAAAATTTTATAATCGTTTCGGACCTATTAATTTAACAAAGGGCTTTAAACTGTTAAATGTTATTGTCACACGGGCGAAGTACAAGGTGTTTGTTTGTACTTCTGTTCCTGAAGAAATATATTTAAATTATAAGGAACATTTGGAAAAGGAAGCCGCTAATAACAGAGGGGCTGTATTTTTTGCTTATCTGGCTTATTGTAAAGCGGTTAGTGAAGAAAATAATGTAGAAAGAATGGCGGTTTTAAATGCGCTGAGTAAAAATAGTTCTGCGGAAAAGAATAATATGCTGCAAAATAAAAGCAGCGGTTTTGCATTTGGAAAAGTGGTCTATGATGTTTTGGTTCAGGCATTTGGGGAAGATAAAGTAGCTGCGCCTTTCCAATTTGCAGGTTTTAATATTGACATTTTATTTGATCCAAAGGTAAATGGTGCACCCAAACTGGCCATTGAATGTGATGGGTCTAAAAAACATGATCAGAGGGAAGCCTATTTACATGATCTTCACAGAAAGAAAATTTTGGAAAAAGGTGGCTTTGTATTTCTAAGAATATGGAGTGTTAATTGGTGGCGAAACCCGGAAAGGGAAAAAGCTAAACTCATTGCCTATATCAACGAAATAGCTCAGCAAAGATTACCAGAGGGCGATCAGTTATTTGAACATAGTTTTGTGAGGGCTAAAATTTCCAATACTATGGTGGAAGTGGAAGTACCTGTTTTAACCAAAGTGGTCAAATTAAACAGTGTGGTTCGGGTGAAATATATGGAACTGAGTAAAGTTATAACGGTTCAAATTGTTAATTATGTGGTTAAAAACGAATTGAAGGAAGGTGTTCAAAAAATCAGCATAGAATCACCTCTGGCTATTTCCCTTTTAGGAAACAGGGAGGGAGATTTGGTGAAAATTGGGAATCTCGACAATTTCGTTGAAATCATAAAGATTGATTAAAGGAGTTTAGCCAGTAGAAAATACCTTGTTGTTAGGTAATTATCAATCAAGTGCTAAAACCGCCATGGCGGCATTATGTCCCGGTATGCCACTGACACCGCCGCCACGTTTTGCACCGGCACCGCAGATGAAAATTCTTGGATCATCGGTTTCAACACCCCAGCCTGGCTTTTCATTTTCCTTCCGGAAAGGAAAGGATAAATCCTTGTGGAAAATATTTCCCCGGGGTAAACCGATCTCCGCTTCAATATCCAGTGGAGATTTTACTTCAATACATTTTTTACCATCTGGCGTTTCAGCCAAAACAGATTCAATAGGATCTTTTAAATATTGATTCAAAGATTGAATGGCAGCATCTTTTGCTGCTTTCCTTTGCTGGTCATGGTTTCCATCAAATAAAAAAGCAGGGGTGTGAATGCCAAAAAGGGTCATAGTATGATATCCTTCCTGTTGTAGTGAAGGACTTAAAATGGTAGGGTCAGTTAAGGTATGACAATAAATTTCAAGAGGTAGGGTAGAGGGTAAATGGCCATTTTTAGCCTCTTGATAAGCTAGTTCCAATTGTGAAAAAGATTCGTTAATATGTAGCGTACCGGCAAAAGCATCCTTCGGATTAACACCTGATTTAAATTCAGGTAGTCGTTTAACCAACATGTTTATTTTCATTTGCGCGCCTTCCAGACTGGGTGGCGGATTAATTCCCCTCAATTTTGCCAAAACCTGTGGGGCTGCATTGGAAAGCAAATAGGCACTATGAATAATCTCCTCATTTTCCAGAGTGACAGTAACTTTGTCGTTATCACTTTCTACTTTTTTTACTGGAGCATGGCAACGAATTTCAACACCTGCTTCCAAAGCTACCCTATGAAGTTCAGTGACCAGAGCGCCCATACCACCCTCAGGAACCTTCCATTCGCCGGTACCATTTCCAATCAAATGGTATAGAAAACAAATATTTGCCTGCATAGAAAAAGCAGAAACGAAGGTACCAATCAGGGCATCAGTAAGAATGACACCCTTTACAAAGTCATTTTTAAATCGCTCCGAAATTACTTTCCCGATAGGTTCTTCCATTAGGTACTGCCAAGTAGAGTCAAGATTAATGTGCTTTTTTAATTCCTGCCTCGTTGGAAGAGGTTCAAGAAAAGTAGGGGCTATTTTCTGAGCAAAAAGGGCTATTTCATCATAAAAAGTTTGCCATGCAGCCATATCTTCCTTACCATTGGAGAGCGATTCAAAGGAGGCAATGGTTTCTTCGTTCCAGGTTCTGGCAACCATCAGACCGGTTGGATCCCCATTTTCAGAAAGAGGCGTATAGCTCATCACCTCCCTTTGAAGGGTTTTGAACTTCAATCCCAGATCCTGAACAATTTTGTCAGGTAAAAGCGAAACCAGATAAGAATATCGGGATAAACGCGCGTCAAAATCAGGAAATGCACGAATACTGGTAGTGGCACCGCCCAACGACTCATTCGCTTCCAGCAATAAAACCGATTTTCCTGCTTTTGCCAGATACGTTGCGGCAACCAAACCGTTATGTCCACCGCCGACAATGATAACATCATACATAGAATTGCTCATTCCCCTTTTTAGGGGTTGAATATAAGCATAGTTTCAGGTAAAAATATCTAGTGTCGCCATGATAAAATTACTGAAGCTATTTTAAGTATTTTTCTATTGGTGTTAAACACTGATTGGTTTACCGATTCGAAGTCGAAAAACAGCGGTATCCGGTCATAATTAATCTTTAAAGTTGTCAGGGTGGTTGGTGTGCTTGTTAAAGCCACCGGGAAAAGGCTGACAATCGCACCAAGTCCAAGCTGTACAGCCGCTGCGTTTAAACGAATTAAGTATTTATTTGAAGAGCGAACACTCCTTATGCCTGCTATGCCTTGTTGTGTGAAGCTGGCTATTTCGGCTTATTCTTCGGATCCTGCCGAGAATCAATGAGCGTCAGAATAATAATGCAGTTTTTCTTCACCCGATAGAATACTCTCGTTTGATTTGTTAGTTGGAATCCCCTTAGGTTTTTCTCTTTTATTTCAAGGGTGCCCATTTCTGGAAACTGAATCAGTATTCGGGTGAAGTCTTGAGTCTTTTCACGGAAAGTCTGCCTGGCTTTTGCTCCGAATTCCCTTTCAATGTATTCAAGAATCTCGCCTATTCTCCGTTGGGCTTTCTCCGTCCAGACGAGTTTCATTTCAGTTTCCGCCAAACATCTTTGTCATCAATCAAGTTAGAGTCATTCTCTGAATCCTCGTAAGCTTGTAGAACTTCCTGCTGTTGTTCGGTTGTTAGCGTTTTCCAAAGCTGTCCTTCGTTCGATTTTTCCCTAACTTCAAGGAAATCGTAGATTACCCTCAGAAGGCGTTCATCTTCGATTCGGTCGACGATTTTATGCAGATTTGTCTTTATTTCTGTCGTACTCATTGTTCGAAGTTAATTCATTTGGAGCCTAGTTTTAACAGCCTAATGCCCACAACAACCCGTTTTGTGCAACTCAACACATCCCTTATTTATGCAATATATCCTTTTATTGCGAGAATTCCAAACAAGGCAATCCTTTAGTCGTGTAGTCCTGCGAATTTCAATATGACGCAGAACAGCCGTTATAAGCTTTTATTGAATGACGGAGATTATTTTATCAGATTGAACATCATTTCCAATATTCTTGAAAAATTAGGTTTTTAAAAGAATATGGCTTATTTTAATGGTAGTTTTTCTCAATACCTAAACTTGACCTATGAGTTCCAGAAAAAATGATATTTCAAGAAGAGAGTTTATCCTGAAAGCGGCTTCTGCTGCTGTGGTTGCTCCGCTTTTAATCAGTCAGGCAAAAAATGTTTCCCCTCCAAATAAATTAAGACACGTTTGTATAGGCGTTGGTGGAATGGGGTGGCATGACCTGAATAAGTTCAAATCGCACCCTGATGTTGACATTGTCGCCATTTGTGATGTGGACGAAAAGCATTTGAAAAGAGCCGCTGAGGCACTTCCCAATGCAAAAACATATTCCGATTGGCGGGAACTTTTTAAGAATGAAGCGAATGCGTTCGATGCGGTAAATGTGAGTGTCCCAGATCATAATCATTTTGCTATTTGTTTTCAAGCCATTCAATTGGGAAAACATGTCTATTGCCAAAAACCTATGTGCCATGATGTGGCGGAAATCCGTGTTTTGACGGAAGCTGCCAGTAAAGCTGGCATAGTGAGTCAACTTGGTACGCAACATGCCTCGGGATTAGGTGACCGGACTGGTGTGCAATGGATTAAAGAAGGGCACATTGGTAAAATTAAAAACGTCTATTTATGTAGTAACAGACCCGGTGCTACCGAGGCTTACAGATATAAAGGGCCGAGACCATCGACAAGCGAAAATCCACCCGCTACCTTGAATTGGGACCTTTGGGTGGGAACAGCACCCATGAGACCTTATTCGCCAGCCATTTATCATCCTTCAAAATGGAGGGCCTGGCAAGATTTTGGCACGGGTTGGTCTGGTGATATTGGGTGCCATATTTTCGATGCTGTCTGGAAAGGAATGGGCTTGACTGCACCCTTGTCTGTACAGGCACGTGTACAGGAGTCATGGCAACAATCACCCGAAAGAATGGGCGATACCTGGCCACAATCTAATCATATCACCTGGATATTTCCAGGCAATGAGATGACCGCTTCTGACACCGTTCAAGTAGAATGGTTTGATGGTGAATTTTATCCGCCGGAAGATGTTCGGGCCTTATTTTCGCTAAGTGATTATCCTGCGGAATCTGCTATGCTTGTCGGGACAGAAGGTGCTTTGTTAATACCACATACCAAAATGGCCGTGTTGTTGCCGCAAGCTAAATTTGAAAAAGTAATGCCTCCAAAGCTTGAAGAAAGAGATCATTACCATCATTTTGCGGATGCATGCTTAGGTCGAACCAAAACGGAAAGCCATTTCGAACAATCGGGACCAATGGCAGAAGCCATCATTTTAGGAACCGTTGCGTTGAAAGAACCTGGTAAATTACTGGAATGGAACCATAAAAAAATGAAATTTTCCAATCTGAAAGAGGCAAATAAACACCTCAGCAGGCCTTACAGGAAGGGTTGGGAAGTAGGAGGATTTAAAGCTTAAGGGTTTTGCACTTTTTCAAAATGTGTTATATACACAAAGAAATGCCGACCATATTTGACCCGCCTAAGGGCAAAAATGGCCGGCATTTCTTTTATAGTTAGATAGCATCGCAACACCTTGTTCTGTAATAATTGACGGATGCCTTAGGGGCGAATTGCATTCGCCTTTTTTTTCGTAGAATCCCCATTTCCATCATCGGGCGAATTTTCCTGTTGTGTTATTGCGTGATTCACCTGTGTCGTGATTTGGTAAATTGTGTATGCGAAACCACATCATTAAACATTCAGGGAGAAGTTCTTACTCGTTTTTTACTTAAATGATTTGATAAACTCGTTAAATAATGGCTTCATCAACTTACTTGCATTGTGTTGCTGGAAATGCTTAAACCCAAAAGTTATTTTACTTCTAGATCTTTGTTTCTTTAAATAACAACTTTTTTATTTTTCCCCAGTCTATTGTAATATGTTTTCATAGACTATTCATTAAATTTTTAAGTAAGTTTTGATCTTCAATTTTAGAAAAAGCAAAGCACTTTTTGCCTAAATCTTTTAAAGAAGCACCGATATGATACAATGATTTGTTATCGATAATTAAAAAACGGTCGTGGTAATTTTTGCTGTGTTTGATTTCTAATTTTCCATATTGGGAATTAAATTTTTCCACATCCAATGCTCTTATTGGAGAGTTTTCTTGTGTAATAATCTTTATAGTTACTCCTTTCGATGTCTCCTTCAACATCTGCAAAATTTCTGAATCTATATAGTTATCGATGATAGTTAGGTTGTTTTGGGCTTTTTTTATTAGGTTAATAACAAAAGTATAGGCATCAAAAATTTGGCCTTGAAAAAAAATATCTTGTTTTACTTCTGGCTTTTCGCTCTCTAAGGCCTTAAATATTCTCTCAAAATTTTTGTCGTTCAATTGCAATTTAGATTCAATAGTTTCAACTCTATTTAATAGCCCTGCATTATTTATTAAAACCTTTCTCATTTCAACAAAAGCGTTCATAATCTGGATACTAACCGCCACCGCTTTTTCGCTTTTCAAAACAGCAGATAGCATCGCAACACCTTGTTCTGTAAAAACATAAGAATTTGAACTAGAGTATTTCAGCAAAGCAAACCGGTCGCAATTTGCGACCAGTTCGTTTTTTTCGGCATCCGTTAATTGAAATCTAAAATGCAAAGGGAACCTCTCTACATTTCTTTTTACTTGTTCATTTAGCCGTTTTACGTCCACTTGGTACAAAGCAGCTAAATCTTTATCCACCATAACTTGACTACCTCGAAAAGTAAATATTTTTCTTTCAATGATTTGTGATTTTAGCCATTTTTCTTCCATATTGTTAAAAGTTAATATATACACTATAATGAATAGTCTCCGGACTAGCAGAGCTCAGGAATGTTAATTTGATTTGGTTGGTATTGCAATTACAATAAAAAATAACTTATCTACCGCATATCGTTTCCATCAATTTAGGATAGATCTTATTCGAAGTCCCCTGAATTTCTTTCATGATCTCTTTTTACAATCATTTGTTTAATAAGTATAATGCAACAGGTTTTAAGAAATGGCTGGATTGTCTTTTACCTCTTTTTATTATATCCAAAAGTACTTATATTCTTTCACTTTTTTAAAAATGATTTTACAGGGTTATTTTATTTCATACTGTATAACAACAATGTTTTTCTGCGCTTCGAAAGAAAATAATTTAAAATACCAGATAAGAATAATCAACTTTGTTTGTCAATTATGCAGTAGCTATTAGCTACTTTTACAGTTTAAAGGCTAGATTCCAGCTAGAAAAAATAATTGTAATGAAAAAAATAATCCTTGTCCTGTTTATCACAACTTGTGGCATTCTCTTACATGCGCAATCTAATAAGTCCTGGTCGGGGATTTTGAAGGCAGGGGCACAAAAGGTTGAACTGAGATTACACCTAACTCAAAATGCAGATAAAACCTGGCAGTCCAAATGGGACGTCCCGGCGCAGAAAGCATTGGGTATTCCTTCTTCCAAAACAGATTGGTCAGGGTCTCAGGTGTCTATTGAAATTAAAGCGATTGGGGCTTCTTTTAGTGGAAATTTGACTGCGGAGGGAAATAAACTGGAGGGAAACTGGATGCAGTCAGGTGGTACCTTCCCTTTGGTATTGGAACCATTTTCCGACACCATTCCTGCTAAAATAGTTGTTAAGCCGCAAACTCCACAGCCTCCATTTAGCTATATTTCAAAAGATTACGTTTATGAGGGTTCAGATACAAAGCTTACTTATGGCGCAACCTTAACATTCCCAAATGAATCTTCCACTTTTCCCGTCCTTATTTTAATAACGGGAAGCGGAAAACAAGACAGAGATGAATCTATTTTAAATCATAAACCTTTTCATGTCCTGGCTGATTTTTTAACCAAAAATGGCTATGCCGTCTTAAGGGTTGACGATAGGGGTTTTGGAAAATCAGCAGGTGATTTTCAGCAAAGCAGTTCAGAGGATTTTGCGATGGATGTAGAAGAACATATCCGATTTGTAAAATCTTTACCCATGATTAATCAAAAAAAGATTGGATTATTAGGTCATAGTGAAGGGGGATTAATAGCCCCAATGGTAGCTGCCAGAAATAAATCTGTTTCTTTTATTATGCTCCTCGCCGGACCGGGCATACCCATTTCAGACCTTATGGGACAACAAAATGAAGCCGTATTTAAGTCTGTTGGCATGCCTCAACAGGTGATTGACACTTATATTCCTTTATATAAAAATTTGTTAAAAACATTAAGTCAGGCAGACGATGTTACCCTGGGCATCCAACAGGCAAAGGAAATTACGTTGAATTGGTTTAATGCATCCGATAAGGAAATGGTCAGGTTAACGACAGGTATTAGCACGGAGAACGATATAGATGCTTTTGTTAAAACCATGTCAAATGAGCTTTATTCAAAATGGTGGAGGTTTTTTGCAAATTATAATCCGGAACCCATTTTGCAAAAAGTAAAATGTCCTGTACTGGCCATAAACGGTGGTTCAGATATTCAGGTGGTTGCCGATGAAAATCTGAATGGTATAGAAAAAGCATTGGAAAAGGGGGGAAATAAGCGGGTTACGATTAAAAAATTTGATTCCCTGAATCACTTGTTTCAAAAGTGCACTACTTGTACGGTCACGGAATATGGCGAGCTGGAGACAACCATAGAACCTGAAGTGCTGGCTTTTTTACTGGAATGGTTGAGAATGGAAAAAATATAGGTTTAGGTTCTCCCCATTGTTTTCTATAATGCCATGGTAATGAAGGCCCAGTTTTTCTAAAAGCTGAATGGACCTGATATTATCCAATTGGGTGACAGCAGCTATATTGTCCATTTTTATCTCGTTCAATGCATAGTTGAGAATCCTTTCAGCAGCTTCAAAGGCATATCCTTTCCCCTGGTATTTTTCCAAAAAAGCAAATCCAATATCATGAAATGGGAGATAATCTTTTTTAATAATGGTAACGACACCTATGGGTATTTTCTCCTTTTTTAATTGCACCACCCAATAGTTTATGTTTGCATTATCCAACAGATTTTGAACATATATTTTACTGAGACCGACATTCAATATTTTTCTATCTCCAATAAATTGAATCCAACCTTTTGTATTCACTAAGTGGAAAATGAAAGTAGCATCATCAACATTCAGTGGAATGAGAGAGAGCCGTTCTGTATGAAATTTTTTAGTCATACTAAATTTTTAATAGGCTGATGACCATTTGATATCAACCTTTAAAGGCAAATTTAACCAGTTCTTCTAATCCGATAAAGTCTAATGTCTTCTCATTAGTTGCTTCGAGAAAAACCATTGGCGCCACATTTTCCCTGTAAGCTTCCATCCATCTTGAGGCACACAGACACCATTTATCACCCGGATTTAGTCCTGGAAAGTTCCATTCTGGTCTGGGTGTTGACAAATCGTTTCCTTTACTTTTGCTAAAAGTTAAAAATTCCTCGGTCATCACGGCACAAACCGTATGCGTACCACGATCATCTTCGCCCGTTTCGCAACATCCATTCCTGTAATATCCCGTCATCGGTGAGCTGCTGCAAAGCATTAAATTTTCGCCAAATACATTTTTCGCCATTTTCATTTATTTTTTATCTGAAAGCTTTCAAAAGAATTACCATTAAATTTAAAAATTCCATCTTTATCAGTACCGAACCAAAGTTCCCCGTTTTGATCCCGGTAAATGATATTAACTGCATTACCCGTGAGCCCATCCTTATCTGTAAAATGGGTCAGCCTTCCGGCACCATAACGCCATACTCCATTATCAACGGTTCCGATCCATAAATTACCTATATGATCTTCATTTATGGTGTAAATTCGTGATAAGCCTCCAACGGAAGATTGACCAGAAAGGTTCAATGAAGGATTGTTCCGCTTGATTTCCTCACTAACATGAGTCATTGATTTTCCATCATACCGGAATAATCCAGAACCGTTATTTCCAAACCAGATATTCCCTTTACTGTCCTCAAAAATACCAAGAACAGCTGGACCACGCAATCCTTTCTCCGTAAACCAGACAAATGATTTTCCATCGTACCTACAAACACCTTCGGCTTGTGTTCCAAACCAAACGGATCCATTTTTGTCTTTTAGGATACTATAAACGGCATATCTACTCAAATTAAAGGGAGAGTGAAGGGGTACCTTATCCGTTACCGCTGTATTTATAAATGGTAAATAGTCCAGGGAATCCTGGTGAAAGCGAAAAGCGCCACCTCCTCCATAAAACCATAAATCCTCCATTCCCATTTTCCACTCTTTATCAGAAATGGGATTATTTTCCATTTTTGACCACGAGGTAAATTTTTTTCCATCATACTTACTAACACCAAACAAACCTGTTCCGAACCAAATATTACCAGATTTATCTTCCTGAATATGTTGAATCTGGTTATTTGAAAGCCCATCCTTAACGGTAAACTGTTGTAACTTTTCCCCGTCAAAACGATAGACGCCAGCACCATTGGTTCCAAACCAGAAGTGACCTTTCTTGTCTTGAAAAATGCTTCTGATATTTTTGTCCAACATTACCAGGGAAGGGGTATTAAAAAAAGGAAGTCCATTATTTTCCATCGGAAATTGAGCCTGATTCCTGGTAGGTTGTGGTTCAGGTTTTGTTTGTCCATAACAGAGTATAAAGGACAAGAGAAATGCCCCCAATAGTAGTTTTTTCAATGGCCTAATGTATTTTTAGCATAGAGGAAATGGAAAGCGAAGGGAAATGATACTTTTTAGTTGTTAGGTCTATTCTTGAGTGTTCCGGCACACTAATTTCATCATGAGGTCTATTTGCCTGTCTTCACCTACCATAAAAACATGCTGATCAAAGGTGATAAATCCATTTTTTTCATAAAATGCAATGGCTTTTTTATTTTCCTCCCAAACGCCTAACCAAATATATGGGGCATTCTTTTGGTTCGCAATATGTTTAGCCAAATTTAAAAGTTCGTTTCCAATGCCTTTCCCCTGGTATTCCTTTAAAACGTATATTCTCTCAATTTCAAGACTATCCTCTTCTTGATGCTCCGTTTGAGAGAGACCCTCATTGATTTTCATGTATCCAATAACTTTTTGACCGTATTTTACGAAATAAAAGGTCGTATTTTCATCATTTAACTCCCGGGATAATTTGTCAATGGAAAACCCTTCTTCCAAATATCTGGCCATGTTTTCTTCGGTATTTCCCCAGGAAAATGACTCGAAGAAGGTCTGTTTACTCAGTTTTTGTAAAATATCAATTTCGTCAGGCGATACTTTGTTTATAAGGTACATTTGTTTAGCTAGTATAAGGCTTCGTTTAAGAAATTAACTTTTTAATCAATACAATTTGCCCCAGGTGATAATAACTATGCTCTATCAGGGTATTGATATTAAAGTGATAGGTACCATATTCCTTTTTAACAAAAATGGAATTCAATGTATTTTCATCCATTTCTTCCAGTTTTTGAGTAAATGAAGCTGCATCTGTCCAGAAGACAGCTAAAAAGGTATGCCATTGTTCAATGGTATTTATTGGAGAAAAGTCAAAACTATATATGTCCTTAATGTCAAGATTTTCTCCATTAAAAACGTTTAATATGCCGGCAATATAATAGTGAACATGTTGTGCCAATGCAGCAATGCTATGCAACGACTGGTATTTAAAAAGAACGATTTCCAGCGGTAAATCAGTTAACTGGTTCTTATAACTGTTATTGGCAACCCAGGAATTATTTAAAATAACATCACTAAACCGTTTTGCCAGCTCACGATTATTCTCCATATTGAATTATTTGAAAAGCAAATAAGCAACAATCAATGTGAAAAAGACATTAAACAACTGTGCCAATAAGAAAGCGTAAAGTGGTTTTTTTCCTTCATTATTGAATAGGTCGGAGAATTTTGTTTCCAATCCGATGCTGGTGAATGCCAGGGAAAACCAAAGTCCTTGCAGTGCTTTCAAATCGACTTTAATTACATCGACCGTTTGTGGGGAAATGACAAAAGAAAAAAGTAGGGAGGCACCTATGAAACCGAGGACAAATTTCGGGAATCTTTCCCATATTATACCCAGGGTTGGTTTTGATTCCAACACGGTTGCAGACTTATTATTCGTATATGTCCAGTAAATGGAAATAAAAAAGGCAGCTAATCCCAATAATACATTTTGAGAAAATTTAACAATGGTACTTATTTTCAAAGCCTCCTCCCCAATCAGACTTCCCGACGCAATAACAGCTCCTGTAGTGTCGATGGTACCACCAAGCCAGGCCCCTGAAACTGCTTGAGACAGACCTAACATATTGGCTATGAATGGCATGAAAATAATCATGGGGATGGCCGTTATAAGAACAACGGAAATGACATACGATAATTTCTTTGCATCGCCCTTGATGGCTCCTGCCGATGCTATGGCTGCGGAAACACCGCAAATGGAAACGGCACTCGAAATAATGATGGACAATTCCTCGTCAATGCCCATTTTTTTACAAAGCCAGAACGCAAAATACCACACAGCGACAACCACCAATAATGCCTGAATGAAACCCAGAGATCCAGCTTTTAATATGTCACCAAAAATGATACTACTGCCCAATAACACTAAACCTATTTTGACATAAAGTTCCGTGGAAAGGGCATTTTTAAGCCATAAAGGGACAGTGAAAAAATTACTTATAGCCAATCCTATCGATAAACTAAAGATGACCGCTTCAAGATTCCAGTTTTTCAAAAAGGTATTTCCCGCCAATATCAATGCGACGACCGTTAACATATAAACGACTGGAAACCCTTTGGCTACAGAACTTATTCCTTTTCCTAACGCGGCTGATGCAAGTATGGCTATCACATATACCAATAAAAACAAGGCAAAAATATTCGTTAAGTTATTGATGGTTAGTACTTTGCCAAATAAATCGGAGGTGTCACTCCACCCAAAGGATGGCGGTTGAATCTTAAATCCTAAGAGGTAAAGTCCGATAATCAGAAATCCAAAAACAACAACAGTCCAATCTTCAGAAAGTGAAATGGCAGGTTTTTGATTGGTCATAAAGCGTAGATTTAATTTAATTACCCGTCAATTTATAAAAATTAAATGATTAACTTTAAGTAATTATAAACAACGTACATGAAAATTTCAAAATATAGCATTCCTGTATTCATTATCTGGTTGCTGATTCTACCCCTTGTCGCATTTAACCAGTCTATAATGGTTGGCGCTGCAAAACGAATCCTTACGCCCAATCCTCTTTTGCCCATTTCGGGCGGTATTGGTACGCCAAATCCGGTAAAGGAAAATAAGGGAGATTTGTTTGTAAGGGCTATGGTTATTGAAAAAGGGGAGACTATATTTGCCATCGTTAGTGTCGATTTTTTGGGTTGGACTTCTATTCTTGGTAATCGGTCGCGTGCCCTCATAAAGGGCATTCCTCCTGAAAATATCCTCATCGGTGCTACTCATACGCATAGTGCACCTGATCCTTATGGCTTTCCTGATATGAATGGGAAAACTTTTGCCGATATTAAATATCTGGATGGGTGTGTACAGCAAATTGCCGATGCGGTTAATGAAGCCATAGCTAATAAGCAACCAGCTTCTTTGAAAATTGCAATGGATGAGGCGGTTGGGAAAATTGCTTATAATTATTACGCGCCAGCTTTGTACGACCCAAGATGTGGCGTCATTCAGGCATTGGCTACTTCTGGCCCAAGAATGGGGCAACCGATAGTTACTCTTGTTAACTATGCCGTTCATCCTGAGGTGCTTGGAAATAAACAGGGAATATTAAGTCCAGATCTTTGCGGTCCTCTGTACAGTAAAATTGAAAAGGAAACCGGCGGTATGGCGCTTTTCATGAATGGGGCCATCGGTGGTATGGTCACCGCCGATACTCGCCTTGAATATGGAAAAGAAGGTCAGGGTCAAAAAGAAGATAATTCCTGGGAAGAATGTATTCGTATTGGTGAATTGCTTGCCAGTGAATCCCTTAGGATTATCCAAAAAGCTCCTGTTTTAGATAATCCTGCCGTTTTTATTGCCTCCCGTCCCCTAACTTTTCCCGTTGAATCTGATATCATGCGTTATATTATTCAGAAATCTTCCATGAAATATGAATCGTTTTCAGATAATAAAGTGACTACCCAGCTTAATCTGATCAATATTGGCCCCGCGCAAATTCTTACCGTTCCAGGTGAAGCTATGCCTAATGTGGGCTATTATGTGAAACGTAATATGAACACGACTATGCCATTTCTTTTTGGTTTGACAAATGATGCTTTTGGTTACATGCTGGCAAAAGTGGATTACCAGAGTTTTAAACGATATGAATACGTCACCCGCACCAGTCTGGGCGAGATGACGGCTGAAATTTATATGGAACAAGCGTTAAAATTAGTGAAGGAAAGTCCTGCTGCAACGGCTGAATAAAATCTTTTTATTATGTTTAATTTTCGATTTTTATGCATAATCTTCCTGTTGACAAAGGTTTCCACTGGTTGGTCTCAATTAGTTTCATCAGGATTAATATTTCCCGTACAAGAAAAGCATGTACACGGAAGTAGCTTGGTTTCTCTTCCTAATGGCGATTTTCTTTGCGTTTGGTTTTATGGTAACGGAGAAAGAACGTCTGATGATGTGAAATTAATGGGTGCCCGACTTGAAAAGGGAAGTTCTTCCTGGTCAGAGCCTTTCCTGATGGCTGACACGCCGCATTTACCCGATTGTAATCCTGTATTGTTCCTAAATCAAGATGGAAAACTATTCCTGGTGTGGATTGCTGTTCAGGCAAATCTTTGGGAACAATCTATTTTAAAAGTACGCACTTCAGTCGATTTTTTGAAACCCGGTCCGCCCATTTGGCAATGGCAAGATAATATTCTGCTCAAGCCAACCGATGCTTTTGCTAAGGAAATTAAGGAAAAACTGGAAAGTTTACCCTCTCATGGTATAGGTTGGGCTGGTTATGCACCAAAATATGATGAAATGATAGCCAATGCAGCCAAAGATGCGGCAAAAAGAAGTATTGGGTGGATGACAAGAATAAAACCGTTGCTATTAGGCGAAAACAGGATTTTGCTTCCTCTTTATTCCGATGGATTTAATCTCTCCATGTTGGCAATATCCGATGATAAAGGGGAGACCTGGAAACCCAGTCTGCCTATTGTAGGTAGAGGTCCAATACAACCTGCATTAATCCAGAAAAAGAACGGCGATATTTTGGCCTATATGAGAGATAGCGGCGACGAACCACCGATGGTTCATCAAAGTATTTCAACAGATAACGGCGAATCCTGGACAGCTACCCAAAAAACCTCTATTCCCAATACAGCCAGTGTAGAATTGTTGAGACTTAAGGACGGAAGAATGGCCTTTTTAGGAAATGATATTGTAGATGGTCGTTATCGTTTGAGACTTTACCTGTCGAAAGACGAAGGGGAAACCTGGTATTTTAAATTTCCAATGGAAGAGGAAAGCCCCGGAAAAGGAAGTTTTTCTTACCCCTCTTTAATTCAATCCAATGACGGGCTCATCCGCTGTACCTATTCCTATAATAAAGGAAATAACGAAAAATCAATAAAGTATGTGGTATTGGATCCCAAAAAATGGCCATAACTTTATGTAATTTATTAAATGAAAATAATGTTTTTAACCGAATTTTTTGGCCGCCTTCACCCCTTATTGGTGCATTTACCTATCGGCATTTTGCTCTTTGCCTTTGCCCTTATTTTATTTCAACGTTTTCAAAAAGTTGAAGTGGAAGTCGCCATTTCTTTTGCCTTATTATTAGGTTCAATCTCAGCTGTGTTTGCCAGTGCGGCAGGATGGTTTTTAGCACAATCGGGTGAATATGACGCAGATCTGGTGTTCCAACATCAATGGATGGGTATTGGTACCGCCGTTTTTAGTTTTGCAGCCTATTTTATTAAACGTATCAGAGATATTTTAACTACCATTACTGTTTGTGCCTTAATGGTTACGGGACATTTTGGGGGTAATTTGACGCATGGTGAGGACTATCTTTTTCCGAAAAAGAAAAGTGTCCCTTTGCAAATGATTCCTACCTTAGATTCCACACAACAGGAGGTTTCAAAGGTATCTCCGACGGATTTGGCTATAACTAATCAGAAATCTTCTGTCCAGATTCAACCAAATACGGAAAAGGCAGAAAAGGTGAAAACTAGTTTTATATTCAGAGATGCTGTCTTACCCATATTGGAAAAGAAGTGTTTCAGTTGTCATTCTGCAACAAAAAAGAAAGGTGGTTTGCGCCTCGATACAGAAGAATTTATTCTCTTAGGTGGCAAAAATGGAGCAATCCTTACCGCAGGTAATCCTGAAAATAGTACATTATACCTGTCCATGTTATTACCTGAAGACGATGATAATCACATGCCGCCTAAAGGTAAACCGCAACTTACCCCTCAAGAAATAGCTATTTTCCATCAGTGGATTAAACAAGGTGCCTCTTTTCGGGAAGAAATGAAGGTTTTTCTTGAACATCAGGAAGAAAAAAAAGAAGTGATTGAAACTAAACCGGTCAATGTTTCAGTACCCAAAACGTCTGTCTCACCTTCTTTTGTGCAAGATGTTGAGGGCAATATTTTGAAAAATAAGATAGAAGCGGTTCCTCCCTCGTTATTGAATCAATTAAAACAGCAAAATATCATTGTCAGTAATTTTGGAACGAATTCAAATTATTTGATGGTAAATTTTGTGAATGTGAGAGATTATCGCTCCACTTTGATAGATGATTTGCTGAAATTAGGTGATAAAGTGGTTAGATTGCGTTTGAGCCAACAACCTGTAAATGATTCAGATATTAAAAAATTAAGTGGGCTGAAAAATATTACCCGCTTAAATCTTGAAAAAACACCTATTACTGATCTGGCGTTGAACCATATAAAAAATCTGCCAAATTTGGAGCAGATAAATCTATATGGTACCAATATTACCGATAATGGATTATTGGAATTGGCAAATTGTGCCCAGCTGAAGGTGGTTTTTCTTTGGCAAACTAAAACCACGGCAAAGGGAATTGAACAATTAAAGAGGTCATTGCCCAATGTGCAAGTGGAATTGGGTGGCGTTCAATTTGCAAAGCCCGATACCGCAAAAACAAAAAATTTAGATTAACTTAGAGCGTCTTCCTAATGTACTAAAATGAACTTTAATGAATATTTTTGAGGAATATAACCATAAAATGAACCGTCGGAACTTTCTTTCCGGAAGTGTTTTAGGTCTCGGTGCTACGGCCTTGAGTGGTTTAATGAATGATAACAATCTGTTTAACAATGATTTGCAATTGCCTCATTTTGCACCAAAAGCAAAGCGAATCATTTACTTGTTTCAAAGTGGCGCCCCGTCACAACTCGATTTATTTGACTATAAACCTAAATTAAAAGAGATGTTCGGCCAGGAGTTACCTGCCTCCATTCGGGGGGAGCAAAGGGTAACGGGTATGACGGCGCATCAAAAATCTTTTCCATTAGCGGGAAGCAAATTTAATTTTGCACAGTATGGTAAAGGAAGGATTTGGTTGAGCGAAATTTTACCTTACCACCAGCAAATTGCCGACGAAATGTGTGTGATAAAATCTATGCACACGGAAGCAATTAATCATGACCCCGCCGTTACGTTTCTTCAAACGGGTAGTCAACAAGGCGCACGTCCCAGTTTCGGATCATGGGTAAGTTATGGACTAGGTTCCGAGAATAAAAATTTACCTGCTTTTTGTGTGTTGCTCTCTCGTTCAAACAACGGTGACCAGCCGCTGTACGCTAAATTGTGGAATAATGCTTTCCTGCCTTCCGAACATCAAGGAGTTTTGTTTCGATCAGGTGATGATCCTATTTTATATTTAAAAGATCCTAAGGGAATCGATAAATTTTCCCGACGGGACATGCTCGATGCTCTGGCGAAGTTGCATAAACTTGAGATTGAACAAACGCTCGATGATGACCTGAATGGGAAAATAGCGCAGTACGAAATGGCTTATCGGATGCAAACCTCTGTGCCCGAAACACTTGATGTAAGTAAAGAACCTGATTGGGTATTTGATCTATATGGAAAAGATGCACGGAAACCTGGTTCTTATGCTGCTAATTGCTTGTTAGCCAGAAAGTTAATTGAAAATGATGTCCGTTTTGTTCAGCTCTATCATCAGGGATGGGATCAACATGGCAATCTGCCTTCCGAAATTTCAAAGCTGGCAAAAGATGTAGATCAACCTTCTGCTGCCCTCATTCTTGACTTAAAACAAAGAGGTTTACTCGAAGATACTCTTGTTGTCTGGGGCGGAGAATTCGGACGTGGTTGTTATTCTCAAGGTAAACTCACCGTCGATAATTATGGCCGGGATCATCACCCGCGTTGCTACTCCATCTGGATGGCTGGTGCCGGTGTGAAAAAGGGATATACCTACGGGGAAACAGACGATTTTGGATATAATATAATAAATAATCCAGTGCATATACACGACTATCAGGCTACCGTCATGCATCTAATGGGTATCGATCACGAACGTTTTACATTTAAAACGCAAGGAAGAAGGTACCGATTAACTGACGTGGCTGGAAAAGTTGTGAAATCTGTATTGGCCTAATCTATTATTTAAAAATATGCTGTCTATGTTTAAGCGCTACGATAATAAATTTTTTAGTGTGTCGGCCTTTCTGGTTTTTTTCATTTTGAATATGGCCTATTCAAAGAAAATAGATTTTAACAGGCAAATAAAGCCCATTCTATCCGATAGATGCTTCAAATGTCATGGTCCCGATAAATCAAAAGTAGATGCAGAGCTGCAACTAACTTCTTTTGAATCAGCTACATCGCTGTTGCCGTCGGGTAAAAGGGCTATCGTTCCTTTTAATATCAAAGAAAGTGAATTGGTCCGTCGGATCATGTCTGACGACCCTCATGAGGTAATGCCTTCGCCTAAGTCAAACTTGCAATTAACCGCAGAAGAGAAAAAAATATTGGTACAATGGATTGCGGAAGGTGCTGAATATCAAGAACATTGGGCGTTTATTTCCCCCTTCAAATATCCTTCTCCTTTGGTCATTAATAAGGCTTGGTCTAAAACGACCATCGATGATTATATTCTTCAAAAATTAGAAGAAAAAGGTCTGAAACCTAATATTGAAGCAACAAAAGAGGTGATTATTCGCCGCTTATCTCTTGACCTCATTGGATTGCCGCCTACCGTTGAGGAGGTAAAAGATTTTATAAATGACACCTCGCCAACGGCTTATGATAAATTGGTTGATCGGTTGCTTTCTTCACCCCATTTTGGGGAACGAATGGCTTTGGAATGGTTAGATGTAGCCCGATATGCCGATTCCCATGGTTATCAGGACGATGGTATGAGAAATACCTATCCTTATCGGGATTGGGTTATCAGGGCATTTAATCAGAATTTGTCTTATGATAAATTTACTATCTGGCAGTTAGCTGGCGATTTATTGCCAAATCCAACCCTCGATCAGTTGATAGCTACCTGCTTTAATAGAAATCACCAACAGTCGCAAGAGGGTGGGGTGGTACCGGAAGAATACCGTGTGGAATATGTGAGCGATCGCGTAGCTACCTTTGGCAAAGCTTTTTTAGGACTTTCAACCGAATGTGCAAAATGCCACACCCATAAATACGATCCTATCGAGGATAAAGATTATTATGCTTTATATGCCTTCTTTAATCAGAATAACGAATCTGGTATTGTTCCTTACAACGGTGAAGCGTCTCCAACAGTGCTTTTACCAACACCCTCCGCTCAGAAAAGTCTGGACAGTTTGAGGGCTTTGATGGAACCGCATATTAAGGCAACGAAGATGACAGATCAGTATAAAAATGATCTTGAAAAATGGCTGACAAAAATCAATGCATCCGATATTTCCTCCTTGAAAGAACCCGTTGGACGAGTTTTATATCTTGATTTTGAGAAAATAGATACCACGCTGATTGGGGATATGATTACCCCACCCACAAAGGCAGAATTAGAACGGCGGGCTAAGGAGTTGGAAAGAAGTAAAACAGATTCGACGATTAAAATAAAACCTCCCGGCAAATTTAGCGGCTTCCTGAATATGGAAAAAGTAGATTCTACGGTAAAAGCGGTCCGATTTTCTGGGGATAGAGACAAATATCCCTTCCTCGTTGCCGGTAAAAAGGGGCAGGGAATCTCCTTTAGGGGCGAAGCGAGTATTGAAGCGGGAAAAGCATTGAGTTATGACCGTTTTCAACCATTTTCAGTGAGTATTTGGGTGAAATTGAACAAATATGGTGAGGAAGGTCCCATTTTTAATAAAGCGAATAGTGAGGAGGAAGGATTTCGTGGCTGGGCTTGTAAATTAAACAAAAATGGTACGCTGTCTTTTCAATTTGCCCATGTTTTACCTGATAATGCCATCGATTTTGTTACCATCGATACTCTTAAAGTGGGAGAATGGACCCATATCGCTCTGACCTACGACGGAAGTAGCAAGGCTTCAGGTATCCGTTTCTGGCTTAATGGTAAAATTCCGGAATACAAATTACTGGTTGATAATTTGCAAAAAAGTATGGTATTCGCGCGCTTTAATGTCATTAGAGGAACAAGAAATTTTACATTGGGATCTAATTCGCCGCGTACTTTGCAAAATATGGATATGGACGAACTGGCCATTTATAAACGGGCATTATCGGAAATGGAAGTGTTAGATCTTTATGATACATCGCAGGATATTATTCCTCAGTTAATCAGTAAAAAATCAAGATCGGAGAAGGAACAAGAGCAACTTTTATCGTATTTCTTACTTCGGGGTTATCAACCAGATGTCAAAAGGAGCCAGGATTCCCTCCTTTCTTTGCGAAGTCAAGAAAATTATATTGCGACGAATGAAGAGGAGGTGATGATAATGACGGATAGGTCAACCTATCGGAAGACATTTATCCTGGATCGGGGAGCTTACGATGCACCTACAAAAATTGAGGTTACGCCCAATACTATTCCTAAAATTTTCCCTTTTGATGAAGACAAATACCCAAAAAACCGATTGGGATTAGCTCAATGGCTCCTGGATGAGAAAAATCCACTGTTTGCCAGGGTAGCGGTGAATCGTTTTTGGCAAATGCTTTTCGGGAAGGGATTAGTTTTAACGCAAGAAGACTTTGGAAATCAGGGCTCTTTTCCAACGCACCCAGAATTGTTAGATTATCTGGCGTTGAATTTTAGGGAGAAAAATTGGGATGTGAAGGCATTTTTAAAAGAAATAGTACTTTCTGCCACTTACAGGCAATCTTCATATACTTCAGAAATGGTTAAAGAAGTAGATTTTGCCAATGATTTATATAGTCGTTACCCGGCGCATCGTCTGCCGGCGGAACTGGTTCGCGATAACGCCTTAGCGGCCAGCGGACTTTTAGTGCCCCAGATTGGTGGTCCAAGTGTTCATCCTTATCAGCCAGAAGGACTTTGGGAAGCATTAGCTACGCGAAATGCGACAAAGTATATACAAGACCATGGAGATAGTTTATATCGCCGCAGTCTTTATACGATATGGAAGCGAAGTTCACCACCCCCATCGATGCTCAATTTTGATGCGACCGATCGTTCCTATTGTGCGGTGAGGAGGCAAAAAACTGCTTCTCCTTTGCAGGCACTTGTATTGATGAATGATCCCCAATTTGTGGAAGCTGCCAGGATATTAGCAGAAAAAATGCAGCGTATGCCTAATACCACAGGAAATACTATGTCGGAATCAGATCGTTTGGCCTATGGTTTTCAAGCACTTACCAGTCGTAAACCCAGGAAGGAAGAACTTAGTATTTTAACTGAATTATATGAAAATCAATGGGCTTATTTTAAGGAAAATAAGGAAAAGGCCATAGATTTACTAACGGTAGGCGAATATCAACGGGATAAGCAATTAGACCCTGTGATTACAGCGGCCTACACGATAGTCGCGTCAACCATCATGAATTTCGACGAGTTTGCAGTGATTAGGTGATTTTTGTCAATGAAGATTGTTTAGGTTAACTATTATGCCAATATAATTGCATAATTATGTTGGTATGTAATTCTTCGATGTAGTTTTTTTTGTTAAAGCTTTAACTTAACATATACTTAATGTTTTAATTTCTTTAATAGATTTTAAATGTAATAGATTTATGTTTTTAATAATTATTATATATGAAAATATTTTTTTATTCCATTGTAATTTATCAAATTATAGTTTTTAATACTTATTCTTCTTTTGCAAATTCAAATGTAGTATCAGATTCAGTTCGTATTTTAAGTTTCAATATTTTATATGGTGGTGATGAAATAGACTATGATAAAGTAATAGAGCTTATTAAAAAAGCAAATCCAGATATAATCGGTTTTCAAGAAGCGGAGGGGAATATTCCTAAAATAGCAAAATCATTGGGTTGGAAGTATTATGATTCCCGAATACACTTAATTTCTAAGTATCCAATTATTAGTCATAAATCATCTGCTTGGTATTATGTATTATTAGAAATAAGCCCTGGCAGGGTATTTGCTTTTTCAAATATACATTTGCCGTCAGACCCTTATGGGCCGGATTTAATTAAAAATGGATCACCCATAGATAGTGTTATTAAAAATGAATATATAACCAGATATCATGAATTAGATAAATTTGAAAAAATTTATGATTCTCTATATATGGCTGAGGTCCCACTCATCGTTACCGGTGATTTCAATAGTCCTTCCCATCGTGATTGGATTGATTCCACTGTAGGTTTAAGACCTCATATTAAATATAAAGTGGATTGGCTTGTCAGCAAGCGAATGGAAAAAATGGGATTTACAGATACTTACCGCGAAGCAAATCAAGATGTGTTAAAAAATCCAGGCCTAACCTGGACGCCAGCATCTCCGCCAATTGTACCTGCCAATGAGACCCATGATCGGATTGATTATATCTGGGCTTCAAATATTGAAAAAGTTATTCATTCCACGCTGGTTGGCGAGGAAGGAGGACAGGATGTGACTATTTCTGTAAATCCATTTCCTTCTGATCACCGGGGCGTTTTAACCACCTGTTTCATAAAACCTATTATATTAGATGCATATATCCAACCTTTTCAATTAAAAGATAGCCTTCTAATTCGATTTTTTTCAAAGGACTATAAAAAATTATCCATTGAACTTTTTGATAAGGAAGGAAATTTGTTTAAATCATTTCGAAATTTGGAATCAAATGAAAATGAGAAAAAGTTAAAGATTCAAAAAGGGGAAAGTTATCGTATTCAATTGAAAAATAATGACTTGGTTATTGCTGAAAATTATTTTCACCCTACAAATGATAAAAAAAGACCAATCTTAAAATTGTCCAAAGATGAATACAAAGAAGGCGAACCAATTTCAATTGAATGGAAAAATGCACCTGGTCATCGGTTTGATTGGATAGCCATTTACCCTGATGGAAAAGAAACATCTGATGACTTCTATAAAACGGAGACCTACACCACTTACTTGTTATATGCCTACACGTATGCCAGTGAATCGGGAAGTTTAGTGTTAGGAAAACAATCTAAGGGAAATGGTTGGCCATTGAAAGCAGGTCAATATAGGATTCATTTCTTACTGGATGATGGTTATCGTTCGTTGGATGATATTCCTTTAAAAGTAATAAAGTAGTTACAAAAAATACACTTATCATGCGTTTAATCATTTCTTTCATTTTATTGTTTATTGTTCATATTAATTATGCACAAACGTCAAAAGGTACCTTAACAGGTAAAATTACAGATGAAAATGGTTTAAACTTGGCGTATGTCTCCATTTATCTGGAAGGAACAGGTTTTGGGACAGTTACCAATGAGCAGGGTATTTATTTTATTAAAATTCCCGTAGGAAGTTACAAGGCAAAATTTGAATCTATTGGATATATAGACAAGATTGCAGATGTTTTAATTTCCGAAAACAATACAACAACGGTAAACCTACAATTGAAAGAGGATTACAAGCTATTGGGTGAAATTGTAATCAGTGGGGTGAAAGTAAAAAGTGCTACGGCAACTCGAACCTTAATGGAAATTCAAGATATTCCACAATCTATTTTAGTTTTAGGTCAAAAAACAATAGAACAGCAAGCTGCTTTTGATTTAACAACCATTACCAGAAATATGAGTGGCATCAATTTTACTGGCAATTATAGTGGTGCCGGCTCATATCAATTATTTAATGCTCGCGGTTTTGACATGGTAAATTCTCAAAATTATAGATGGAACGGTTTAATGATCTGGAATTTGGGGAATAATTACGCAGATAATATAGAGCAGGTTGAATTTTTAAAAGGTCCTTCATCTATTCTTTTTGGAGATGTTTCACCTGGAGGTGTATTGAATTTTTCAACCAAAAAACCATTAGCTGATTTTTATTTAAAAACTGAATTACGTCTGGGTGAATGGAATTTATTTAGACCGTCTGTAGATATTTCAGGTCCACTTTCAAAAAATAAAAATTTGCGCTATCGATTGAATACTTCTTTTGAGAAAAGTAATAGTTTCAGAGATTTTGTCGGATCTAATAGATTTATCCTGGCACCAGCTATCACTTGGGATATTAATTCTAAATTATCCTTAAGTACAGAAGCAGTATTTCGTGGTTCTTCCGCTACAGATGATGCTGGTTTAGTTTCTCCTGACGGAACAGTGAGTGGTCTCGATAAACTTGATCCAACGCTGTATTTAGGCGAACCTTCAATGAAATATAAATATCAGGATAATAATTATTTTGCAAACCTTACATATACTCTTAATCAGAATTGGAGAATAAGAGCTGTCACTTATTATGGTTATTCTGAAAACAGACCTCTTGGGTTATGGTTTGATGCACCAAATGAATCGGGTGACTTTGTAAGAAATCAATATGGGTATCATCAACAGTTAAAAAACAGATCTTTCTCTGCTGATGCCTCAGGTACTTTTTATACTGGTTCGACAAAACATAATATTTTAGTAGGATTTGAATTTCAGGAAACTAATTTTAGATATACTAACGAAGGATATTTATCAGCATTTGATATACAAAATATTAATAAACCATTATATGGGTTATTAACCATCACAGAACCAGAGGAGGAAATTTATTTACCTTTTATTTCAAAAATACGCCGTTATGGAATTTATTTTCAAGATCAAATCATGATGTTGAAAGAAAAACTGCACTTATTAGTGGGATTTAGATATGGAAATACCCAACAGGGTAATGATTATATTGAAAATGAATTACCTGGAACTGATTATGAAGGTTATGAGGATGATTTGGTAAACAAAAACGTGCTTAGTCCTCGTTTGGGAATTGTTTATAAACCAATACCTTGGGTTTCTCTTTTTGGATCTTATTCCCAAGGCTTTGAAATCAATTCTCCAGATTTATTTGCGCTCAATTATGCTGATTTTTCTACGCCTCCCGCTACTTTAAGTTCTCAAATTGAATTAGGTACCAAGGCCAATCTCTTTAAGGAAAAATTAGGTCTAACCTTTAGTTTATTTCAGATTGATAAAATAGATCCTTATGGATACGTTTATTTAGATCCTGAAAATCCTGATTATGATGAATATAATGTTTATTATGATGGACATCATCGAAGCCAAGGTATAGAAATGGATTTAAATGGTAAAATTATTTCCGAACTTTCGATTACCCTTGGTGCAGCTTTTACGAAGACCAGAATATTGGAAGATCCTGGATATCCTGTGAACAATCAATTACCCAATGCCCCAAAAATAACGGGAAATATCTGGCTTAATTATGAGCCTTCAGTTAAAATGAAGGGTTTCTCATTAGGGTTTGGTGCTTTTTACAAGGATAAGTTTTATTCAAATATTAATAATGACAGTGATTTGGAAATTCCCTCCAGTTTTACCATCGATGCAGCGATTGGTTATAAGATAAAACAATTTGGTCTGCAGTTGAATGTTTCGAATCTTACCAATGAAGTTAATTATAGTAATCCATGGATTTTTAATATGTTTGAAGTTCGTCCTTTGAGAAGAGCCGTTTTAACCCTTTCCTATAAATTGGATAAGAAAGAACGCAGGAATTAATTAGGAAAATATCAATGGCACTAAAATTTACATCATTCCAGATAAAGTAAAAGTGAATGGAAAGGACTCTTATGGAGCGCCCATTGTTTCTGTAAAGCCGGCGGTATAGTTCCTGCCATGGTTATTTTCGACATATTCTCTGGAATAATTATTATTGAATTCTTCCATTGGTTTTTCAAATTCTATCTTTTTTAGGCCTCTTACCAAAACCAGGATAATTGGCTCTTTACCTTTGAGTAAATAATGCAACACATCTTTTTCTATTCGGCTACATAAAAAAGCGGTTTTGGAGAGGTACAATAATTCAGTATCAACGTGTTATGCTACTATCATTTATCTTTTTTATTTTCGGTGCTTCAAATTTTTTATCGCTTTGTCAAAATCGCTTTCTAATAATTTATCCTGTACAATGCGATATTTTTCAAATTCGCTTTCAGCCAATGCCAAAGCTACTTCGTGCGTTACTTTGCCCTGATGTTTTAAAATTTCTTTTTCATTGAACTGTAAAAAAGAATCCAACTTTACAATCCAATCTTTCATATTCATGACTACACCTTTGAGTGCCTGACTTTTGGCAAAATCTAAATACATGGTTACAATACGGTTCAATCCTTCTAATTCTTTTTCGTTCAAATAATTTTTTGCAATGCTTACATCGGTTTTACGAATGTTTCCTTTAGGTGCATTTTTCCAAGTGGTTAAGCCCATATTTTCTTTTGTGCTGTAATTTGCCCAATGCAGTCTATTTTGAACGGTGGCAAAAAAATCTTTTGTTGCCTGTATTTCTATCGTATAATCGGCACTGCATTGTGTGTAGATGTCGGTTATTTTCTGATAAAATCTTCTTTCGCTGCTCCGTATATCTCTTATTCGTGCAAGCTGTTCTTCAAAATAATCTTTGCCAAAAATGTTGTTCGGGTTTTTTAGCCGTTCATCATCCATTGTAAAACCTTTGATGATGTATTCTTTTAATCGTTCGGTAGCCCAAATGCGAAACGCTGTTGCCTGATTGCTGTTTACCCTATATCCAACTGAAATGATTGCATCCAGATTGTAGTATTCAATTTGTCTGTTTACTGTTCTGTCTCCCTCTGTTTGAACTTGTGCAATTTTTGCACAAGTTGCCTCCTTATTCAATTCGTTTTCGCTATAAATGTTTGCTAAATGCTTTGTAACAACGCTTCTATCCACGCCGAACAAATCTGCCATTTTTTGTTGTGAAAGCCATACCGTTTCGTTTTGTAAATAGATTTCAACTTTTACTTTACCGTTGGGAGTATTGTAAAGTAGTATTTCTGTAAAGCTGTTTTCTTTTGATGCTATTTTTTTCTTTGACATCTTTTTTTTTGAACTATTTTATATTCTCGAATAGTGACCTTTTTATTTTCCAAACGAACCTCTAACTTAGTTTCGCCTTTTTCGGTATTGTCTGAACTTTGATTTTTTGATTGGCTGTGATTTTTATGGGTTTTCAGCACTCGTTTAAATTATAAACCATTTTCAAGACCATAAGCCTCTAAATAGTTTATAGCCTGTGCCAGATGAACATCTTCTAACTGAACAACAGCCTTTAATTCAACCATTACTTTTCCCTCTACAAAAAAATCTACTTTTCTTGTTCCTACATATTCGCCTTTATAGCTAAGTTTCATTTCGTGTTCTCTACTACATTCCAACCATTGTTGTATCATCTCAACTGCCAAACATCTTTGATATACTGGATATTGTTGCTTAATCATAGTATTCATTTAATCATTAAGGAAATGGGTTATCCTACGGTTAAATTTTGTGCTATTTTAGACATTCGCCATTCATATTATCAGTGAAGTTAAGCTAATATTTAAAGTTTTAGGGTATTAGTATGGGTGATTTTCGTTTTGCTCGACCCATGATAGTATATGCTGTGGATTATTGAATTCTTGTTATTGGTTTTTCAATGTTTTGTAAAAGTTTTTCTAATTGTCCGCCAGTACTTGAATAACCAACGGTGATTTTGTCTGAAAGATCAGTCATTAATTTATTCCTTGTTTCGGCGGTTAATTCGGTTACTCTTTTAACTGTTTTATCAAATGGGGTAATGATTAATAATCTACCTTCCTCCATTGGTTTTTCAAATTCAGGTTCTATTTTTTCTTTTAGGCCTCTTGCCAAAACTAAGATAATTGGCTGTTTACCTTTGAGTAAATAATGCAACACATCTTTTTCTATTTGGCTGTGAAAACCACTAATCACACAAGCTCCGCTTTCTCTTTGCTCAATAGCCCAATCATAGCATTTCAATACCACCGAAGCAGGAATTTTTCGGCTGCATAAAAAAGCTATTTTCGGTAGTTTTAATAGGTCTATATTCCCAAGGCTTGCTGTTATCATTATTCGATTACATCTTTTTCCTTACTCATTCTGTATTTTATATCATAATTGATTAGGAAGTCTAATTCATCATCATCAAACCCATAATGTTCAGCTAAAACTTTGTCAATCTCGTCCATTGTCACTTTCGATAAATATTTATTATATGTGATGGTCTCATTGCTACCTCTGGTTTTACTATTAATGATGTATGTTGTTGAATTTTCTAAAAGTTCTTTCTCAAGTTTATCCGAAAGTTTAATCAGTTTTTTCACTATCTCATTTTCATTTGGGTAATCAAATCGAAATCCAAATATCATATAATCTTTAAAGTTGAACTGGTCAAAGTTTATTGTATAATACCACCAAAATAAATTTGAATTTAGGATTACTGAAATGACTTTTGATTTATATTCACTAAGAAAACTTGTGCTTTTGTTGCTTAAAGAAGTAGTTAAGAAAGGAGTGTTTAAAATTGTTACCCAATAGCCACCACCGGCAGTCCTGTAATGAATAGCGTTGTTAGGTATGGGCGACTTACTTACTAATACTGAAATTGGTTTGTGTTTTAGATACTTTTTCAAAATTCCTTTTTCAATATCATATCCAATTTTCAAAGAATTATCTTGTTTTGATTGGTCACATTGAACATAAGACACATTGGGGAAAAGGCTTTCTCTTGTATTGACATTCCATCTATAAACTATTGAAGTTTTAATTTCTTTAACATCTGCTTTTTTACGACTTATGAAAATTGAAAGACGTTGCAGTACACCTTCAAACAATGCAGCAGGTCGTTGATGAAAATTTGAAATGTAAGTAACGGGAAACTTCTTAATAAATTTTTGAAGCGTGAGCATACTAGAATTAGAGAAAGCACTAATCGGGATAATCATACCAATCAGGCTATTTTCATTCATAATTTTGTAGCTTCTTTCAATTACGTAACCGTAAAGATTACTACATTTTTCGGTTTCAAATCCTTTTATTATATAATCAAACTTTTTTTCAGAATATTCTACATACGGTGGGTTTCCAATGATCACATCAAAACCCCCTTTGCCTTGAACTATTTCATAAAACTCTGCAAACCAATGAAAAGGCTGATGTGATTGTAGCCAATCTTCATATTGATATGCTGTGGCTTGCATGTGTAACAATTTATTAAGGTCGTGATTGAGTTCTTTTAATCGTTCATTCAACGCTGTTTTTGCCTTTTTGAATTCGTTGAAATCATCGCCAAAAGTCAATTGAATTTCTTTGTAACGTTTAAAAGCACCAGAAACGATTTCACATTTTTCTTCAATCAAGGGCTTTGCAATTACACCGTCAAAAGTATAAGTTAAGCCATTTTGCAATTCCACTTCGGTAGCAAATCCAACAAGCGTATTTCCAGCACGAATATTAAAATCTATATCGGGCAAGGGTTCTAAGCCCAAGTTAGGTTTTCGGTAATCGGCTTCAACGGTGGCCACTAATTTTAGGAACAAGCGGAGTTTGGCAATT
This sequence comes from Haliscomenobacteraceae bacterium, assembly GCA_947501115.1. GTDB lineage: Bacteria > Bacteroidota > Bacteroidia > Chitinophagales > Saprospiraceae > BJGN01. The sequence continues at coordinate 99,646 of CANMVX010000011.1, forward strand.
TCAACAGCTTCTTTCATTATATCCACGCCATACAAATTGCGCAGAATGATGCTTTTATAAATGAAGTATTGCAAATTTGGGTGTTCGGGACTTTTAACCTGTGCTAATACTTCTTCAAAATACTTGTATTTGCCTTTGGTAGCCTCTGCTACAAAGTTTTCCATTCGCTGGATACAACTTTCATACAATGGTTCTAAAATATTCATTGCCGCAAATAAAAAAGCGCCCGATCCACAAGTAGGGTCAATAATTGTAACACTATTAAGTGCTTTGTAATAGTGTTTTAATAGCTCGGGGTCGGTGGTGTTTTCTACCACATCTTGTGCAAACTGGCGAATATTTAGATTATAGGTAATAAAATCATTAATAGCGTTTATTTCTCCTTTATCAATTTTAGTTTTTACTTCGGTATAGCGGTTTCTGCGATCAACTACCTCACGCCAAATTTCTGTAGGCAAGGCATAAGTATTGGTTGCTGGTTTATTCCACTCAGAACGTTCGCTCACTTCATTAATTCCTTGCTCAATGTCTATTGGCAAAGGTTCTTCTACTCCTTTTTTTTACTGCATCGTAAATATACCGGTCGCCACTGGTTTTAACCATTTGCCACAGATCACCGTCAGCATTAAATCCTTTCGGGTAATTGCGTTTGGTTTCATCAAATAGAAAGGGTAGAATGCAATTTTTACTGATATAGTCGGTAATATCTTCCTTGGTGTAATAGGCACCCATGTTTGCCCTATCGTTGATATATTTTTCAAAAATATATCCTATGACATCGGGGTTAATGTCCTTACCTGTGGCGGTTACGCTGGTATCTAAATGCCATTCGTATTGGTCGAAGAAATCAAAAAGTCGCTTAAATGCGGTATCTTCAATGTCAATATTGGTATATGCTCTTTCCAATTCGTGTTCATCAAACAAACCGCCATTGAGATATGGGATTTTACCAATTTCTATTTTAATATCCCAGTTTTGGGTCGGCTCGTTCAAGCCTTTATGAAAGAGAACCAATAAAAAGTCACGATAAAATGAAAAGAACTTCTGAGCCTTAGCACCTTGAGCTTGTCGAAGAGTGGAAGCCTCTAATTTATCTCGTAAATAGTTTTTGTTGTTGTCGAGAAACCCTTTTTTCTGAATGAAATAACAAAACATCAAACGATTTAGCATTAAGGAAGCATACCAATCTTTATTGGTTTCGTCGGAAATACCTTGAATGAATTGAAGGAAAGCCCGGTGTTCTTTTTTGAAATTATCATAAAACTGCTTGGTAATTTTTTCATTATTTTGATGGAAGTTTTGGCCAACCCGGCTTTTTACGTCAACAATGGTGATTTTATCTTCTTCGTCCAGTTCAAAAAAAATACCTGCAGCACGTTGGTAAAGTAGTTCGGGATCTTGGGTATTGCGCCAGCGTGTCTCTGTCACTTTGGTGGGTTTACCCGATTGCCTTACTACCAATTGCCAGATTTGTTCGGTTTTATTATTATCAAAGAAAATGATTAAATGCTCTTGAAATAGCTTGGTTACTTTGGTTTCAATTTTTTTTCGGGTGCTGTAATTGGGCAATAAACCGTTAGACTGTGGGTTGCATAAGAGTATTTTAAAACCACTTTTTTCACCAACGGCTTGCAGAGTGAAGATTTCGTTATCTACAACAATGGGCTGTATTGTTTTATCGTTGTCCCAACCCATAAAATTAAAGAGTTCACGAAAGTTGAACGCCTTGATATAGTTAGAAAAATCTGTTCTGGTTAAGCTCATTTCAGTTTCTTTAGTTGTTTGCTAGCAACAAGCGCTTTCATTTGTGTAATAGCTATTTGGTTAAGTTGTGTTAATCTTTCAGGCTGCGCTAAACCTTGATTGATTAAAACGGAGTTTATACTTTCCAAATTAGAAAGTACTACTAATTGTTCTAGTGTGGCTTCATCTCTAATGTTGCCAGCCGTTTTTGGGTTAGCCTCACGCCATTGTTTAGCAGTCATACCAAACAAAGCTACATTCAGTAAATCGGCTTCGTTGGCATACACAAAGCTTACCTGGGTTTTACTCAATTCTTTTGGAATGAGGTTTTCTTTAATAGCATCGGTATGAATATGGTAATTTACTTTAGCTAAAGTACGTTGCAGGTTCCATTCAAGTTTTAAGCGGTCGTTTTCATCGGCTTTGAGTCTTTTAAATTCCTTGATCAAATAAACTTTAAATTCGGCACTAATCCACATACCAAATTCAAAAGCAATATCAGTGTGAGCATAAGTGCCACCATATCTGCCAGCAGTGGCTTTTAATCCAATGGCATTCGTTTTTTCAACCCATTCTTTTACGCTTATTTTATAACTATTTAACCCAGCTTGGCTTTTAATTATGGCGAATTCGCCATAATTAAAACTTGGATTGTACACCGATTCCCAAATACCCAGAAACTCAACAGTATTTCTATTTCTAAGCCAGTCAGAAATAAAAAAGTCGCCATCTTTAGCTTTTAACATATCAGTAAGTGAAATAAAATCTTCCTTATCCTCTTGAATAATAGTTATTTCAATTCCTTTAACTTGTATTTTTTTATTTTTTGCCATAGCCTGTTAATTTTAATTACCCCGAATTAGGTGTAATTAGTTTTTTAACCCCAAAGAGCAGATGATTTGAGGTTCTTTGATTTGCTGTTCATCTTCATTTGCCACGACCAGTTTATCTTCCTCACGCAATGAAACAGCTAAGGATGCCAATTGGTCGTCAGCAATACCTGCTTTCAGCTGTCGGCTTAAAGTTTCTCTGGCAAATTCTTTCAATGGATATTTGTAAATGTCGTCCACCGCCTTTTTTAGTTGGTCATTTACAAATAAGGTATTTTCATATTCTTTACAATAGCGGTCAAGCCGCATATACACACGGTATTTTACGCCTGTTTTTTTACCGAGAGATCCGCCTGTATTTTTTTCTTCTTCACGAATATACTCAATGCTACTTTTCACTAGCTCGTGATGCTTTTCTAGTTTGTATTTCGGTTCGGTGTCGGGAGAGCATTGAGCCGCTTTCAAAATAGTGTGTTGCGATTGGGTAATTATTTTGCCGTTGTTGTCAACCCAAGACAATATATCATTCTCCTCTGTTGTTCGGATATGAACAATTACTCCTTCTTTTTCGGGAGTATCATTATTGTGTTTGGTGGCATAAATTACATTGGGCAAATCTGGAATAATTTTGTTCAATTCAGGGTTCGCATCGGTTGCATTTTTCCAAATCTGATAAGCCAATGAAGCTAGGTCTACTTCGGTATCATCGTCTTCACCATCTAAAATACCTGATTTTTCGTTATAAAGGTCTGTAAGGTTTATGGGATCACCATCAAAAAATGTTTCATCACTGCCAACCACATTGGCATTTTCTTCAATTCGCTGCGTTAACCTTCTACGTAAATTTATAATGGCCTCAATGCCGTCTTCGGGTAAAAACGAGTAGCAAATAATTTGTTCTGCTTTTTGTCCGATACGGTCAACACGACCAGCACGCTGAATTAGACGAATGATGGCCCAGGGCAAATCATAATTCAAAATGATGTGTGCATCTTGCAAATTTTGCCCTTCACTTAACACATCGGTGGTTATCAAAATTCTTAATTCCTGATTATTATTAATAATATCAGTCTTATGATTACTGTGCGGACTAAAACGATGTGCCAAGCCTGTTGGATTATCTACATCGCCTGTTACACTTTCAATTTGTGTTACGTCACGTTGTTTAAGTTGTTCTGTGAGGTAATAGGCAGTGTCGGCAAATTGAGTAAACACTAATACTTTTTCTTTTCCGTGTTTGACGGTCAGCAACGCATACAATGCGTTTAATTGTTTATCTTCCTCAGGGTTCCAATCTTTTCCGTAGGTCAGTATTTTTAGTATTTCCCTACAGTCTTTTATAAGGTCTGCAGATAAAGAACTTGCAAAAAATTCACTTCTAATCCAGTCGAACCGGTTTTGATAATTATCACTTGCAAAAAGGTTATACAATTCTTCTGCTTTTTTTAGATAGGTTTCTTCTCTCAGGACCAGGTTTAATAGGTTTGAACCTTCGCCCTCCGTATCGGTGTCGCTATCTTCTAAATATTCATCTAAATTTTGCGAAATGTTTTTACCAATAGGAATTGATAAATGATTTTGTGAAGCATATACAAAAAGATAATTTCTTAAAATGTGGCGGCTCAAAGAAAGTAAAAATGAATAGCCGCTGCTTTCTAATCGTTTGAATAGATTCGTTCTACAAAAGCCCATTAATCGTCTGCCTGCACGACTTAGGTTTTGTATAATTTGATCTTCTTCCTTGGTTGGTTTTATCAGTGGTTTTTCATTCAAATAGGCTTGAAGTCCGTATCTGGGTAATTCCAAACCATTGATGATATCAATTATTTTTTGAGAATAGAGATTAGCATAAATATCTTTTTTATCATTTGGGTTGAACTCATATAAGACTCGTTGCGGAATTCTATCAGGAAAGTACGATTTTGAACCATCGGCAAAAGTCAAAAACTTTCTATTATTTGTTGGGTCGGTTTCAGCGTAATTATTTTTAATAAAACTTCTTGTTCTACGAACTAAATACAATCGCATTAATTCTTTCCAGTCATCAGAGTAATGACTTTTTTCAAATGCCTTGATACTTCTTATGAATGTTTCGGTATGTTGCGAACAAAATTTAATTTGCCCTCCAATACTTTCTATATATCGTTCCGGGCTTATACCTAAATCTTTATCGTCTGAGATAAATAAACGAAGTTGGTTTGATAAATCTAAATAAGTTTTATTATACGGTGTAGCAGAAAGTAGGATTACTTTACTGTCGTTTTCTTCTAAATATGCTTTAATTGCTCTGTATCTGCTTCCCTGGTCGTTGCGTAGGTTGTGGCTTTCATCAATTATTACCAGGCGGTAGCGTCTTAAATTTGGCAAAATTGTTTGCACTCTGCTTTGTGAAATTACTTTAGCTCTCAATTGGTATTTGTGAGTGTATTCCTCCCACATTTCTACTAAGTTTTTAGGGCAAATGATTAGTGTTTCTAAAAAGAAATCGTCTTCAAATAATTTTGCTAATGCTGTTGCTGTAATGGTTTTACCTAAACCAACTACATCACCAATTACTACGCCACCACGTTTATGTAGATGATGAGCAGCCACTAAAACGGCCTTCTGTTGAAATTCTAATAATTCTTTTTGAAAAACTTTTGGCAACTTAAATTCATTGATTCCCGCCCTTGCTTCTCTGGAAAGGTGGTATGCAATTTTTAAATATACGTAAAAAGGAGAAATTAAACGGTTAGCTGCCCAACTGTTGTCAATTATGTCAATGAGCACTTCTGTAATATCTAAACACCAACGTTCTTTCCATCGGTCGTCAAACCAAGCGGCTAACTTATTAGCTGCATCCTGGTCCATTACATCAATATTCAATTCACCTTGTACTGCCAGCCCAGCAAGGGTTAAGTTACTACTGCCTAAAAAACCAACAACTGGAACACGTTTATCTTGGCTGTATGCTAAATATAATTTTGCGTGAAGGGTATATTTCAAATGCAGTTTTACAACTACTTTTTTATCTTTCATTTGTTGACTCAACTTGCGAAGTGCTCTTTCGTCTCCTTCTGTTGGTATGCCTATGGTCAACTGGTCTTTAAATTCTTGTGCGAGTCGTTTTTTGAGCTTAAATGCTTCAGCTTGATCAATGATATGGTCTTCATCTTTGGAAAAGTAGTCACGTAAAATATCTATGGGCGTTTTTTGCATGCCAACAAGTAGCCGGCAGATGCGGTGAACATCATCTTTTCCTTCAAGAACAGTTGCACCAGGTAGGCTGTCAATTTTGTTTGCTACTTCTTTCCAACCTCTTAGGTTAAAATATCCCACACAAAAGTCTGCCCGTTCAGATAGTTC
>CANMVX010000012.1 GCA_947501115.1 Haliscomenobacteraceae bacterium
GCTACCCAGGAAGGTATGCGCCCCATGCTGATTGAAACGCAGGCTTTGGTTTCAAAAGCAGTCTATGGCACCCCTCAAAGATCAGCTACTGGTTTTGATTTGAGGCGATTAAGCATGCTTTTGGCGGTTTTAGAAAAAAGAGGGGGATTACCTTTTGGGCAGCGGGATGTTTTTCTAAATATTGCCGGTGGCATCAGAGTGGACGACCCAGGTATTGATCTGGCCATTGTTGCCGCCCTTATCTCTTCACTGGAAGATGTTCCTATTCCACAAAAGAGCTGTTTTGTAGGAGAAGTAGGATTATCAGGAGAAATCAGAGCGGTCAATCGTATTGAGCAAAGAATACAGGAAGCTGACCGCCTCGGATTTGCGACGATTTACCTATCAAAATACAATTTGAAAGGTTTGGATACCCAAAGATTCGGTATAAAGATTCACTCTTTTGGAAGATTAGAAGAATTATACACCGTCCTTTTTACCTAATCAAACATTATGGAAAAGATAGACAACTCGCTGGAAATACATTCACAACCCACTCTTTTTTATGATGGTGTATGCAATCTTTGTCACTTTTCAGTGCAATGGATTATTAAAAGAGATCAAAGAAAAATTTTCAAGTATGAAAATTTGCAATCTGAAGCGGGACAAAATATCATAAAGCAGATAGCCCCCTCGAAGCTATCATCAGACAGCGTAATATTAGTCATGGATGGACAAATTTTCTTGTATTCCGACGCTTCTTTAGCTGTTCTAAAGAAATTAGGAGGTATTTATACCCTACTTGGCAATATGGGGTTTTTATTACCTCTTTCTTTTAGAAATACCATTTATCGCTTTATTGCTAAGAACAGATATAAATGGTTTGGAAAAAAGACGGACTGCATTTTGCCACAAAATGAATATCAGGGTAGCAGCCCAATAAAAAATGGCAAATAACGAGAATCGCGATAAGGATTGGACATAGAAAAGGCTGTCCAAGAGAATGGACAGCCTCTTTATCTATAAAGAATGTTTAATACAAAAATGGTTTTCCGTTAGCAAGAACTTCCTGCGTTTTCTCATCAAAAGTCACACGAGCCCCCGTTCTATAAGCGGCGGTTGACATGATGGTTGCAATAGAATGCTGATAACCTGCCTCAATAGGTGCATTAGGTTGTTTTCTGGAACGAACGCATTCCATCCAGTTTTTGATGTGATTGAAGGTAAGCGGATCGCCACCTGTATTGGCTCCAGTTTCCACTTTATCGCCATCGAGTTTGAAACTTTGGAGCAGATTAGCTTGCATACCCATTGCTTTAGCCTCTCTTTCCCCTAATCCACCTTCAGCAGAAATTTCATTGGTATCGAGATTAATCATACCGCCGTTAGAATAATACAATTCCTTTGTTCCCCCTGCACCGTTTGAGAAACGGCTGGTGAATTGAACCTGGAAGCCTGATTTCAGATCATCGGCAGGACCATAATCGAAGACAACGGTTAAGGTATCGGCATTAGTACGTCCGTCTTTCCACTGATAAATACCACCATTAGCGACGGCACTTCTTGGGTGAGCTAATCCACTGAACCAGTGAACAGTATCAATCTGGTGACTCATCCATTGACCCGGAATACCTGAGGAGTATGGCCAGAATAAGCGATATTCCAAGTATTTTCTTGGATCGAAAGCTTCGAAAGGTCTATTTAACAAATAACGTTTCCAATCGATATCTTCTTCTTTCAGTTGAGAAACCAGTTCAGGTCTTCTCCAACGACCTGGTTGATTGACGTTCCACATCAATTCAACCATAACAATTGGGCCAAATTTGCCACTCTTGATAAAATCAGCGGCGGCATGATAATTCTCACCACTTCTTCTTTGAGAACCAATTTGTACAATTTTTCCTGAAGCCTTCACTGCCTTAAGCACGGCCCGGTTATCAGCCATTGTTTCAGCTAAAGGTTTCTCAGCATAAATATCACATCCGGCTTTAACGGCCTCAATAGTATGCAAAGCATGTTGAAAATCGGCGGTACTCATAAACACAGCATCCACATTTTTAGACGCGTAGAGTTCGTCATTATTGCGATACATAGTAATATTTGACCCTAACGCTTTATCAATGAATGCCTTTCCCTCTTCTCTTCTTTTTTTCCAGATATCAGAAACACCCACCATTTCAAAATTCATAGATCCCATCAGTGCTTTAAATGGAGGAACATGAGAACTTTTAAAACGATCTGAAAATCCAACACAGGCTACACGCACTCTGTCATTGGCACCGATGATACGTGCATAACTAGAAGCAGAGAAGCCAATGGCAGCACCAGCTAAGACTGATTTTTTAATAAAATCTCTTCTGTTTGTTTTCATTGCTATTGATTTAAACTTTATTAGTTTATTTTTCTGATCTTAATATTTTTAAAAGACACGTTATCTCCATGATCCTGAATAAGGATATGACCTGCGTCAGCGGCACCAAATCCAGAATATTTAACGTATTTACTACGGGCAACCAATGCATTATAGATAGGAGATTTTCTTTCATATTCCACTACCTTATAACCGTTTAGCCAATGTTGCACTTTATTATCCGGATAAACGATAACTCTACCTGTATTCCAATCGCCAATTTTCTTTTGAAATCTTGGCTCCACCTTAATAGAAGGGATCAAATCGTATAGACTTCCCAGGGTTCTGTTTCCAACCACACCTTCTTTAGCATCCGGATGTTTTGCATCATCCAGAATTTGAAATTCCAGACCTACGCCAGATTTTCCATTAGAATCATAAGATTCATCGACAAAATATTTGATACCAGAATTAGCTCCTTCTGTCAATTTGAAATCAAAGACCAATTCAAAAGCACTGTATTTATCTTTTGTAACGATATCATTTCCTGTTTCTGAACCATCGGATCCACCTACCATCAGGATTCCGTCCTGCGTTTTCCATCTTACAGAAGGCATTTTATCTGAATGCACATTTCTCCATCCTGTCATATCAGTGCCACTAAATAATGGCACAAAACCCTGGAATTTCTCTTGTTCAGACAACTTATTGGTTAATAAATTGACCACAGGTGTTTGGTCAAGAGGCATAGCCTTCAGATTTTTTGTATTAATCTTGATGTTTCTCCAACGTATTTCCTTACCTGGGACAGCATCTTTGGCAATAGCGTGCACTTGAAAAGCTATCAAACCAGAAAGGGTTAGATCATCAATTAACGCAGAAACAGGTACGCCATTTACCCAGGTACGAATCACCGGACCGATGGCTTCAATACGATATTTGTTCCATGCTTCTTTTTTAAAAGCTGTTTTTGCCTGGGGATTAATGTTTGGAATATACAGCCAATCACGTCTTGCCTCGTCATAAATACCACCAGACCATGCTCTATCTGACGGATCAATTTCCATTTGATACCCATGAACTCTGCCATTTTTAACTTCAGGCAAAGAGAGGCTTCTAAATTGAATCCCTGAATTCATGGAATTATCCACTTTCAGTTCCACTTCGAGGATAAAATCGCCATAATCTTTTACAGTAGCCAGAAATGAATTAGGGGTATTTGGCACGGTAGTCCCTACAATGGCACCGTCTTCCACCCGGTATTTGGCTTCGCCGTTTAGCTGTTTAAATCCGGTAAGATCTTTACCATTAAACAATAGTTCCCAACCATCTTTTTTTTCCTGACTTGTCAGTACATTAAGCTGTGCCTGTAAGTTAATCTGCGAAACAGAAACAAGGAGCAGACAGAGGAATTTTCCAAAATGTAAGTTCATTTGATATTTATGTTAAAATGTTAAAAAGGGTTAAATATCTTGAATCAGGATATTCCTGAATTGAATTGCCATTTCATTTTTGGGATGCAATTGAAGGCCTATTTGACCTTCATTAGGAATGGTATCAGAAAGATACTGAAGCACTTCGATGCCATTGAGCCAAACGGTAAAATTTTTCCCTTCGCATTTAATCCTCATGGTATTCCAGTCATTGGGTTTAAGAATTTCAGGAATATTAGCAGCGGTCACGGGGTACCCCTTCCCGGGCATGTAAGGAGAGCCCGTTTTATCCATTTTCAGGGACCCCGAAATACCCATTTGAATTTGATTAGCTTCAGATTTTAAAAATACGCCGGAATCTACTACGCCATCACCCATTTTAAAATCTGTTTGAAAAATAAAATCTGTAAAAATTCTTTCAGTCCAAAGAATACTGCCCTTTCTTTCAGGGCTACTTTTAACGTCTAAAACACCGTCCACCACTTGCCAGCTATCTTTTTCAGCAGAGGCGATCCAACCCTTTAAATTTTTACCATTAAAAAGTTTTTTAAAAGACGGTTCTTTAGTCTGGGCGAGTGCTTCCAAAGAAAAGAGGGTTAAAAAAGCCAGGAAGAGGAAAGGTGAAAATCTCATGTTATTCAGCATTTTAATAAAAAAACAATAGGGGTGACTTAAAAAGCCACCCCTAATATAAGAAAAAAATCAATAACCAGGATTCTGAGGAAAAGCGGATGCAGTTCCTGTAACTCTATCTATTTGAACTTGAGGAATAGGACGCAGCGCATGAAATGGCTTAATATTGGGGGCACCCTGAGGGTTATATTTTTGTACCCTTTCCACGAGGATTCCCCAACGTTTTAGATCGAACCAACGCATTTGCTCACCAATTAATTCTCTTTCTCTTTCTTCAATGATTAATTCAAGATTCATTTTATCAGCAGTGATTTCCATAGCCGCTTGTTTTCCAGGGAATGCTGCACGGCGACGAACTACGTTGATAGTTGCAACCGCTGCATCTTTATTACCTGAAAGTAATTGAGCTTCTGCCAACATCAGATAAGTGTCAGCGAGACGGAAGGCAATATAATCCCTTCCACCCTCGAACTGTGTTCTATCAATTCTTGCTCCATCTATATGTTTTGATACAGATGGGAAAAGACGCTCATCATATCTGGATGGAACCAACACCTGGTATTTTTTTGCAGCTCGCTCTGCCACTGGCATTTCATAACCAGGTAAGAAGATACAGGTGTCTCCAGCTGCGAAAGTAACTTTGGTTTTGGAACCATCAAAACTGGTATTGTATGTTCCAGGTCTGTTTGATAAATAAAGATCTTTGAAAGTCTTCTTATAACGGCTATCATTTTCTTTGTCCTTGAAAACAACCTCAATTGCGTAATTTGTAGGCTTAAAACGTTTAAACGGTCTGCCATTTACAACGTCCCGTTGCATGCCAGGCTGAACATCGTACTCCATCAAAAAGAATACATGAGCGTTATTACCCCCTCCGTTAGTCAATGGATCGCGGGTATATTGAATAGACCAGATCACCTCATCATTAATCTCATTTCCTTCCTTATGTACAAGGCCAAAATCGGGTAATAATTTAATACCGTAATTATTGATGACATTTTGAAACAAAGGAATAGCTTTTGATAAATCATCAGCGGCTTTTGCTTCGGACGTGCTTTTAGTCAAATATACTTTCCCAAGCAAATGTTCAGCAGCAGGCCTCGTTGCTTTACCATAAAGGGTTGCTTTAGCTTTTGCCTCAAGATCAGGTATTGCTTCAGTAAGATCTTTGATAATGGCGGCGTATTGCGCCTGAACTGTTGAACGGGTAACCTCTTTGGTTGGTGCTACCGTTTCCTTTAATCTCAAATCAACCCCTCCAAATAATTGGGTCAGGATAAAATAATTGTGGGCGCGAATGAATTTTGCTTCAGCAACTCTTTGCTTTAAAGTAGCCTCTGGCATGCCTTTAACATTCACACTTCTGTCAATAACCGCATTACTGGTATTGATGCCTCGGTATAGTTCATTCCAAATATCCTGTGCATGTCCATTTCTGGAGTCAAATTGACTATCGTAGGTATTCATGAATTTCCAACTACCATCTGCTCCATTCGTATGTGTGTCCGTACCAAAAACGGTAAAATTATTCCCTTGTTCTGTTCCGTACCATATTCTTACGGAGGAATAAGCCGCATTCACCCCATCATTTACACCTGCTGGTGTATTCAAATAATCATTTCCTATCGCTGATACTACGTCCTCTTGCAGCAAATCACCACAAGAAGGAGCTGAGAGTAGGAAAAACAGGAACACTCCTACCGAAATCTTATTATTTATGTGCATTGTTTTCATAATATTCATTAACAATTTTAAAATTAGAACTTGGCATTCAGACCAATGGTGATGGTACGGATAGCGGGGCTAACGGAACCAGATACCTCTCCTCCGCCGACGCCTTGCTCCCCATCGGCCCATGTTTCAGGATCCACACCTTGATATTTGGTGATATATTGGGAAAATATGAAGGGTTGCTGGATACTGGAGAAAAAACGAAGGCTTTCCATTTTTAATTTGGCAACCACTGTTTTTGGCAAGTTATAACCGATATTGATATTTCTGACTTTTATGAAAGATCCATCAAAATAGGCCAGGGAATTATCATATTTTGGAAATTCCTGGGTTACAACAGGTTGAGGGAAGGCATTGGTTGGATTACTTGGAGTCCAGTAATCAAGGGCAATATTATTGTATCGACCTGCCATTTTATTTTGATCAAGGTGGTAACGGCTGCGAATCATCTGTCCTATTCTGGCGAAAATAAAGAAGGAGAAATCAATACCTTTGTAAGAAAAGCGATTGGTCAAACCGGCGGCAAAATCGGGAACGGCAGAGCCAAGAATCTGGCGATCATCAGCATTAATTTTACCATCCTTATTGAAATCCTCCACTTTAATCTGGCCTACTCTATCCCCAAAAACTTTGGCTTGATCTGCTTCATTCGTTTGCCAGATACCTAATTTCTTATAATCGAAAAACACAGTCAATGGCTTGCCAATAAAACGACCAGCAGCGATATCATCCACTTTTCCGTTAGCCAATTCTAAAATGGCCTCTGTATTTTTATTAAAAATCAAATCAGTCTCCCAGGTAAAGCCTCCTTTATCAATATTGACAGTAGAAAGGGTTAATTCAACTCCTTTGTTTTGTGTAGAACCAACATTTGTTGTGAAACCTCCAAAACCAGTGGAAGTTGGAAGTGGTTGTGGTGCCAATAAGTCGGTTGTTGTGGTATTGTAGTATTCAAAAGAACCATTTATTCTTCCTGCGAAAAGGCTGAAATCTAATCCTAGATTGGCCGTTGTAGAAGTTTCCCAACGCAAATCAGGATTACCTATGGTGTTTGGTCTATAGCCATAACCCGCTGTGTTGTCATAAGCATAGGCAGTTCTTCCCAACAATGCCTGAGTTTGATACGGATTAATGGCTTGATTACCAATGGCTCCATAACTGGCTCTCAATTTCAAGTTTTCAAGAAATCCTAAATCTTCCATAAATGACTCTCTGGCGATATTCCAACCAACGGCCACTGAAGGGAAAATACCAAATCGGTTATTGGTTCCAAAACGAGAAGAACCATCTGTACGAACCGTTGCGGTCAACAGGTATTTTTCCCTGAAATCGTAATTAATTCTACCCATGTAGGAAAGTAAAGCCCATTCAGAAAGATTGGTGGAAGCACCTGTAATCAAGCTGGCAGAACCCAGAGAGTGATATAATTGAGCTTCTGCAGGAATACCAGATACGCTCATACCAGAATATTCCTCTCTGTCTTTTTGAAAAGATTGAAGAGCGGTAAAATTAAAATTATGTGATGCACCAAACTTTTTGTCATAAGTAAGGATATTTTCCACCGTATAATTGAAAGTAAAACGATCTTCGACACCTCCAGTAGCAACCCCTCCACGCTGACTTTGGGTGAATGCACCTGTGAACCTGCCATTTCTTGTTACAGTGAAATCAGGTCCAAAATTTACTCTGTACTTAAGGCCTTTTGCTATTTGCCACTCACCATAAATACTATTGAATATACGGTATCTTTTTCCTAAATCAATTTGTGCACCATCTACAATTTCGGCAAATGGATTGGTTCGAAGTCCGTCTGAAGTGGGCAAAAATATAAGGTTTCCTGCATCATCATAGGGCTTGCCTAATGGGTTTTCAGCTAAAGCACCTCCGAGTGGATTAAAATTCTCACCGTTTCTTGCACTATTGACAAAAAGGGTAGATAAGCCAACTTTCAAGCTTTTGTTTATCTGATGATCAAGATTCACCCTGAAAGTATATCGTGTGAAATCTTGTTTTTTAACAACACCTATGTCTTGAAAGAAATTTCCAGTAATGTTAAAAGTTGTTTTTTCAGAACCTCCTGAAATACCCAATTGATGAGACTGAATCATTCCATCCTGTAACATACCATTCACGTAATCGGTACTTCTGCCCAATTTAATGCTTTCCATTTCCACTGGTTCAAAAATTTTAGCATCATCTGCTTCCGTACCTTTGCCAAGAGGATATTGGCCAATGGCTCTTCTTGATTCTCTCTTGAACTCGGCAAAACCAGGACCATCAAATACTTTAATATTACCCAGGCTTTGATTCATACCCACATAAGTATCAAAAGACACCACTGTTTTTCCAGCAGCACCTCTTCTTGTGGAAATGATAACCACACCATTCGCACCCCTTGCACCGTAAATAGCTGTAGCTGAGGCATCTTTAAGAATCTCCATGGATAGGATGTCCTGCGGATTGATATCATCTATACCACCTGATAAAGGAATTCCATCAACTACATAAAGCGGGTTATTCGTTGCATTGAAAGAACGGCGTCCCCTAATACGGATCTGAGGACCCGCACCAGGTTTACTTCCAGCCTGTACCACGTCAACACCAGCCGCTCTACCCTGTAATGCCTGACGGGCATTCGTTACAGGAAGTGACATAATATCTTCCGCACTGACTGACGAAATAGCGCCTGCCAACTGACTTTTCTTTTGTGTACCATAACCAACGACGACAACCTCAGAAAGATTTTGCACATCTTCCGCCAAGGTAACATTCACTTGAGTTTGTGTGCCCGCAGTAATTTCCTGGGAAATAAATCCCACATAACTGAAAACCAGGATATCATTCCCACTTCCCACTGTAATTGAATAATTTCCATTTTCATCTGTAACGGTACCAACCGTAGTACCTTTTAAACTAACTGTTACTCCAATTAAACCTTCTTTGTTCGCATCAGAAACGGTTCCATTAATGGACCGGGATTGAGCCAGCAGCATTTGAAAAGGAAGTAATGTTAGTAAAAAACCCAATAAAAGATAGTGTTTTTTCATAATTGTACATTTTAATTTGCTACAAATTAGATTATTTAATATTAACTATTACTTTTTAATTGTATTAAATTTACGAAAACGTTTGCGTTCAAAAAAATGGAAGGATTTGATGGTTTATCCAAATTATACACTTATCTTTTGTTTTCTATTCACAAATCAGTCCTTTAACTAACCTTTTTTTATGGCAACCACTTCTTTTTTACACGAAAATTTCTTGTTACAAAACAACACAGCCGCCTCCTTATATCATGATTATGCTAAGGATATGCCCATCATAGATTATCATAATCATTTACCACCGCAGCAAATTGCTGAAAATCAATCTTTTGAAAACATTTCAAAAATTTGGCTCTATGGTGATCATTACAAATGGAGAGCCATGCGGATGAACGGCGTAGATGAATCTTATTGTACAGGGAATAAAAGTGATTTCGAAAAATTTGAAAAATGGTCAGAAACCGTTCCCTATACCTGGAGAAACCCGCTATTTCATTGGACCGCTCTGGAAATGAAACGCTATTTTGGCGTCGATGACCTCCTAAATAAGGATAATGCAGCCTCAATTTATGCTCATTGTAACGAACTGCTACAAACGCCGTCTTTCAAGGTGCGTCCCCTACTAACAAATATGAATGTTAGGGCGGTCTGCACCACGGATGATCCCTTAGATTCTCTTGAATTTCATATAGCTATGAAAAATGAGGGTGACGGCCATTTAAAAATGTTGCCCGCATTTAGACCTGACAAATTTATTTTAATAAAAAATGCAAATTTTGCCTCTTTTGTCAGACAGCTCGCTGATTTAACTTCGCTGTCTATCGTTAATTACGACGATCTTGTTCAAGCGTTGTCTCAACGAGCCGATTTCTTCGCTTCCCTCGGTTGCCAGCTTTCTGACCACGGATTAGAATATTTATGTGCTGAAAATTATACTGCTTCGGAAGTAGATCGCATTTTCAAAAAAGCGCTCAATGGAGAGTCTATTTCTCAGGAAGAAGCACATATTTATATGTCGTCTATCCTTTTCGACCTAGGCTGTCTTTATCATTCATTAGGTTGGATTCAACAATTTCATATTGGGGCCATGCGTAATAATAATCTGAGAGCACTGAAAAATTTAGGCGCCGATACCGGTTGGGACTCTATCGGAGATTGGTCTCAGGCTAAGGCATTGTCAAAATACCTGGCACGTTTAGATGAGGAAGACCGATTGACAAAAACAATTATTTATAATTTGAATCCTGCAGATAATGCGGTGATGGCATCTATGATTGGTAACTTTAATGATGGAAGTGTTGCTGGAAAAATACAATATGGTTCAGGCTGGTGGTTTTTAGACCAAAAAGACGGTATGGAACAGCAGATGAATACGCTATCCAGCATGGGTCTGATAAGTAAATTTGTGGGAATGCTCACCGATTCCAGAAGTTTCCTTTCCTTCCCCCGTCATGAGTATTTCAGAAGAATTTTGTGTAATATGATAGGTAAGGAAATTGAAAATGGGGAACTCCCAAGTGATATCCCATGGGCGGGAAAAATCATTCAGGATATTTGCTACCATAATGTCAGAGAATTCTTAGGCTGGGAAAAATAATATTTAACCTTTAAAAAAATTATACGATGAATAATAGTAAAGCTATTGTCCTCATTTTATCCTTCATCTCTCCTTTTATGCTCATTTCTCAAAAGGAAGGAGTTACCTTTAACACCTTACCAAACAAGGATATTGAAGTTAAGATTAATGGTAAATTATTTACCCAATATTTTATTTCGCAAAATGAAGAGGTCAAAAAACCTGTGTTATACCCTCTGATCACTGAAAACGGTCAACTGCTGACCAGAGGTTATCCTGTAGCGCCAAGAGCTGGGGAACGAATTGATCACCCTCACCATGTTGGCCTTTGGTTAAATTATGGAAAAGTAAACGGCATCGATTATTGGAATAATTCAAGGGAGATATTGACCAACGGGGACCCTAAAAATTATGGATTAGTGAAACACCAGGCGGTGACAAAGATAAAGCCTGGTAAGGATAAAGGGGAGCTTTCCATTCGAGCAGGTTGGTTTGAAGCAGATGGTAAAGGAAAGGAAGTGTTAGAGGAAAACACGACCTTTATTTTCGGAACTCACCCATTGGGCAGGTATATTGACCGTATTACTACGCTCAAAGCACTCGTGGAAAGTGTTTATTTTAAGGATGATAAAGAAGGTATGATTGCTATAAGAGTAGCCCGCGAACTGGAACACCCTTCCAATAAGCCTGAAATTTTCACCGATGCTCAAGGTAAGGAAACCAATGTTCCTACCTTAGATAATAACGGGGTCACAGGGGAATATTTGAGTAGTGAAGGCATAAAGGGAGAGGAAGTTTGGAGTACCAGAGCAAAATGGATGCGTTTGGGTGGAATGATTAAAGACAAACCCGTTTCAATAACCATTTTGGATCATCCAAAGAACAACAGCTATCCTACTTACTGGCATGCGAGAGGTTACGGCCTTTTTTCTGCTAATCCATTGGGGGCTAACATCTTCAGTAAAGGAAAGGAATCGTTGAATCTTACTTTGAAGAAAGGAGAAGAAGTCACTTTCCGTTACCGCATTCTCATTGCCGATCGTCTTCCTGATGCCAGTATTTTGGATAAAGAAGCAGCGGAATTTGGAAAAAAATAGTATATTCACCTTACAATCGTTGATATTATGAATGAAAACAAATCGGTAGCCAGGAGGAATTTTTTAAAATACACTTCGGCTTCTTTAGCTGCATTTACTATCGTCCCACGATCTGTTTTGGGTGGAAAAGGTTATACTGCCCCGAGTGATCAACTGACTAAAGGCATCATTGGGGTAGGTGGTATGGGTTTAGGTCATTTTGATTATGAAGGGACCAAACTTTTGGCTGTGTGTGATGTCGATAAGAATCATCTTCAAAGAGCCTCGGATATTGCAGGTCCGGATGTGAGCACTTATAGTGATTTCCGAGAACTATTGGCCAGGCCTGATATTGATGTGGTTCATATTGCTACGCCACCGCATTGGCATGGATTAATGGCTATTGCCGCTGCGGAAGCGGGCAAGGATATATGGTGTGAAAAGCCTATGACCAGAACCATTGGTGAAGGAATTAAAGTGGTTGAAGCGGTCCAAAGACATGGACGTATGTTCAGACTCAATACCTGGTTCCGATTTAAAGATACCTTTTATGGTCTTGGAACAGACGTTAAGCCACTCAAAAAAGTCATTGAAAGTGGTGTTTTAGGTTGGCCATTAAAAGTAACGGTCAGTGGAATTACAGGTTATAACTGGAAATTTTTCTGGAGTGGCAAGACTAATCTTAAGCCAATGCCGGTGCCGGAATCTCTTGATTATGATGCCTGGCTTGGGCCTGCCCCTTACAAACCTTACAATCCTGAAAGAGTACACTCTGTATTCCGGGGTTACTGGGATTATGACGGTGGAGGTCTGGGCGATATGGGGCAACATTACCTCGATCCCGTTCAGTACTTATTAGGAAAAGACCACACTACCCCAGTGAGGGTGGAGGTCGATGCTCCTCAGCAAGATGCTGATGCTGTAGGTTCCTGGAGACGAGTTACTTACACTTACGCTGATGGTTGTCAAGTCATTCTCGATGGGGAAAATAAAGACAAAGATGCCGCTTATATCGAAGGGCCTTACGGTAAAATATATAAAGGTTTTAAGTCCGATATACCAAATCTTAAAGGGTTAATTGACACCCTACCTGACCCAGAACCTCAAATTGGACTTTTCTCTGATAGTGTTCGAACCAGACAAAAATTTGCGCTCAATGAGATGAATGGACATCGTTCTGCTACTTTGGTAAATATGGGTATCATCGCCATCCGTTTGGGAAGAACCCTTCATTTTGATCCGGTAGCACAATCATTTATCAATGATGAAGAGGCCAATCGATTGGTTTGGCAACCTATGAGAGGTTCCTGGAGTATTTAAATAAAAGAGGTTCAAACCTGACTTAATAATTAAATTATGATTCGCAATCTTTTTTTCACGGCACTTATTTTGTCCATTTTATTGCCAAATGTTGGGCTTAGTCAACGTACTTTGCCGACGCAGATGGCTGACATTTTAAATGAAATCCCTGCACGCGACGGAAATCAACGCAATAGATTAGCTAAAGAAATGATAGAAATGGGTCCTGCTGGGCTCGATTTATTTACCTCAAAGGTAAGCGCTGCAGAAGTTGGAAACGACACCCGGGTACGCACCGCCTTAAACGGCTTGGTTTGGTATGCTGGACAGGATGGAAATGAAACGGCCCGACAATTAGTTGAAAAAGCTTTCTTACGTGCTTTGGTTGCTTCGAAGGAAACAACCGTTCAGTCCTTCTTTTTACACCATCTTTCCTTTATTGGTAAGGATATAGTTCCTTCTATTGAACCTTTTCTAGCCTCTGAAACATTGGCTGATTATGCCGTGCAAACCCTTATTGCCATTCGTTCCGAAGAGGCTCACGATGCTTTACTTCGCGCCTTTGCCAAAAGCACCGGAAATAAAAAGTTGCCTGTGCTGAAAGGTATCGCAGCCTATAGTAATGCTAAAAGTCTGGATATTTTACATGCAGTTATCCAAAATGAAACGGGTGCTGATTTACGTAAAATTGCCTTAGCAGGCATAGCTAAAGCTGGTCAGCCTTCTTCCGACAAAATAATGAAAACAGCGGCTACTTCCGTCGGATTTAAATACGATCCGACGGAAACCATGCGTTCCTGGATTAATTACCTGGATCAGCTGGCAAAAAATAATCAATGGTCTATCGCTGAAAAAAATGCCCGATTTATAGTCAAAAATAACGCTTCAACGCCGGCTTACACCTATTCTTTAGCTGCCCTTCGCTTACTTATTACTTATGACGGCATGAATGCCATAGATGAAATAATTCAAGCGTTAAGTCATGCTAATGTAGATTACAGAGGAGCGGCATTAGCCCTGGCCTTGGAAAATAAGGACGTTGCAGGCCTTAGAAAAATTCTTGATAAAGCTGGTTCTTTATCCCCGGCAGCTAATATCCAGATATTGGATTATGTGGGTTCGTTGAAAAATCCCCTGGCTCTTCCTTTCGTTGAATCTCAATTAAAGGCAACAGAACTTGAGAATAGATTAGCCGCTATAAAGGCTTTGATGGCTATAAAAGGCAGGGAAGGTATTCCAACCTTACTTTCTTATGCCTCCAATATAAGTTCTGCGGAAATCCCCACTATTTCACTTCTTTTAAAAACATGGATTAGTTCCCGGGAAATTCCGGCGATTATCTCTGCTTTGCATAAAGCTGGAAATAGCGGTAAGATTGTTTTTCTTGAAACTTTAGCTTCAAGAAATGCCGTCCTTGCTTTCAATGACGTTATAGGTTATACCAATGCCACCGATAAAGCCATTTCTTTAACAGCATACAAGGCATTAACTGGGACAAGTTCTGCAAATTCCATTGATGTTTTACTGGAGAAATTATCGTCCACTACTGACGATCAAGTCATTAAATTATTACAAGACGCAGTAGTTTCTATAAAATCAGCACAGACGGTTGAAAAACTAAAGGAAATCTGGGTGAAAAGTCCAGAAAACCAAAAGAAATACCTCGGTGCTTTTGCTCCTATTTCGGATCCTTCGTTGCTTAATCTCGTGGCCTCTGCATACAAAAGCAATCAGGCCGATCTCAAAAATGCGGCTTTTCAAGCCTTGACCAAATGGGAGAATGAAGCCGCTACCTCTTACCTTTTACCTGTCATAGAGTCTAATGAACCAGAAAAAGCAAATACTGCTTTTCGCGCTTATGTAAAACAAATAGGCAGCTCATCATTGAGTACAGAAAGAAAGGTGTTGTCAATCAGAAAATTGATTCCCTATACCCAGGATGATGCAGGTTTAAAAAGACTTATTATCAATCAACTGGCTAATAATAAATCGTTTTTGTCTTTTATTACCGTAGCTACTTTCCTGGACGATGCCAAAGTGCAACAAGCTGCAGCACAGGCTTGTAGTGATATTGCATTGCCAGAATCAGGAGGTAAAGCTGGTCTGTTTGGAGCCACTGTTAAACCGGTATTAGAAAAATGTATGGTGGTTCTCAGCGGTGCAGAAAGTGATTATACCAGGGAAAATATACGGACATGGCTTTCTCAAATGCCCGCAACAGAAGGATTTGTGCCTATGTTTAATGGAAAGGATTTGTCCGGCTGGCAAGGTCTTGTTGAAAACCCTATAGCGCGTGCTGCCATGGCTCCTGATGTTTTAGCTGCAAAACAGAAAGAGGCTAATGCTAAATTACCCCTGAATTGGACGGTGGTGAACGGTGAAATCAGATTTACAGGGACTGGTTATGAAAATCTTTGCTCAGTTAAGGATTATGCCGATTTCGAAATGTGGGTAGATTGGCGGATTTCCAAAAATGGCGACAGCGGCATTTATCTTAGAGGGACACCACAGGTTCAAATTTGGGACACTACCCGCGTGGATGTAGGTGCCAATGTAGGTTCCGGCGGTCTATATAACAATAAAACTAATCCTTCCAAGCCATTAAAATTAATGGATAATGCGATAAATGACTGGAATACTTTTTTCATCAGAATGGTTGGTGAGAAAGTAACTGTTTATCTTAATGGTGAATTGGTAGTAGATAATGTGACGCTGGAAAATTATTGGGACAGAAAATTACCTATTTTCCCTTCAGGACCCATCGAACTTCAAGCTCATGGTACCGACCTTGCTTTTAGGGACGTGTATGTCAGAAATCTGTCCAGCAGTCAGATCAGCCTTACGCCGGAGGAAGAAACCAACGGATTCGTTTCTTTATTTAATGGAAAAGATTTAACTGGTTGGGTTGGTAATATGACCGATTATAAGGTGGTTGACCAAACGATTCTTATTGATCCAACGGCTGGAGGAAAAGGAAATCTTTATACAGAAAAAGAATACGATGATTTTGTTTTCCGTTTTGATTTCCAATTAACACCTGGAGCTAATAATGGTATTGGCATAAGAACGCCTTTAGAAGGAGATGCTGCTTATGTGGGTATGGAAATTCAAGTACTTGATAATACTTCACCTATTTATGCAAATCTTGAAGCTTATCAATATCATGGTTCTGTTTACGGAATTATTCCTGCAAAAAGAGAGTTTCTAAAACCCGTTGGACAGTGGAATGAGGAGGAAATTCGTATCGAAGGAGATAGAATCAGAGTGACTTTAAATGGACAGATTATCGTTGATGGCGACTTAAAAGAAGCCTCAGAAAACGGTACTTTGGATCATAAGAATCATCCTGGATTACAACGAGCTAAAGGACATATTGGCTTTCTCGGACATGGTTCCGAAGTTCGATTTAAAAATTTGAGAATTAAATCTTTATAAAATATTTCTGTAGAGACGCGAAGCATCGCGTCTCTACAGAATAATATATTAATATTGGGTCACCATATCATATAATAGTAAATTAAAGAAAGTTCATATAAATAAAAAAATAGAATGTCATTAAAGGACATCTGTCCGTTTTGATGAAGGTTTTTTGCATAATATCGTCCAATTTTAATATAAAGATAGGCCAAATGTCTTTTACAAGACGTAAAAATATCCCCTGACCCCTCTTATTGTCGCCTTTTATCCTTATATTCAACAACCAAAGCCATTTCCGATGATGAACTACAGACATTTGACCTTGTTCCTTCCCCTTTTTGTTTTTTTTAGCCATTGTTTCGGGCAATCTCAACATTTGGGCATTTTTAATTCCGCAAATGATATCGGAAAACCAAAATTAACTGGCAGCTCCTATTTCGATGTTGAAAACCAAGTGTATAAACTAAAAGGAGCGGGTTCTCAAATTGGGTTGAATAAGGATGAATTCCATTTTCTTTCCAATAGAATACAAGGCGATTTTATAGTCACGGCTAATTTTGAGTTTGCTAACCCCATCGGAAATAATCCCCGTCGTAAATTAGGATGGATGGTAAGAGAAAGTTTAGAGGATGATGCAGTACATTTTACGTCCACCATTCAGGGCGATGGTCTAACTATGGCCACCTGGCGTGAAATACACGGGGCATATATGCGAAATGGGAAAGACGAATTAATATTTCCAAAGAAAAAAGCACGTACCATCCAACTGGAACGAAAAGGGAATACTTACACAATGCGTATAGCCAATGAGGGTGAACCTTTGCAATCTTATGGTGCCGTGACGATGGAAAATATAGGTGAAAATCCTTATGTTGGCTTATTTGTGTGCTCAAATAACCCGGATGCCCTGGAAAATGTTAATATCTGGAACGTTCGGGTGGATAAAATAATGCCGCCTTCTTTTAATTTTAATGGGGCAGATAGCCTGGGTAGCCGATTGGAAATGTTGGATGTTTTTAACGGAAATCGAAAGGTGATCTATGAAAGCCCAGTTCGTTTTGAAGCGCCTAACTGGATACCCGATGGCAAAAACCTGTTATTCAATAGCAAAGGAAATATCTGGACCATTCCTGTTGAAGGTAAAGTCGCACCCTCAAAACTCAATACAGGAAATGCCAATAGAAACAATAATGACCATGTGATTTCATTTGATGGAAAATGGTTGGGTATAAGTTCTCACAGGGCCGGATTATTTGGTGGTGGATCAACGATTTATGTGCTGCCTCTTTCAGGGGGTGAACCCAGATTGGTCACCGAAAAAACACCTTCCTATCTTCATGGCTGGGCAGCAAATAATAAGGAAGTATATTATGTGGGGCGAAGGGATACCAGCCGAAACTCGCTTTATCATGTTTTTAAGGCCAATATAGAAACGGGTGAAGAAACTCAATTAACCCATTTTACCTTTGGTCATGTGGACGGACCTGAAGGTTCACCCGATGGTAAATGGATCTATTTCAATGGTAGTATGACGGGTACCATGCAACTTTGGCGAATGAAACCCGATGGTACAGCATTGGAACAATTGACTTTCGACCAATATAATAATTGGTTTCCACATATTTCACCTGACGGTAAATGGATAGCTTACATCTCTTTTGAAGATGATATTGATCCTACACAACATCCTGGCTGCAAACCAGTCAGCCTTAAATTATTGCCTGTAATGGGAGGATTTCCCAAAACCATTGCCTATCTATATGGTGGGCAAGGAACGATAAATACACCGTCCTGGTCACCAGACAGCAGATTCATCGCCTTTGTCAGTTATTCTGGTAGCTTCAAATAAAAATTTACTGCAATTCAATCTTTTTAGCCCGGCAAATATTAACAGTTTGGTAAAATAGGTCTGTTTTTAATGCCTGTGTCAATGATATTTTCAATTCTATGACGCTCAGCCCCTTCCAATACTAATCTTGGTCTCCTCACAAATTCTGAACCCAATCCTGTTTTTGACTCTGCCAGTTTTATGTATTGAACCAATTTTGGATGAATATCCAATTCCAATAACGGCATAAACCACCTGTAAATGTTTATGGCTTCCTCTATCCTACCTGCTTTAACCAACTTAAAAACGGTCACTGTTTCTGCGGGAAATGCACAGACCAAACCTGCCACCCAGCCATCGGCTCCTAATACCAATTCCTCTAATGCTAAGGTGTCAACACCACATAAAATGCTAAATCTGTCCCCAAAAGCATTTCGAAGCCTGGTGACATTGGTAACATCACGTGTTGATTCCTTAATGGCTTGAATATTTGAAACGGTAGCTAATTCCGCGAACATATCAATGGTAACGTCAATTTTATAATCTACCGGATTATTGTAAATCATGATAGGAAGTGGCGTGCTTTCCGCAACATCCTTGAAATATTGGACAGTTTCTCTATCATCGGCCTTATAACGCATGGGAGGTAATAACATGAGTCCCTGGGCGCCCCAAAGGGATGCTTTCTGTGCCAATTCAATGGCCACATCCGTACTTCCTTCCGCGATATTGATAATAACAGGGACTTTACCTTCAACAAATTGCAAGGTTTCCTTTACTAAAATTTCCTTTTCATCGTTCGTCAATACGCTTGCCTCACCCAGGGAACCCCCAAGAACAATGCCATTTATGCCAGCATCTAATTGGGCGCTTAGATTTTTTTTAAATAGTCCTAAATCCAACTGATTTTGGGAGGTGAACTTAGTTGTGATTGCGGGAAATACTCCCTTCCATGAAACGGCCATTTATTAAAGAATTTTAGGATGAATGAAAGCTACTTAAAAGTAAGAAAATTTATGCTAGGAACGTTTAAAAGCACGAAGTAAGAGTATGGCCGTATAAAGAATAACGACAATAACTAACCAACGCAAAGATTCCAAAGGAAGGGATTTCACTATAAATGCAGCAATAAATACGGCAACAATGCCAGGAATGGCCATGGAAAAGGCGGCTTTCCTATTATAAGCTCCTTCTTTGATGAATTTGATAGATGCAGGAGGCATTAAAAAGGCACAAGATCCCATCATGATTGGAAAGGCTACCTGTGGGGACAATCCGAGGGAGAAAACCATGGCCATGCATGGCGCGTATAAACCAATGCCTGCCGTCATTAAAGCCCCCAGTAAGAAATTGACCGCTATGGCAAATACTAATTTATACCCGGATAAACCTATGGCAGTCCCTCCGCCTTTTATCCATTCCATATTTACTGCTACCATAAAACCGGCGGTGATAATTAGGGCAATACCCATAATTAATCTGACATGATCTACTTTTAATCTGGAAACAATGCCAGCTCCCCAAACAGCACCAACAGCCGCCGATAGGAGCATGGTAATTAAGGTGATGGGCTCCACTTTTATAACAGTAATGAAAATAATCGCTTGAATTAATACAGGTATTGTATTCGCTACATTTAAGGTGCCTGGCAGCAATTTATCCTCCGTTTGCCCGGTGAATTTGAGTAAGGCCGTTTGCGGGGCAAAGGCCCCAATGCCTAAAACATCAATGAAGTTGACAAAGAAACCAATCAATCCAGTTTTTAACCAACTAACCTTTTCCAGATTATCCTTATGCTTAAGGAAATCCATGACAAAGGTTATGGAGAACCAGCAGGTCAATATTCCCAATATGATCCATATAAATGTAACCATTTCCTTAAATTTATTTTTGTTTAAAATTCAACCGCATGAACATTATGAATATCTAAGATAAAGAGCTATTTTGGTTAAATGAAATGAATCCTCAAATAAATGAAAATGAGTGCAAGCCCAAGTATTTTCAATGATGTCATCGGACCTGTCATGCGCGGTCCTTCCAGTTCCCATTGTGCCGCAGCGCTCCGGATTGGTAGAA
This sequence comes from Haliscomenobacteraceae bacterium, assembly GCA_947501115.1. Lineage (GTDB taxonomy): Bacteria > Bacteroidota > Bacteroidia > Chitinophagales > Saprospiraceae > BJGN01. Next base: position 20,443 of record CANMVX010000012.1, read on the forward strand.
TGTGCAGAGATTTGATGAACAACGAATTGACTAATATTTACATTGAATTTGATCCAAACGGATCTCTTGCCACCACACATAAAAGTCAAGGCTCAGATATGGGTATTTTTGGTGGATTCATGGGTTGGGAGGCTTATGATGAAAGGCTCCCCTTATCAGAAAATTTCCTGGAATCAAATGGTATTTTTGTTCATATCGAAATTAAAGATATTCAGGCAGATCATCCAAATACTTATAAGTTAACCTTATCCAATGCAAATGAAATTCATTCTTTAACCGCCATTTCCACTGGTGGGGGCATGATTGAGGTGATAGACATCGACCAGAATAAGGTTTCCATGACAGGAGATTATTTCGAAACCCTGATATATTGTGATAATCCATCCTCTCTTTACCCTATTATTCTTGATTCCATCTCTCCTGAATTCATGGAATTTCATGTCGGAGTCTCTTGTTTTTTGGAAATTAAGACCCAGGATTTGATGCCTAAAGATTTATTGGAAGAGTTACGTCAACAGGATGGAGTTGCAAAAATTAAAATTATTCATCCGGTTTTACCCATTAAGGCTAGAAAAGATATGGAAGTTCCTTTCAATAACTGTCAGGAAATGTTTGAATATAATGAGGACAAAAATCTAGAATTATGGCAACTTGCAGTAAAATATGAAGCGTTAAGGGGTAATATTTCCGAAACTGAAGTTTTTGAAATGATGCGGAAAATCGTCGGAATAATGAGTCAATCCATTCAAACAGGATTAAAGGGAACTCATTATGAAGATAGGATTTTAGGTAGTCAGTCCTTACTGTTTCAAGATAAATTGTCCTCCCATAAATTATTGGGCGGTGACGCCAATAATTTAATTACGATGTATGTTTCTGCGGTTATGGAAGTAAAAAGTTCTATGGGCATCATTGTTGCTGCTCCAACGGCAGGTTCTTGTGGCGCATTGCCCGGCGCTGTTTTTGGCATGGCACATTCAATTAACCTGCCTGAAGATGAAATAGTGAAGGCCTTACTCTCAGCGGGATTAATTGGGGTTTTTATAGCAAAAAATGCCACTTTTGCCGCTGAAGTAGGAGGTTGTATGGCCGAAACAGGCTCCGCAGGAGGAATGGCCGCAGCCGCTTTGGTTGGCTTAAAAGGTGGAACGCTGTTACAGGCCATTGGTGCCGCTTCCCTTGCTTTACAAAATTCACTGGGTCTTATTTGTGATCCCATTGGTAATCGGGTGGAGGCTCCCTGCCTTGGAAGAAATGTTATGGCCGCTTCCAATGCGGTAGCTTGTGCCAATATGGCCTTGTCAAATTATGCATTTTTAATTCCCCTGGACGAGGTGATTGAGACAATGAAAGCCGTCGGCGATGAGATTCATCATACCTTAAGATGCACTAATCTTGGTGGATTATCTGTTACCAATGCAGCAAAAAAAATAGAGCGGAACCTGGAAGCCGTTCCCACTACGTTTTATAAATCCTGCTGATACAATTGTTAAACCCTTACCATGAAACAATCTGTTTACTTGCTTTTTGATGGTGAGGCCAGAGAGGCAATGACTTTTTACCAGGAATGTCTTGGTGGCGATTTGAACCTCACCAGTATCGGTGAATCTCCCATGAACATGCATTTTCCTGAACATTTCCAGGAAAAAATATTGAATGGAAGGTTGCAAAACGAATGGCTGGATATCTCCACTTCTGATTGGTTATTGCCTCAAGAAGAGCCTGTTAGAGGTAATATGCAATGCTTGTACATCAGTGGCGGAAAAGTGGAGGATACCCAAAAGCTATTTGACCTGCTTTCAAGAGAGGCCAATGTCACGGATCCATTTATTCCTCAACCTATCGGAACGTATGGTGCCTTAAATGATAAATTTGGGGTGCGATGGATGTTCCATGCAGTTTGATTTGCCCAAGTTCTTTAACCAACCATTCCCTCTCATTCATCAACTAAGGAAATCTAAACGCTGGCATCAATACCTCTTTACTCATCGCCGATTTCTTTTATGATACTTGAAACGGAGCTTTTGTCCATCTTTGAAAATGCAAACCATTTTTTACCTAAATCTTTTAACGAAGCCCCCAAGTGATACACATCGGAATTATCAATAATTATAAAGCGGTCATGGCTGTAGGCAAATATCCTTATCTCAAAATTGCCATATTGTTCGTTGGCTTTTTTTACATCTAAAGTTAATTGATTTGACATGGTTTTGGTTAATAATAGCACCTTTACCGCTTTTGTTTTTTTGGATAAATGCGTTAAAGTGCTTTCGTCTATATAATTGTCAATTAACACAATACTTTTTTTAGCAGAACGAATGATTTTGGAAGCCAATTCATAAGCATCAAAAACTTGACCGTCAAAAAATACGCCTTGATTTGGAATAGCGTTTTTACTTTCCAGGGCTTTGAATACCTGTTCAAATTTTTGGTCAGTTTCGATTTGCTTGCGTTCAATACCGTCCATTCGTTGCAATAATCCATAATGATTAGCGATGAATTTTCGCATTTCCACAAAAGCACTGATTATTTGGATGCTAACTTTTACTGCCACATCACTCCTCAATACAGCGGAAAGCATTGCTACGCCTTGTTCAGTGAATACATAAGGGAGCGATCTACGACCTCCATGTACACTTGACATCACATTTTGTGATTTCAAGTTGTGATTCTCAGACATCACAATTTGTGATTTCCAATTTTCAAACTCAGCTTCAGTTAACTGGAAACGAAACAATTCTGGAAAACGCTCTATGTTTCTGTTTACAGCTTGATTCAGCACACGGGTTTCTACCTTATATATATTAGCCAAATCACTATCAAGCATAACTTGTGTGCCACGAAAATGAAAAATTCGATTTTCAATCTCCTTTTGTGCGAAAGTTAATCTGCTACTCATAGGCTGCTAATCTAGAAATTTCCCACCATTGGGCTAATGTGTTTAATAGACGTTTTTTTCAACTCAATCCCAATATTTTTAGAATAGCAAAGTTTACAAGATGCCTTTTTCTTTCAGAACTTCTTTAATACAGTTCATTGGAGCCTCATTAATTAGTAACTTTATAAATGTAGTAAAAATACACTGAAAGCAATGTAATCCTTCGTGGTTTCTTCGTTAATGTCCGGTTTAATCTGCCTTAATAACTATAAATAACTTTAAAAAAGTTGTTCATCCCTTAATTGCTGAACCTTCCTGGTAAATTTGTCCCTCAGTTTTCTAACAATCTTTTGATGACTTTGCTCCTGTGCCAGATTTTTGGTTTCCATGGGATCCTTTTCCAAATCATACAATTCTTCCGGAGCTTGAATGTATCTATACTTGAAATATTTCCATTTATCTGTCCTGATACCCTCACTGGATGGTATATCAGGTAACTTCCAAAGATGTTCAATCAAAATGAAATCCCGGTGTAAAGAATAATCAGGACGATTCAGATAGGGTTTCAAGCTTTCTCCCTGATAATTTACAGGCGATTTTATCTCCGCAAAATCAAGAATTGATGGAGTGATATCAATATTCAAAACCATATCCGATACGGTACGGGACTTATTTGGCAATCTTGGATCATAAATGATAAGGGGAATTCGTATGGAAGGATCGTACATTAACCATTTGTCCGCCAATTGCCTGTCCCCCGTAAAATAACCATTATCGCCCATGATGATAAAAATGGTATTTTCCGCCTGCCCTTTTTGTACCAACAGGTTTCTCAAAGCCCCAATTTCATCATCAATTTCGGTAATCATTCGATAATATCCCCGCATCATGCGTTGATACTTTTCAGGAGTATCAAATCGCCATTTCCATCTTACCCTGTTGAATCCATTTTTAACCTCTATCGGTAATCTGTCAAAATAAAGGTCTTCCCCTAAGGAAGGTTCAGGAAAAACATCCATTTCATACAAGGCATCAGATTTTTCCTGCCAAAAATACTGCTCTACCGATGAATCATGTCCATGCGGCGCACTGAAAGAAACAGAAAGGCAAAATGGCTTGTCTTTTGGAGCATTTGAAATAAAGTCTTGCGCCTGCTGACCAGCATAACGTGTAAGGTGAACAGTATCGGCACCCAGTTTTTTATAAAAATATCCTCCCTTATCGGACCGAGGACCGCGATCATAAAAATCGCTTTCATCAAAATATTGCTCAGGACGATCTATTCCCACGCCTAATTTTCCATAAAACCCAACATGATATCCATTTTCCTTTAAAATTTTGGGATACATCAAGTTCGTATATTGAACTTGCAAAGGAGGTTTTTGAAAAGTATAATTATGGGTTCGTTCATACAAACCTGTTAAAATAGACGCTCTGCTGGCGGCGCAAATAGGAGTAGTTGAAAAGGCATTTTTAAAATAAATACCCCTTTTTGCCAATTCATCCATTTGCGGTGTTTTGATAATAGAGTTTCCAGCAACACCCAATGCGTCCCACCGTTGATCGTCGGTAAGAATGAAAATAATATTTGGCTTAGGTTTTTCTTTTCCAAATAGCGACAACGAAAGACAAAGAAAAAAGGATATTAAATAGGGCATTGATTATTTATTAATGCTAAATAATCATTCCTGCCGCCACGGTTGCATTAGTACCCTCATCAATCAAAATAACACTGCCCGTAATTCTATTTTTCCGATAACTATCGAAAAATAAAGGTTTAGTTGTCCTGATAGAAATACGACCTATATCATTCATTCCAATTTTCAAATCCTCCTGATCCCTGTGTAAGGTATTAATATTCAGTTTATAGCGAATTTCTTTTATCACACAACGTGCTTCACGTGTTGTATGAAAGAGGGTATATTTACCGTTAAGTTGCATAGGTTTTTCAGAAAACCAACAAATCATCAATTCAATATCCTGATCAACATTAGGCTGATTATTTTCCCTGACAATCATTTCACCCCTGCTTAAATCGAGGTCATCTTCTAACAACAGCGTAACAGAAAGAGGAGGATAAGCCTCTTCCAATTCCCCGTCCATGGAATCGATTTTTGATATTTTGGATTGGAAACCTGAAGGAAGTAAGGTCACCTGATCTCCTTTTTTCCAAATTCCGCCAGCCACTCTACCGGCATAGCCTCTATAATCATGAAATTCGTCAGTATTTGGGCGAATCACATGCTGAATAGGGAAACGGGCATCGATAAAATTATGATCACTGCCGATATGGACATTTTCAAGGTAGTAAAGCAGGGTTGAACCCTCAAACCAAGGCATATTTTGGGATCTATCTACGATATTATCCCCTTTTAGTGCTGAAATGGGAATAAAATGTACATCCTTTACATCCAGTTTGAAACTAAATTTTTCAAATTCGGCTTTTATATTGTTGTAAACGTCCTCCTTATAATCAACCAAATCCATTTTATTGATACAAACGACCAGGTGAGGGATTTGTAGAAGTGACGCTAAGAAAGCATGTCTTTTAGTTTGCTCAATAACCCCGTGTCTGGCATCTACCAGAACGAGAGCTACATTCGCTGTCGAGGCGCCAGTGACCATATTTCGGGTATATTGGATATGTCCTGGGGTATCTGCGATAATAAATTTACGCTTTGGGGTAGAAAAATATCTGTAAGCTACATCTATAGTGATACCTTGTTCCCTTTCTGCTCTAAGACCATCGGTAAGGAGTGACAAATCAACTTCATCGCCCCCTCTCCTTTCACTGGTAAGTCTGATCGCTTCTAATTGGTCTTCAAATATTGCTTTTGCGTCAAATAACAAACGCCCGATGAGGGTACTTTTTCCATCATCTACGCTACCAGCCGTGGTAAAACGTAGTAGTTCTGCTTTTTCCTGATTCATAATTACAAACTCAAACTTTAAAAATAGCCTTGCTTTTTTCTATCCTCCATGGCCGTTTCAGCCCTTTTATCGTCTGCTCGACCCCCTCTTTCCGTTGTTCTGGACGTTGCCACCTCCTCGATGATATCATCTAAAGAAGTAGCTGGAGACCGAACTGCTCCTGTACAAGTTATATCCCCGATGGTTCTAAAACGAATGATTTCATCGAATGGAACTTCACTTTCCCGTCGTAAAATGGCGGGATGATTAGCAAGGAGCATACCGTCTCTTTCAAAAACGGAACGGGTATGGCTAAAATAAAGGGAGGGAAGCGGAATTTTTTCTACGGCCAAATACATCCAAACATCAAGTTCTGTCCAATTACTGATAGGGAAAACCCTAAAATGTTCCCCGGGACGTTTCTTTCCATTGAAAAGGTTCCATAATTCCGGACGTTGATTTTTAGGATCCCATTGGCCAAATTCATCTCTATGGGAGAAAAAACGCTCTTTTGCTCTGGCTTTCTCTTCGTCACGTCGCGCGCCTCCGAGGGCTACGTCATATTTGCCGTCTTCTATTGCTTTCAAAAGAACAGGAGTCTGCAAATAATTTCTAGTAGCGTTAAAACCGTTTTCTTCTGTCAATTCTCCGGTATCAATTAATTCTTGCACCGATGCAATTTTCAACCGAACGCCCAGTCTGCTGACCATTTCGTCCCGGTAAGTCAGTGTTTCCTCAAAATTATGACCTGTATCTATATGCAATAAAGGGAATGGAATCTTTGCTGGATAGAAGGCTTTTCTTGCCAGATGAGTAACCAAAATAGAGTCTTTACCCCCCGAAAAGAGAATCACAGGATTTTCAAACTGCGCTGCCACTTCACGAATAATGAAAATGGACTCCGATTCCAGCTCCCTCAGGTAATCAAGACGATAATTAAATTGTTCCATAATAAAATATGCCTAGGGTAAAATAATATGCTTTTTAAGAAATGTAAATAATTTATCTGCGGCCTCATCAACGCTCAATACATCGGTTCTTAATTCAAGGGCTGGATTTTCAGGTTCCTCGTAAGCCTGATTAACCCCGGTAAATCCTTGAATTTCGCCCGCGCGCGCCTTTTTATACAAACCTTTGACATCGCGTGATTCGCAAGTTGCCATAGGTGCGTTAATATAAATTTCCAGAAAATCGGCATCTCCAACGATTTCCTTTGCTATATTTCTCGTTTCTGCGGTGGGTGAAATAAATGAATTAATGGTAATGATACCACTGGAGAGATACAGTTTAGCAATTTCTGCAATTCTTCGAATATTCTCCTTCCTATCTTCCTCGCTGAAGCCTAAATTTTTGTTAATCCCCGATCTGATATTGTCACCATCCAATAATTGAGCGACAAAATTTTCCTGGAAAAGTCTTTTCTCCAGCGCCAATCCAATGGTACTTTTTCCAGATCCAGATAAACCAGTTAACCAAATAACTTTACTCCGTTGCCCAAGTTTGTTTTCACGAAATTCTCTGGAGATCATTTGATCAAAATGTGGAAAAATATTTTCAGCCAAGATTCTTGATTTAGCGTTTTAGTAATTCAAAGTTAAAAATAAACGATTATAATTATAACTTTAACCATCGAGAGAACAATATTAACACTTTTATTAAACACTACCAAATAAGTAGGATTAATATAAGGAACATATCCAGCATCAAGGTAAAAAACGACATCATATTCATTCACTATGAGATTTCTCCTTCTGTTTTTCTTCTTTATCTTTTTGGGTTGCGAACCTTCGGAAAGAAAAATTCCTAAAAAGACCATAAACATAGCTGTGTCGGCAAATATGCAATTTGCGATGCGGGATATCGCTTTACTTTTTGAAAAAAAGGAAAATATAAAAGTGGAAATAATGATAGGTGCTTCTGGTAAATTGACTCATCAAATACTGAATGGAGCTCCATTTCATCTATTTATATCAGCTGACACCCTGTTTACCCGAAAAATCATCACCGAAGGAATGGGCGTTGGAAAGCAACACATCTATGCTATTGGTTCACTGGTTTTATGGACCAATAGGAAGGACTTAATAAAAAAAGACTTATTTAACCTATTGACTGATAGGAATGTAAACAAAATATCCTTACCGAATCCAACCACTGCTCCTTACGGTTTTCAAGCTAAATTAGCTTTAGAAAAAGCTGGACTTTGGAAGAAAATTTCATCTAAGGTGGTCCTTGGTGAGAGTATAGCTCAGGCTACCCAATACATTTATTCAGGCGTTTGCGAGGTAGGATTTGTTTCAAAATCGGTATTATTTTCACCTGAATTAAAAAATAAGGGTTACTGGGAGGAAGTTCCAAAACATTTATACGAACCCATTCACCAAGGTTTCGTCATCACGCAGTGGGGACAGGAAAACAATATGAAAGCAAGTACCTCTTTTAGCCACTTTATGAAAACACCAGCGGTAAAAGATATATTGTTAAAAAACGGCTATCAATTGCCTTATAAAGAGTAAGACCTTGGAAGAGAATTTTTTTCAAACCCTTTTTTTAACGTTAAAACTAGCTTCATTAACTACGGCTATTTTGTTTGCCGTAAGTATTCCCATTGCTTTTTATCTTTCCCGAAGCCAGGGTATATTCAAATCACTGTTAGAAATTATAGTGACCCTTCCCCTGGTTTTGCCCCCTACCGTTATTGGATTTTACTTATTACTACTTCTCAGCCCTGAAGGATATATAGGATTCATTTTCAATGAATTATTCGATGTAAAATTAATATTTAGTTTTACAGGAATAGTGTTGGGATCCATCATTTACAGTTTACCCTTTATGGTACAACCGATACATGCCGGACTTGAAAAAATACCAAAACAACTCATTGAAGCTTCTTATCTAATGGGTAAATCGAAATGGCAAACACTGCTAAAAGTCCAATTACCTAATTGCAAACCAGCGATTTATACGGCTATTGCCTTAACTTTCACCCATACCATGGGAGAATTTGGCATTGTTTTAATGATTGGCGGAAATATACCTGGCGAAACGAGGCTAGCGGCCATGGCCATCTACGACGCCGTAGAATCGTTGAATTATCAGCAGGCAAATCAATATGCTCTAACCCTTATTTTTATAACCCTGGTATTACTTGGATTCGTCCATTTGTGGAGAAAAAAAACCATTAATTCGTAAGGAAATGAATTTTTCGATTGACCTTTCCCACTCCTTTTCGACCTTTCAGGGAATACAAAAAATAGAGGCAAATCTGCAAATACCTCTTGGTGAATATGTCTCTATTTCAGGCATTTCGGGGAGTGGGAAAACGACCTTTTTAAGGCTTATCAGCGGTCTTATTCAACCCCAAAATGGAACTATTTATTGGGGAGAGCAGGTTTGGCATGACACCAAAACCAAACAATGTATTCCTCCTCAGGAAAGAAATATAGGTATGGTTTTTCAAGATTATGCCTTATTTCCAAATATGAATACCTTAGATAATATAATTTTTGCCTGCAAAGAAAAGGTTGAAAAGAAATATTTGCAAAGCATACTCGACACCCTGGGATTAGATAATTATTTAACACGATACCCCCATCAGCTTTCTGGAGGACAACAACAACGGGTCGCTATTGCCAGAGCGCTCATTTCAAAACCGGCTCTTTTACTGTTGGACGAACCCTTTTCTGCCTTGGATGAATCCCTAAAAAAGACAGTTCAATCTTTCATTTATGAAATACACCAACAAAATTCGATGACCACCTTAGTGGTTAGTCACCAAATTTCAGAAATTAAACCTTATGCCCAACGGTTTTTACAATTTGAAAATGAAAAACTGTTGGACTACCAGTACATTGAAAAAAAGAATTTGTCAGTGCAGGGTATTCTTATTTCCAAGGAAATGAGTGCATCGGAAATGAGCCAGGTCACCCTTTTATATGATGGCAAAACCTACCAATTTCCTTTTCCAAGTTCCGAACTTGGAAAAATAAATATTGGAGACAAAATACATTTTGGGATTTTTCTCTGACGCTGGATTATAACATAGATAGAACCAGATATGAATAATCGATGTAAATTTTCCTTATGAAAGAGCTCTATTGATGAAAAATGAAGGTAAAAAAAACAGTCCAGGTACTTCTTATCTAATATTCACTTAAATAAATACCATACCCGGACCCGTTCATAATTACTCTCTTATTTATTATATTTCTTGATAACCTCTTGAAATCCCTTATTTTTCCTTATTCGTTCGTAATAAAAGTAGGTTTCCCCTTCAATGCCCCTTTGTCTGTTATAGGCTAATTTCTGGTCCAAAATTTCAGGGGTGATACTATCTCCACTCCCGATACCAACTAATATTCCGGGGCTAAATATAAGTTCTTTAGCATTGAACGGCGACATATTGTTCATAGCCTGATCAAAAGAAGCTTTATAATCATTAAAATTATATCTATATAGTTGAGGATGAACATGATCCACTATACCTCTTCTCAACCATTCCGGCCAATCTTGCAGATAATTTTGTAATGACCAGCTAAAAGGCGAGGGTGACCAGGAGACCATCTGTTCCCCTTTCAATGATTTTATGTGCTTAAAGATATATTCCCCAAAATCGGATAATTTGTCTGCGCGCCATTGAAGCCAATGCGAGTCCAGATAGTTAGAAGGAGCTGTTCGTCCAGTTTCTGTTTTATACCTTGCTGTGACAGAAGCATTATACCCCCCGTTGGAAGCCAAAGCAGGTAGCCTGTCATCGCCTTGAACTCCAGCAAGATCGGGATATTTTTCCACCACTTCCACCATAAGTTTTTTGACAAACTGTTGTACCTCAGGATTGAAAGCGTCCAACCAATAAAATTTATTCTTCTCTGTTATATTTCCCGCTGCATCTCTTGAGGCCCAGGACGGATATTTTGCCACTAAGGCACCTCCGGAATTATCGCCATACACGGAGGCAAATCCATATTCAAACCAAGCGACCACCTTAATTCCGTGTGGTTTTGCTGCTTCAATCATTTCAGCCAAGGGGTCTCGTCCTGCATATTTCGGATCGATTTCCACGCCCATGTAATCTTTCATCACCTGGCTTTTGTACTTCGTTTTTGCATCATTGTAAGTGACCACAAAAATGGTATTAATGCCAATGTCTTTGCATATATTAACACATTCTGTAATATTTGCTTTTGTTGCAAAAACATCACTACCAACATCACTTACCCAAACGCCTCTCACTATTTTTCGTGTAAACGTATTGGTATTGTAATTCCCTATTTTAACCGAGTAGGTTTTTGATACCTGATCGTCATACTTCACCGTATAAATGACCTCTTTATTTAGGTCGGTGAGGGCATTGGGATCAGGTGAAATAGAAAGCGGCGTAATTTTAGAGGGAAAGGTAAGTTTAAGTTTATATCTCTTTCCAGCAGATTGATTGTAAGAAAGTCCAATGTAATCATTTCCTGCCTGCGAGAGTTTTATGTTTGACGCCGAGTTATCGTCATTCAGAACGTCAACACGTTCAATGAAATACTTAGCAGGATTTAACGGTTCCTCATTCAGCGTAAAAGTATATGTTTTCTTTATGGTCTTAGTATATTGAATATCGACGATGACAGGGACTTTAAAATCTATGGGTTTTGACAAATCCGGCGCAATACTCAATGGAGTAATACCTTTAGGAAAAACGAACTTAACATTAAAAAATTTACCCGTTATACCATCATTTTCAACGAGTGCATCAATTCTACCCCCGTTTATATTAAAATTGACATAAAGTGGTTCATTATTTGGACTGAAAACCTTAATACTATCGATTTCAAAATTTTCTACATTGTCGGTAGGCAACTCAGCAATTTTACAACCCGAGGACATCGTAGAAAAACACCAAACCAATCCAATTAAAATTTGAAAAACTTTCACGTTATTTTGTTTTTTACACTCCTTTGAAAATGGGTCTTTATCGACTAGCGGATAAAGACCCTGTTAATTCACACTTTAAATAAGAAAAAGTTAATCAACTTCATATACAACAAATCCGTTTTGCGCGGACATACAAGCTAATCTAAGTTTTCCCGCAGCAGTCGTTGCGAAGGCAGTTTGGCAATAAAAATCACCTAATTCCCCTGAAATACCACCAAGACCTACATCCATTTTCTGCACATTATTCCAAAGGGTAAATTTCGAATTAGCCAATTCAGAATTTATCTCGGTAATACTACTTCGGTACCCTTTTTTAGTGACATCAAGCAGGACAAATTTACTGGCTTTCGGATTAGCTGCATTGGTTGACCAGGAAAACACGCCCCACATAACATATTTTCCTCTATTGTGTTCAAATGCCTTCATTCCCACGGAAGAACCATTGACCAAAGCTCCTGAAAATGCTGCCGGACTCGCCAGGGAATTATTCAAAATAGTTGGTGTTGAGGTTCCTGAATTATAGAAGAACTCATTTGAATTTGGTATTGGCAACAACTCTATATTGGGTCCATCACCTGCACCGGCCGCTAATAATCCACTTATTTTTTGATTTGACGTAAAGGCCGTCACCTTCTGACCGGCCAAAACGGAAGCAACGGGAATGGTAGCGACATATAAAACCGGATCTTCTTTCGGACTTTTACGGAGTGGTGCCCTGTCCACAAAATAGGCGATGATATTGTTACCCTCCTGTTTCACGTGGAAATTCTGAATAATTCCAGCGGTAGGAACTGGAATTCGCGCGACCTCCACAGGAGCGTCAGAAGGTCCGGTCGTTGGCCAGGCACTCACGATCACTTCTCCTCCTCCCCAGGGATTATTACAACCAAGTAAAACCGTCCCTACATTTTGAAGAATTTTAAAACTTGCCTTTTTACCATCAGCATAAGCTACATTCAGATCTGTAGGCTCTGAGGTGGGAGAGGCCAAATTGTATTTTTTTATACCATCTGCATAAGCTACAAAAGCAAATTCTCCTTTAGAATCTAAGGCAATAGAGGTTTCTGATTTGGTGGCAAAAGCACCTGGCCTCAACGAAGAAGCCAGAGAACGATCTAAAAGTTTAGTTATTTTGGTAAAGCCGTAGTCCTCCACTTTTATGGAATAAGTTTTGGATGATCCTCCGTTTTTAACCGTTATTGATTGAGGATTCGTAAAATCCAACGCTTTTTCTCCACCTACAATGGTAGCCGTTGATGGTGTCAACGTAATCTTCGGAGTAATGGCGGTAAGATTTGAACCCTGAGGTACTCTTACACTTATTCTTCTTGCATCTTCCTCAATGACGGTCTGTTCGGCACCCGTAATAGAAAAAGCGGTAATGACCGGAGCTTGCGGCGCCTGTTCTATTATGTTAATGGTATATTTACGCGTCGCCGTTTCTGTAAATTTAATGGTAAATGTTTTGGCAATAGAAAAGTCTATAGAATCTGTTAACAGAGGAGTTACCGAAATAGGAGTTATCCCTGCAGGGTACTGAAATTCTACTTTAAATCTTCTTCCGTCGTTACCGTCATCGGGTACAATGGCATCCACCGTGTATTCTGCCTCACTTAATTTGGTAATGGTAGATTGGGCATTCAGGTCTTCTCCTTTGGTAGTGAGCACTTTAACCTTCTCTACGATATACTTGGAAAGATTGGTATCTATTACCTCCGTAGCTTCCTTTTTACAGGACATTTGACATAGCATAAAAGAGATGGTTCCGATAAGGAGTAAACCCGGACTTTTAATTTTCTTTGGTATTAAAAATGAATGGTACATGTTTTACTAATTTTAGAGTGATTAAACAAGTTTTTAGTTAATTATAAACTACGATTAAGTAATCTTTCTTATCTCCATTTTCTGCTATGACAGAAAATCGATAGGGTTTGGACAGGTCTGTATTTCCCTTAAATGCGGGTACTATGATTGCTGAGGTAGGCACCACAATATTGACACGCATCAAGGAGAATGAGGCATTTTGCAATGGCGGAATTTTAAATTGCAATTCACCTTTCACCAGATCACTAGCAATTGGCGAATAGATTTTTAATGGATCTTTCGCGTAAGCGAGGGAAATACTCAATAGGGTATTATTGGTACTTTGCGGAAAGACCTGTTCCTTTTGGCAGCCAAAGAACAAACAGATGGCTACCACCATTATTCCCATAATATATTGTTTACCAGCCATTGGGTTGCGTTGTTATTTTAGAATTATTATTCAATTCATTGATAGGATATGGAAACCTATCAAAACGGTCAGGGTAAATTCGTGTATTGATATCAACGGCCACTCTTTCAAACACTAATTTTCCGTTGGGACGTTTTGTAATTTTTGCGCCATGAAACTTTTTACCATGTAGTACAGAAGCGGCCATTTTCCAACGTCGCAAATCCCAGAACCTATGTCCTTCCAAGGCCAGTTCGACCATACGTTCACGTACAAGTTCAGCCTTAATATCAGGTTTGAGGGTAGTCACATCTTTTTGTAATGACCGGTTGCGTACTTTAAGAATCCATTGTTCAGCTTCTGACCTTTTATTAAGATTTATAAATGCTTCTGCCAAAATAAGATAGACCTCGGCTAATCTTATCTCTATACAGTCCTGATCACTTTTTCTATATGCCAGATCAAAATTAAGATTAGATTCATCGCCAAGTTTTCTAAAATAGTAGCCAGTAACGGTCGTATTTGGGTATGGCGAACTATTGTAGGCAAGAAAACGATCTAAACCATTGCCAACGGAAGCATTTTCCCCTTCCCAGGTCTGAATAGTCCTTCCTTTCCAGGGCGCCCCATTATAGAGAATCGTCGCATAAAATCTACTTTCTCTTTGCAGATACATCGTAGAATCAAAAGGAGAAGAAGGATTAAAATCAGCACCATTTTCCATAAAGAAGGCATCGACTAATTCCTGGGTAGGGCATAAACGGCCTCCTTTACCTTGAATATCACCACTTGGAGCAATGGTTTCATCCAAACCATGAAATAAACCATTGGTGTGTCGATATTTTTTCACTAAAATATGCTCTTTACTTTTTCTTCTTTTATCATTCAAAAAAATGTCAGCAAAATTTGTTTCCAGTTCAAAACCGCCTTCGTCGATTACTTTTTTTGCCGCATCTGCCGCTTTTTGCCATCTTTCGGCATAAAGCATGGCCCGGGAGTTCATGGCAAGCGCTGCCCATTTGGTTACTCTGCCATCACCCGTATTTATCGGCCATGAAGCAGGCAAATGGGCTGCGGCGAATTCAAAATCAGTTTCAATAAAATCCCAACAATCCTTTTCACTATTTATTGCCATTTCCACAGGGTCATTAAGGGAACGCCTGATGATAAAAGGGCCGTGACTCCGGTAATTTAGAAAAAAGATATAAGCTCTAAAAAATCTGACTTCTGCCTCCATTCGCAAGCGAACAGGTTCTGAAAATTTGGTATTATATTTTTGCAGATCATCCAAAAATTCAAGAATTCGTCGATTCCAGGCGTAGGCATTGGCCCAAACACTGAAATGATTGGCCGCAACGGAGGTATAACCATCTTGCGTCATAATCAGATTAGCCGTGCCCTCTCCGGGAGAATTGGACGAATATTTTGCCAAATCAGTCAAACCATCTGACATGGTAGCATCACCGCCAATGGGCTTATTCCCGAATAAAAAATATTCGTTAAAAATCCGGTAAAAAGAATTGATATAAAGATTTACACTTTGTTCGTTTTCCCACACCGCAATTTCATTGTAACTATCTGTAGGAACAAAATCTATGGTATTGGAACAACTTACAAGAAATATCGATAAAATAATGATGTACTTTCCCATATCCTTTAAATTGAAATGTTAATACCAAAATTATACACTTTCTGCTGCGGATAAAAACCATTATTTACCGTAGGAGCCTCAGGATCAATATATTTTAGTTTGCTCAGCGTAAATAAATTGGTTCCACTAAAGAATATACTCATCTTTTTCTGCCCTGCATTTTTACTGGATTTGAGGTTAAAAGAATAGGAAACCTCTACCGTTTTTAACCTGATATAGGAAGCATCTCTTTTCCAAAAGTCCGTTGACAGATTATTATTAAAGGGAGTTATGGTAGTCAAACGGGGAAATTCTGTAAGGTCGCCCTCTTTTTGCCAGGTATTCTCCAATATGAAATAAGGCGTATTGGCTCCCCATTTAAAAGGTTGAGTAAAAAAAGTTCCGTCAGAAAATCCAGCACCAAGATATTCTCCGGTAAGCATAAGATCGGTTCGGGTAGCCCCTTGAAAAAATGCGCTTACGGATAAATTCTTATAATTCGCACTCAGATTTAGTCCTAAAATAACTTCAGGAATGGGGCTTCTGCCTATCCAGGTTCTGTCGGCAAAATTAATTACTCCATCACCATTCAGATCTTTATATCTAATAAATCCAGGTTTTATCTCATACGTGGTGAGCGCTGCCGTGGCTATTTCTTCCGCATTCTGAAAGAGACCATCTGAAACCCATCCAAGAACGGAACCAAGGGGTTGGCCAGTTCTTCGTTGCCAGGGAGGAACATTTGGGCTTTCCCCTATTTCCAAAAATTTATTTCGTGAGAAAGTCACATTTCCAGAAACCTGATAACTGAAATCTTTCCTTACTTGCCTGCTGTGAGTAATTATGGCCTCAAAACCTCTGGCATCCATTTTACCCGCATTCACCACAGAAGGAAAATTACCTCCAACTGAGGGTGGAAAAATGCCGGCTACACTTTGAAGAATATCAGAAGTTACTTTGTAAAATGCATCAAATTCAAAGGAAAACAGACCGTCTAAAATTTCTGCTTCAAAACCACCATTATAAGTGACCGTTTTTTCCCAGGTAATATCATAACTAGGAACAGCGCCCGTCAAAAGATCGAGATAAGCATTATCACCAAAAATGACTTGTGGTTGCGTTGACAGATTAAATTGCTTTAAGAATCGAAATCCACCGATATCGTCATTCCCCAGAAGACCTGCCGATGCCCTAAGTTTTAATCTGGATACGACAGGAAAAAGTTGTTGGAAAAAATTTTCCTTGTCTAAGTTCCATCCTAAAGAAACTGCGGGAAAAATACCCAGCCGATTACCCTTTGCGAATCTGGAGGACCAGTCAGCCCTTCCTGTAAATTCAGCCATGTACTTGTCATTCAACACATAACCAACCCTGGACACAATACCGCGTGTTCCCCTTTGACCCCTACTTCCATACAAACTATTCGTAATGTATTCCGTAGCGAAATTCAATTCAGGTAAAGCCGTTAGGGGCAAATCCTGACCACTTACACCAAAAGTAGAAGTTTTTGTGCTCTGCTCCTCAAAAAGAACTAAGGCATTGAGTACACTTTTACCCCAGTTTTTTTGATAATCTGCCGATAATTGGGTGGTTATTCTATGGTAATCATTAAATCCCTGTGATAATTCGTTTTTATTACTTGCAATATCCTTTGACATCAGACGGTCAAAATACACCAGTTCCCTTTTAGCATATTCCCAGGTAGCCAACCGCTGTGGGGTACGAAAATGTTTAGTCAATCCATTTTCGTAATCGTAAGACAGATTAGCTTTTAAATTAAGTCCCGGAATATCGGGTAATTTATAAATAAAACTAGCGGTACTTTGAAAAATTTTCCGCTTCTGGTTGTAGAATCCCGACTGATCTCTGGCCACTAAGGGGTTTCCCCATCCAAGTGGCGTACCATCGGGCAAATTGGGAAGGGAGGTAGGTCTGGCCAAAATGGAATAGAAAATAACATTCTTATAATTATCAATCGTTATATCTTGAGAACCTGGTGATGTTCCTGGCTGTTTTCTCTCTTCTACCCTGCCTGCAATATTTAAGGCAACGCTAAAATTGGAATTCACCTCATATTCAACATTGGATCTAAGGTTAATTCTGTCAAAAGATACGCCTTTAATAATTCCATCCTGATGTAAACGCGCTACGTTATTAAAGAATTTTAACTTATTACTACCCCCATTAATATTCAGATTTTGATAAGATTGTGGCGCAAAAGGCTCAAAAATCAGTTTCGTCCATTCTGTGTTACCCAAAATACCGTCGGGATCTCCATTCTTTATTTTATCGATATCGGAAGGAGAATAATCGACGGCAAGACCATCCAATTGTCTGGCTTTATTGTGCCATAAAGCATAATCAGGACCATTAGGATAATCAGGAAAAGCCGTATTTTTAGAAATGCTGTAAGTACTCGTAAAGCTAAGATTGATTTTTTCACTTTTCTTTCCAGATTTTGTAGTCACCATAACTACGCCATTGGCGGCTCTTACCCCGTACATGGCAGCAGAGGCCGCATCCTTCAAAATAGAAATGGTCTCAATTTCATTGGGGTCAAGATTATCAAATGGTCTTTCTACCCCATCAACGATAATCAAAGGCGCACCTGAACCTGTAGGTGAACTCCTGCCTCTGATAAAAAATTTGGCAGAATTTTCTCCTGGTACTCCACTTTGCTGTCTTGCAATAACGCCTGGCAATCTGCCTGAAAGCATGGTCGTTAGATTATCTACTGGTTTTTGTGAAAGTTCACGACTACTTAGTGTGGCTACTGAACCAGTCAAATGAGCACGTTTTTGAACACCGTAAGCAACTACTACAATTTCATCAATTTGAGTACTTTCAATTTCAAGATTAAGATCGATTTTAGATTTTCCAGCTACTGAAATTTCCACAGATTTATACCCTACGTAAGAAAAAACCAATACGCCATTTTCTGAAATTTCTATATCATACTTCCCCATCTCGTCAGTAATGGTTCCCATTCCCGACGATTTAACCATAACCGTCACTCCTACGGCTGGCGAACCATTTTCATCTGAAACATATCCAAAAACGTTCTTAAACTTCGTACTTTTCGCAGGAGGAGAAGATTTTGAGGAATTCACATTGGTATTAACCTCTTGTTTTTCATCGGCAGGCGGAGAGGATTTAATCACATAATGCTGTTGGCTTATTTTAGAATAGGTAAGTTTAACCGGCTTTAAAATTCTATCCAATTTCACCTCAAGTTTCTCCTCCCAATTGGAATAAGCACCCACTTTTAAGCCGACCACTAAAGCATCATCATAAATAAATTGTATATCGTATTTATCCTGAATTTCTCTCAATGCCTTTTTAACATCTGTTAATTCCTGAGAAAACGCAGAATAACCAAAAGACAAAAGAAAAAGTAAAGGGATAATGAACTTGTTTTTTGTCATATCCTGAGGTTATTTTAAGTTGATTAAAAGTGTATTATCCTTTATTGAAATATTGATATCAAATGCTTCTTCCAGTGCTTTGAGCAACAAGTCGAGATCATCGGCAGGCAAAATACCGGTAAATGACTTGTCCACCAAAGATTTATTTTTCAAAACGGCGTCTAAGCCGTGTATATCCTTTAGGTGACTTAAAACATCAGAAAACGGCGTTTTATCGAAAACAACTTTATTGAGGGTCCAGGAATCAATCTTTTCCGGTGCCACCTTATTTTTTGAAATGGTTTTATCCAGGACATCATACTGTATGTAATCTCCGGGGTGCATAAGAATAACGGGGAGGTCGGGTAAATGATTCAGTTTAATGCCCCCTTCCTTAAGATAGACTTTCGTTTTACTTCCTCTGGAGAATACGTTAAATATAGTCCCGGTGACTTCAATGGTTCCTGAATTGGTATGTACCAACAATTTATGGTACATACCTGACGATGTTAGCTTATTAATATTAAAATGAGCTTCTCCTTTCAGTGTCATTTCTCTGGTTTCATTTAACCAGCCAGAGGTCCACAATTTAATAGATGAATTGGCATTAAGAATGACCTTACTACTGTCAGGGAGAAGGAGGGTAGCTACCTGCTCAAAGCCAGTCTTGTACTCATAAATTTCTTCCTTTTTCAAAAGATGAACCAGGAAAACCCCAGACAGACAGCTTAACATTAAAACGGAAGCCATAAAAAAGGATTTTTTAACAATGGCAGGTTGAAAGATATCTTCAATCTGCCGACTTGAAAAAATTTCATCCTGTTTCGTTGACAAGTCATTCCACAACGATTCAACCTCAGTGGGAAACATCTCAGAGTGATCAGGTTGTAATGCCTGAATAAGCAACTTTGCTTCTCTGACATCCCTGCTTTTTTCAGGAAAAACATAACAAAACGTTTCCCAAAAAAGGCTTTCTGCTTCTGTGGGATGACAAACATACCTTACGAAATCGTCATCGGCCGCAAAGTCTTTTGAGGAAAACGATTTGTATTTATTGAACAATGATTGATTCATGAAATACACTTAAAGGCTAAATCAGTAGGACTATTACTTTTGAATAAGCAGTTTTTGGGTATAAATACCTTTAGCTGTTTCTACTGAAAGTAAGTATAAACCCTCTTGAAAAACACTTACATCCATCGCTAATTGCGTGTTTTCGACAGACATTGAGCGAACAATCCGGCCATTTACATCGAGTACAACCACTCTTTTCATGATATGTTCGGACTGAATATTAAGTACATCGGAGGCTGGATTGGGGTACATTTTAAATGCAGAAAAATTAAGCTCCGCTGTATTTGAAGCAATATCTCCAAATTTTTGAAGTATAAAACCATTTCCAGCAGAATAAACGAAGGAAAGCAGATGCCCCGCCTCGTTTGGCAAAATATCTACACTTACACTGGCATTTCCATTGGAAACATTTCCGATATTGAGAGAGTGGATGAGCCTTTCCACCGCTGGCTTTTTACCTATATTTTTAATGGCACTGAGGGTAGTAGTATCAGCGCTTATATCCATAAAATACTGAAAATTTTCTACCGGACTTGTTTTTACGTGCTGGTAAGCCAACAACCTTTTATCTTTGTAAAATAAAATCTGGGCATACATAGGCCAACTTGGAAAATATACACCAGGCTTTATCCATTCCAGTACCTTAAAGTCTTTATCGAGAAGAGCCATACCCATGGTAGGCCCGCTTGCCAGATACATATCACTTTTTGGTACTTTGGTTATTCTTGCAAAATTTACATTGACCACGCTGTCTAAGGTAACTATTTGAGGAGATTTTTCTGAAATGGTATCTCCCTTCATTTTCCATACGTAGAAATTTTTTGTCCCCCAACCCGAAGCAACAAAAAGGCCATCGGTGGCAGGATCACCCAATACGGTAATGGCGTCGCCAAGTCTTACATTGGTTGCCGGAGCAGGAAACTCAAGCAGGACTTTAGGTGTAGCTTCTTTGTTTAACCATCCATACAATTTAAAAATATTTCCCGTTGCATTTACCATATTACTCAAAAACACTTTTTTACCAACTACCGTAATATCAGAAACAGCGAACAAACCGCCAGTTACCCCAGTCGTATTCATTGTTTTTGGATCAACATCAGGTTTCGTCACATCCCAATAGTAAATGATATTCCCCCCTGTACGAGTAGCAACAAAAATATTTTCACCATTGAAACCCGCACCTCTTGTGTTACCGGCATTGTCAATGATCGCAGGAAGTTTGTTGCCCGCCTTTGACTTATCCACCAAAGTGCTTATAGGATTCAATAAAGTAGATTGGCTAATTAACGGACTTCCACTAGCCGCTAAAATAACCAAAACAATCATTTTGTAAAATCTATGCATTGTAACTGATTTATAAAATAAAAAAATGGTTTACTTATATATAATGAAATTAAATACCTTAATTATCCCTTTTTTTAAGAACTTTATTTAATCACAAAAAAAGATTACCATTTTTCATTGCCAGATTTTCATATAATTTTTCAATGGCTTTGTATATCATTTTATACACTGAACTCACTTCAATGTCCATGATGTCTGAAATTTCCTGATAGGTCATTCCCTCGTAAAACCTTAAATAGATACACTCCTTTTGACGACGTGGCAAAACTTCTATGACTTTCGCCAACTCTCTTATGCGAATCATGGTTATCTCATCTTCTATCATCTTGTCCTCTGCAGAATACTCCATACTGAAATCAGCATCAACCAACAATAAGTCGGTAAATGGTTGTTCCGCTTTAAGCTTTTTGAATATTTCTATTCTTAGAGACTTGAAGAGATAGAGTTTAATAGAATTGGTAATGCTTACTTTATCGTATTTGGAGAGGAGCGACAGAAAAACCTCCTGAATAGCATCTTTTGTCAGCATCTTGTCCTGACAAATTTTAAAGCCATAATTGTATAAAATACCTACATACTTGCGATACATGTACTCAAACGCCTCTTTGCTTCCTGATCTGAAATCATTCCACAATATTTCGTCATCTGAATTCTTGTAATACATCATTTTTTAACCTTGAGTTTTGCGACTATTTTACACCATATAAAAATACTCCATTGAAAATAGCTTCACATCTTTAAATATTTACTAGCTTTTCAAATCAAAGGAAGATTATTTACAAAATACAGCAAAATTTCAAAACACCACTAAGTTAGTTCATAAAAAATTAAATAAAGTTGACTATAATTTTTACCTAATATAAAAAATGTCACATTTTAGTGAACTAAGCACCGTATTTTCCATCTATCTTCCTCATTATTCCTAATGGATTATCGTCTTTGAGTTCATCGGGCAGCAAATTATGTGGGAAACCTTGAAAGCATAATGGTCTTGTAAAACGATAGATAGCTGAGGTACCAACGGAAGTGCTACCAGCGAAAGTAGTTGACGGGAAAGGCCCGCCATGCACCATAGAATGACAAACTTCGACGCCTGTAGGAAAACCATCAACAATCAATCTACCCACTTTTTGGGTTAAGACATTTACCAACCTCATCTGAGCAGGCTTTCCGGCATTTAATCCGAACAAAGAAGCGGTTAAATGCCCCGAAAAAAAGTGCGCCAATTCTTCCATTTGCGAAACATCCTTAGCTACTATGATTATACTTGAGGGGCCAAATATTTCTTCAATCTGAAAATTTGAATGTAAAATGGCGTCGGCCTTTACGGTTAATAAAGTGGGAGTGACCCCAGTAAAGGTCGTTGCTGCCTGCCCCAAGGTAACCACCTCAATATCAGCCTCAGCTTTCGCAGCTTCAATGGCTTTATCAAATTGATTTTTAATTCCTTCCGTCAGCATGCTACCGCCAGGAATCTGGCTAAATATTGCTTTAATTTTCTCCATAAAAGGAGAACAGTTTTCCCCCTCTTCAATGATTAATACGCCGGGATTAGTACAAAATTGACCTACGCCGAGATTTACTGCCTGCACAAAACCCTCTGCCAGACGATCAGCATGATGTTCCAGGGCTTCTGAAAAAACAAAAACCGGATTCACGCTACCCATTTCCGCATACACAGGAATGGGCTCTTCTCTTTTCATAGCTGCATTAAAAATAGCCATTCCCGCCGTGTGAGAGCCTGTAAAACCTATGGCTTTAATATCACTTAGATTAACCAGGGTCATTCCCACGCCTGGACCGCCATGAACCATTGAAAACACACCATCGGGCATATTTGCCTCCTGGGCGGCATTAATAATAGCCATTCCAATCATTTCGCAGGTTCCGGGATGAGCGGGATGGGCTTTCACAATAACTGAGCACCCTGCTGCTAAAGCGGAAACGGTATCACCACCTGCCACAGAAAAAGCCAGAGGAAAATTACTGGCACCAAAAACAGCCACTGGCCCTAAAGCCGTTTGCATTGAACGAATATCAGGTTTAGGCAAAGGCTGCCTGTCTGATTGGGCCAAATCGATACTTGCATTTACCCAGGAGCCCTCCTTTAGAAGGGCGGCAAAAAGTTTAAGCTGCCCTACGGTTCTTCCCCGTTCCCCTGTAATTCTTGCCAAAGGCAAACCTGTTTCAAGGTGACATCGTTGAAGTAAATCATCGCCTAATTTTTCAATATGTTCCGCAATCAGGGTAAGAAAATGTGCTTTTTCAGCCCCCGATGTTAATCGATACTGCTGAAAAGCATTCGAGGCCTTTTCACCTGCTAAAGCAATCTCTTCATCGGTTGCCTCCTTAAAAAAAGGCACTAGCTTTTCCCCGTTTACCGGATTTATAGCTTGAAATACCCCCTGGCCTGCTCCTGAAGGAGTGAAGCCTATATATTGGTTACCCTGCAAATTCATGATTTATTTATTAACCCCCACGGTATTTTTCAATATCCCAATGGGTTCTATTTCAATAGTTACCATATCCCCAACTAAAAGGGTAAAATCGTTTTCAGGAACAAGACACGTTCCCGTCATCAAATATACACCCTTTGGAAAGCTCATTTCTCTAAAAAGAAAATCTACTAATTCCTGGTGCTTTCTTTTCATTCTATCTATTGAAATTTGACCTTCAAAAGCAATGACTCCTGCTCTCTCAATATTCATTTTAATGACAGTATCCGATGCAATAGGTGATTCAGGTACATACAAACAAGGACCTATGGCAGCAGAAAAGTCATAACTCTTGGCTTGAGGCAGATATAAAGGATTTTCACCCTCAATATCTCTTGAACTCATATCATTACCAATGGTATAACCTACTACTTTCCCTGAACTGCTGGCAAATAAAGTTAATTCTGGCTCAGGAACATTCCAATGACTATCTCGCCGAATATGAACGGTATCATTGGGACCAGCACATCTTTCTGCCGTAGATTTAAAAAATAATTCGGGTCGATCCGCCTCATATACTTTAGCATAAAAGTCAGCGGCACCACTGGTTTTTGATTCCTCCATTCTAGCCTCACGACTTCTTAAATAGGTTACGCCTGCCGCCCAGATTTCCTGATGATGAATAGGTGCCCGCCACTCATTTTCCAAAAATTCGGAAGCTGAGAAAGTAGCCATTCCCGCTATCCTACTGCTAATAAATGAGTATAAATCATCTCTATTCACTAAAGAATCCCAATCCAAATCTTCTACTTTGTAAAAATCATCCTGATGATTAATTACAATGCCTTTTGTAGTTCTGTATATTTTCATATTCCAAATATACTTTTTATCCGAATAAAATAAAAAAGGTGAAGCAAAATTATGCTCCACCTTACTGGAAATAATAAATGGTTATTTAAACCGAAAGTGCCTGGCATTTGGCTATTAGATCCCTCCACTTGGGTAGAGTATGTTTTGAATTCTCCGCATATTCTTTTGGGGTAAAGTCAGTAATAGCTTTAAAGACCACAGAAAAACGACTTCTGCTGGTAAAACCGCATTCGTTTGCCAATCCTTCCACCGTATGTAAGGTTAAATATCCTTCATTTATGCACTGTATGGCATAGTAGATACGTAAGGCAATCTTACATTTGATAAAACTGAGTCCCAGATTTTCTCTTAATTGAGCTATCAGATTTCCCGAAGGAATTCCTATGATTTTAGAAAAATCAATCGTATTGAAATTTGTTGAAGTGAATGATTTAGAAAAATACACCCTTTGTAAAAATTCTAACCATCGATCTTCCTTTTCCGCTTTTGAAAATTTTTGTCTTTTAACCATATCACTATTACTTTTGTCAGCAAATCAATTACGCTCCAACAAAGTAATATTGAAATTTATACATATTTATAAAATATAACATATAGTAGTGAAACTATACAAATATCTAGTCGTTAATCGACTGGTTCCAATGTCTTTATTTTCTGTCTCCAGTACTTTTCCGCTTTTGTCCCAATGAACCAAAATGAAACACCCAAAAGGGCAAAAAATAAGGCTTTATGCATTGAATTCCAGAAATATTCAAAATAACGCGTGTACATATTCAGCAAAAAGAATAAAAACCCAATAAGTTGTAGTTTATTATCCTGCATTTTGAACCCTCTATATATAGCGAAAAGACAAATTACCATAGCGAATATACCCCAGAAAATTCTACTGAATTGCTGCGTTTTTTCCCAGTGGTTAACATTGGGAACATTTCCGGAAATGGATAAAATCCAGAGGAAGAAAAACAACAAAAGGAGGCTGAATAATTGCGAGGAAGGCATAAAAAGCTGAAGGGCTTTGTTATTTTTCAACAGAAGGGTAGCAGCATAAAGTATGAAAGCCAAAACGGTAATTCTGAGTGGGAAATTCATTCCCAAAAAGTAATTTCCATAGCTTGTCCATTCTTCCGTAAAAGAAATATAACAGGCAACGAATGAGCATAAGGCTAAAATCCATAAAGGTACGGAACGGAATGAATAGCCCAACAAGGCATAACTCAATGTGCTCAAAGCTAGAATTGAAGTAACCTCAAATTGATTTTTATCAAAAATCTCAAGCAGATAAATGAATGAAAAACTTAGAAAAACAGCACCGAGTAACTGTATGAAGGCAATGGAGAAAGATTTTTGTGGACTTTTCTTTTCAAATTTCCAGCCAAAATAGAACGTCAAGGCTGATAAAATGGCAAATAGAATACTCAAAACAATTTTCGGAGCCTCAAAAATATACGTTATTAGAGAAATGATCCATTTATCGGCGAATAAGGTACCGATGGCAATGACTATAGAGGCAATAGCTAACCAAAAAGAATATTTAGATACTTTTGCCCAGTCAATTTCCTGAACGGTATCAAATGCCTTTAATTTATTTGCCACATCAACATCTATTAATTCAGCCCTTTCCCATCCCTCTATAACCTTATTTATGAGTGACTTTTGATTTTTGTTCAGTTGCATATCCTTTTTTTTAATCATTAAACTGAAATATAACCAAACCTTTTAATTAATCATAATTTACCTTATATTTAACCTGATTAAAAATTAAAATATGCTATCGAATAAAATATTTATTTCATTTTTCATGATTGTTCTCAGCATTTCAATAGGGAAGGCTCAATGTACTATAAAAGACTATAGTACCTTCAAAAATGTACTTAGAGTGGACGGTGATTACGTGCAGACTTATGACACTTTCAGGAGAATTTATAAGATTGATGGACCATTTTTACTGGCCTACAACACTTATAAAAAACTATTAAAATTTGAAAGTGGATTTATCATCAGATATTCGGATTTCAAAAAAATCGGCAAGTTAGATGGTGAGTATTTAATAGATTACCAAACATTTAAACGTGTTGCGCGATTGGAATGTCCAGGTAAAAATAGTGCACTGGCCGCCGCCGCTTATTTTCTCAACTAATAATAAAGAAAGAAACCAGAGCGTATGAGGTTATTTTTTTTGATCATTTTCTACACATTTTTCCATTTTTCAATACTCCACGGGCAGCCATCGAGTGACGGTCAGAAAGCCGTTTCTCTCTATCGGAAAGGAGAAGATGCCTTACTGAAAAATAAATACAAAACAGCCATTCAGTACTTTAAATTAGCCATCAAGTTACAACCCGATTTAGTCGCGGCGGAAAGGGGGATTGGTCTTGGCTATGAAGGCTTGAATGACTGGTATGCAGCAAGGCAAATGTATGCCTCCATCATTGAAAAGGCCCCTCAGTTTTCACGATTACTATACTATCAAATAGGAGAACTCTATTATAAAGAGGGGAACTACAAAAGAGCTATAAGTTACTTTGAACAGTTTGAACGGTTGCAGGGATTACCACTTATCCAATTTACTGTCAATGGTGAAAAAGAGGAAATTTTAGAAAGGGA
Organism: Haliscomenobacteraceae bacterium; assembly: GCA_947501115.1. GTDB lineage: Bacteria > Bacteroidota > Bacteroidia > Chitinophagales > Saprospiraceae > BJGN01. The sequence continues at coordinate 47,720 of CANMVX010000012.1, forward strand.
AACCTTAAAAAAATTACCTATTACTTTTCAAGCATGCAGAATGGCCTTGGATAGTTCACATTTGGCCACGCAATCGAACGTAATAAATCTGGGAAGTTCAATAAATACTACTGCAGATGAATATTTTCCATTTATAACCAATGATCAATTCATTTTGCTTTACACCAAAAGGAAAAATGAAAATAAAGACGAAGATTTATTTATTGCCACCAATAATGAAGACAACCAGTGGGGGAATGGTTCGCCTTTTGATAATCAAATAAATACTATTTTCAATGAGGGCATGAGCACGCTGGTGAGAGATGGCCGAACGCTGTATTTTACGGCTTGTAATCGTCCTGAAATTAAGGGGCCATGTGATATCTGGACCGGACAAATCGAAAGTGGACAAGTAAGAGAGGTAAAGGCTATGGTAGATCATCCAAATTCTGACAGTTGGGAAAGTCAGGCTTGTATTTCCTGCGATGGCCGCGTTTTGTATTTTGCCAGTAACAGACCTGGTGGACTTGGTGGGACTGATATTTGGGTATCGGTAAAGCAGAAAGACGGAACATGGAGTAATCCCTCCAATCTGGGTGCGCCTATAAATACAGACAAAGATGAAGAATCTCCATTTATTAGCAATGATGGAAATCGGCTTTTTTTTTCATCAACGGGGCATATTGGATTCGGCGGTCAGGATATTTTCATGAGTTCTTTTGATAAATATAGAGGATGGAGTAATGCCTTTAATCTGGGTCCCAAAATAAATAGTCCTTTTGAAGATTTAGGATTTGTTCTTACAGCGGACGGACTTTCCGGTTATTTTGCCTCTGACAGACCTGATGGATTTGGAGGTATGGATATTTACAAAGTAAACCTGCAGAGTCAATTAAGGGGAGATTTAATCACTTACGTTTATGGAAGCATTAAAGATTCTTTAACGGGAAAGCCGGTAACAGGCACTATAAATTCGACGACATTTCCTCTCGTTCAAGTAGATAATCAAGGTAGATTTTTTTTATGTGTTCCTGCAAATACGTCATTACCACTTGTCATTACTCATCCTGGGTATCATAGTCAGACCATAATAAAGAATATACCAGAATGGAATAACAGAAAATTCTACCCATTGAAAATTTTGCTTGTTCCAATACAGGTTCCCCTTCCTGAGATAGTGAAACCTGAACCTGTAGATACCGCTCCGCCTTTGAGTAGTAATCGCTTCAAAGAACTAAAAAGATATTATCATTCTTTGTATTTTCAGTTTGATAGTGACATCCTGGAAATGGGTGAAAAAGAAAAATTAGAAGGATACATCGCGGGAATACCCTCAAAATTCATACAAAGGGTAGAGATAAACGGCTATGCTGACGACGTGGGTGACTTTAAATACAATTTAGATTTATCGGAAAAAAGAGCTAAGATTGTTTCCTTGTTATTATTGGAAAAGGGCGTAGAAATTAGTAGAATTTCAATGAAAGGTCATGGAGAGATAAAAGATGACCGACCTAAACCATTAAATAGGAAGGTTGAGATAAAAATCACCACCTTAGAATAAAATTTGCATACTTATTAAAATAGTGCAAACTATCATTGTACTTTTTTAATGTTTTATCTCCTTTTCTATACGTTTGAACCCAGAAACTTTACAATCAGCAAAAAATTCAACAAAATATTGACCTTGGTGAGTTTTTTACTCTCAATGAAATTTGGATCTAATTATTAAAGTGAATAAATACCTTCCTCAGACATATTTTTATAATTTTCATCTATTTCTTTATTGACTTCATTGAAATTGTACCTTTAGGTTAGACAAATTAAAGATTTTACGAACAAAAATTATGCATCACTAATGGTATATATAATAAATAAATGTTCAAAAAATAATCATCTGAGCCGTTAAAGTAAGGAACTATTTTTAAATGGCTATAAGACATTAAACAATCCTTCAGGAAAAAGCAAAACAAAAAAGCCTCCAAACAAGGAATAATCCGATGTTTGGAGGCAGCACCTAAAAACTTAGGCAAAAATTATTTATTCAAAACTCTTTTCATTGTCACACCAATTTCTGCGGGAGAAGAAACAACATGAATACCACATTCTCTCATGATAGCCATTTTTGCTTCAGCGGTATCTTCAGCGCCACCGATTATCGCACCGGCATGTCCCATTTTTCTACCTTTTGGAGCCGTTTGACCTGCAATAAATCCAACAACAGGTTTGGTACCATGCTCTTTGATGTAATAGGCAGCTTCAGCTTCCATGCCACCTCCAATTTCACCAATCATGATAATACCTTCCGTTTCTGGATCATTCATAAGTAGTTCTACGGCTTCCTTGGTAGTCGTTCCAACAATAGGATCACCTCCTATGCCTATGCAGGTAGATTGTCCCATACCCGCCTTTGTAACTTGATCAACCGCTTCGTAGGTAAGCGTTCCCGAGCGGGAAACGATACCAATTTTACCTTTTTTATGAATAAAACCTGGCATAATTCCACATTTTGCTTCATCTGGGGTAATAACACCAGGGCAATTGGGACCAATTAAACGACAGTCAAAATTTGAAATATAGGCTTTAACCTTAACCATATCTTGTACAGGAATACCTTCCGTAATACAAATAATTACTTTGATACCTGCTTCAGCAGCTTCCATGATAGCATCAGCAGCAAAAGGCGGAGGAACAAAAATAACCGTAGTATCAGCATGCGCCAATGTAACTGCATCAGCCACGGTATTAAAAACCGGTTTATCTAAATGGGAAGAACCTCCCTTACCCGGGGTCACTCCACCAACAACCTGAGTGCCGTAAGCTATCATTTGTTCAGCATGAAAAGTACCCTCTTTACCTGTAAAACCCTGAACAATAATCCTAGAGTCTTTATTTACCAAAACAGCCATGTGTTCAATTATATTTAAAAGCGATAAAATGTAAACCTACTCTTCACTAATAATAAAAACGTCCTCTCCTTTTTTACTCATAAAGTACTTTTCACGAGCGATAGCCTCTCCATTCTTCTTTAACAACACACTTTCTCTTTTCGCTTCGGTAATTTTATTTGTAAAATTTTCTTTATCATTTCTAAGTTGATGAATACTTTTATTTAAACGCCACTGTTCAAAAAAATTATGTTTATCAAAAATGAAAAGCCAGGAAACAAATACGAAAGCAGTAAGGATATACTTATTTTGAAGAGGTTTAGGAAGCAACCTTTTTATGAAAAATCTAGACTGAGCCATAGATAAATAATTTATCTTTTGAGTATGGAACGACCTGGAAATATAGCAATGGGACCAAGTTCTTCTTCAATGCGTAGAAGCTGATTATACTTTGCTACCCTATCAGAACGGGACATTGAACCCGTTTTGATTTGACCTGTATTCAGAGCAACGGCTAAATCTGCAATTGTTGTGTCTTCCGTTTCTCCGGATCTATGACTCATCACTGCGGTAAAACCATTTCTATTGGCTAGATTTACTGCATTGATTGTTTCTGTTAAAGAACCTATTTGATTAACTTTTATTAATATAGAGTTAGCAGATTTTTCATCTATTCCCCTTTGCAAACGAAGGGTATTAGTAACGAATAAATCGTCACCGACTAACTGAACCCTATTACCAATGGCTTGTGTTAATTTATTCCATGTAGCCCAATCGTCTTCTGCAAGACCATCCTCAATGGAGCAAATAGGATATTTATTAACCCAAGATTCCCAGTAGCCTATCATCTCATCTGAAGAAAGTTTTTTTCCTGATGATTTCTTAAAATGATAAAGACCTTCTTCTTCAAGATAAAACTCAGAAGCTGCAGCATCCATAGCTATGAGGATATCTTCACCAGCCTTGTAGCCTGCTGCTTCAATGGCAGTTAATACTGTTTCTATAGCTTCTTCATTTGATTTAATATTCGGTGCAAAGCCACCTTCGTCACCAACATTGGTGGAATACCCCTTCTTTTTCAAGACTGTTTTAAGATGATGAAACACTTCAGCGCCCATTCTTATTGCCTCTGAAAAGGTAGGCGCACCTACAGGCATAATCATAAACTCTTGGAAGTCAATACTATTATCTGCATGAGAACCTCCATTAAGAATATTCATCATTGGAACTGGAAGGGTACGCGCATTAACACCGCCTAAATAACGGTAAAGAGGTAAACCAGCAGCTTCGGAGGCAGCCTTTGCAACAGCCAAAGAAACACCCAAGATAGCATTTGCACCTAATCTTGATTTATTTGCTGTACCATCAAGACGAATCATTTGTTCATCTATGGCTACCTGTTCAAAGACATCAAGGCCAATAATCTCATCTGCAATAGCTTCATTAACATTTATAACAGCCTTGTTAACACCCTTACCCAGATAACTTTTGGGGTCATTATCTCTTAATTCAACGGCTTCGTGTTTACCCGTTGAAGCACCTGAAGGAACTGCGGCCCTCCCAAAATAACCACTCTCTGTAGTTACCTCAACTTCAATGGTCGGATTCCCTCTGGAATCAAGTATTTGTCTCGCATGAACATCAACAATTGCACTCATTACACTAAATATTTTAAAGGTACGGACTGCATTTAAGCAGTCATAAATTGAACGAATTGATCAAATAAATATCTTGCATCATGAGGCCCGGGAGAGGCTTCAGGATGATATTGAACTGAAAATGATTTTTCACCGATAATACGAATTCCCTCTATACTATCATCATTTAAATTCACATGGGTGATTTCAATTTCAGATGACTTTCCTCTTACAACGGAGGGGTCGATACCAAAGCCATGATTCTGGCTGGTAATTTCACACTTACCCGTTGCAAGATTTAACACAGGATGGTTAATACCTCTGTGTCCGTGATGCATTTTAAAGGTGGGAATTCCCGCTGATAAAGCGAGAAGCTGATGACCTAAACAAATACCAAATACGGGTTTTCCAAACTTTCTAATTTCCTTAACAGCTTCGATAGCGTAATCCATAACTGCCGGATCGCCAGGTCCATTTGATAAAAAATAACCATCTGCATTAAAATCCAACAATTCCTTAACAGGCGTTTTTGCAGGAAAAACCTTAGCAAATACACCTCTTTCAACTAAACAGTCTAATATATTCTTCTTAATACCAAAATCTAACACAGCCACTTTCAGTGGGGCGGTGGAAGAACCGACAGTGTAAGGAATGTCAGTTGAAACGGTAGAGGCAAGTTCTAAACCATCCATCGAAGGGACGTCTTTCAACAATATTGTTAACTCATCTAAATCCAGAATAGTAGAACTAATAATACCATTCATAGCCCCTTTGCTACGAATATGTCTTACTATGGACCTGGTATCAACATCGGAAATACCAACCAAATGCTCATTCTCGAAATAGCCCTGCACAGAATTATCCGCTAAATTCCTTGAGTAAGGCACGGTAAAATTCTTACAAATCAACCCTGATATCTGAATTTTACTAGACTCAGTATCATTCTTCGAGGTGCCGTAATTACCTATGTGAGCATTCGTTGTAACCATTAACTGACCACTGTAAGACGGATCAGTGAAAATCTCCTGGTAACCAGTCATACCAGTATTAAAACAAATTTCACCAGTGGTGATACCTTTGACACCAACAGACCTTCCTTTAAAAAAGGTTCCGTCATCAAGAAGTAAAACAGCGGGACTAAAAGATTCTTCCATGAAATATAGTAATATACCAACAATAAAACCTCACAAATATAGTATTATTAGCTATAAATGAAAGGATGAAAACTAATATTTTAAATAAAGTATCCAAAAACTTAATACCAAAAAGGATAAAAATAAAAAGAGGCTATCCAAAATGAATAGCCTCTTTCAATAATGATATATATAAAAAATTAATCTTTATTTTCTACTTCAGTGGTGTCATCACCATCTATAACTGCATCTTCCACAACGGCATCAGAACCCGTACCTGATGCGGAACCCTTTCCACGACGACCTCTTCTTCCAGTAGATTTAGCAGCATCAGACTTAATTTTATAGACTTCATTGAAATCAACTAACTCTATAATAGCAATATCAGCAGCATCACCTTTTCTGAAACCCAATTTAACTACCCTTAAGTAACCCCCTGGTCTATTTGCAATCGCAGGAGCAACGGTAGAGAACAACTCAATTAATGCCTCTTTATTCTGTAGATAACTAAAGATAACCCTGCGATTATGGGTACTATCATCCTTAGATTTAGTAAAAAGTGGCTCAGCAAAAACTCTTAGAGCTTTAGCCTTAGCTTCCGTAGTAGTAATTCTTTTGTGCATAATCAAAGAAATCGTAAGATTTCTAAGTAACGCCTTTCTGTGGGCAGATTTCCTGCCTAAATGGTTAAGTTTATTACCGTGATTCATAAAAAAAAGTTTAACGTCGCATCACTAAATATTGGTTAAGGCTTATGCAATATTCGGTTAATGCAAAAATAAGAAAGAAGAAGCACCATAAAAAGCCTAGCACTTACCTCTTAAATGATATTTATTCTTCGTCCAATTTAAATTTGGCTAAATCCATTCCAAAATTAAGACCTTTTTCAACCAATAGCTCTTCAATTTCTACGAGTGATTTTTTACCAAAATTCCTGAACTTCAATAATTCGTGCGTATCGTAATGAACAAGTTCAGCCAGGGTATTAATCTTTGCCGCTTTCAAACAGTTATAAGCACGAACAGATAAATCAAGATCTTCTAAAGAAGTCTTCAACAACTTCCGCATGTGTAGAATATGCTCATCGACAATATTTTCCTCCTTACTTGATGCATCATCAAAGGTGATGTTCTCATCAGTAATAAGCATAAGATGTTGAATCATTATTCTGGATGCCTCTTTAATAGCTTCTTCAGGGTGAATGGTTCCATCCGTCTTAAGATCTATAGTTAGCTTCTCGTAATCTGTTCTTTGTCCTACCCTAGTACTTTCAATCTTGTACGACACATTTTTGATAGGCGTATAGATAGCATCTACAGGTATAACACCGATAGGAGAATCCTTAGTAATAGACTCATCTGCAGGAACATAACCTCTACCCTTAGTAATAGTAATTTCTAACTCAAGATTAACCGTAGGTTCCATGCTACAGATGAGCAAAGAAGGATTCATGATTTTGAAATGACTGGTATGTGCCTCGATATCACCTGCAGAAAAAGAACTTTTACCAGAAATAGTCATATAAATCTTATCCCCATCGAATTCATCTTCGGGAACTAATTTCTTTAACCTAATCTGCTTTATGTTAAGGATAATCTCTACAACATCTTCGACTACACCAGGTATAGTTGAAAACTCGTGATCGACACCCGCAATACGAATGGCACTAATCGCATAACCCTCTAAAGAAGAAAGAAGTACACGACGTAAGGAGTTACCAACAGTCTGCCCGAAGCCGGGTTCCAACGGTTTAAACTCGAATAAACCTTCAAAATCGTTTGATTTTTGCAAAACAATTTTATCAGGCTTTTGAAAATTTAGAATACTCATAGGTCGGAATAAAAAAACAAAAAATGACAAAAACGAAGTCAGTAAGATGTTCTTATTTGGAATAAAGTTCTACAATGAGTTGTTCATTAATTTTTTCAGGAATCTGACTGCGCTCAGGTAGAGAAATAAAGGTACCCTGAAATTTATCAGGATTAACTTCTAACCAAGGATACTTTCTAACTTCGCTGGCACGTCCAGCTAAACTATTAGCCACTATTTCCAGGCTCTGTGATTTACCTCTTACGGTAATGATATCACCTGGACGAAGTAAGCAAGATGGAATATTAGTCAGGATGCCATTTACGAGGATATGTTTGTGCGTAACAAGCTGTCTTGCACCATTTCTCGTAGGCGAAATACCTAAGCGGTAAACAACATTGTCGAGTCTTGACTCTAACAACTGAAGTAACACTTCACCAGTAACACCTGCCTTTCGGGCAGCTTTTTCAAATAAATTACGGAACTGTCTTTCGAGTAGGCCATAAGTATATTTAACTTTTTGCTTTTCAGTGAGTTGAACAGCATAATCAGAACGTTGTTTACGCCGTCTTGTAGCACCATGCTGACCAGGAGGAGATTTTCTACGTTCGAATGATTTATCAGGACCATAAATTGCCTCGCCAAATGCTCTTGCTTTTTTAGTACGGGGACCAGTATATCTTGCCATAAGGAATATTATTAATTATTAAGAATTAAACTCTTCTTCTCTTTGGAGGACGACAACCATTGTGAGGAATAGGAGTCATGTCCTTAATAATAGAAACTCTGATACCTGCACCATCTAATGCACGAATAGCAGCTTCTCTACCAGAACCAGGACCTTTAACGAAAACTTCTGCTACTCTTAGACCAGCATCATGAGCTACTTTAGCTGCATCGGCTGCAGCAATTTGAGCTGCATAGGGAGTATTCTTTTTAGAACCCTTAAAGCCTGATTTACCCGCGGAACCCCAAGAAATAACTTGACCAGCCTTATTGGTAATAGAGACGATAATATTATTAAAAGAAGCTTGAATAAAAGCATAACCTTCCGATTCTACCTTTACGACCCTTTTTTTTACATTTTTTTTGGTTGCTTTTGCCATTTTACAAAAAACATTTAGTGTAACTGCCAATTGACAATTACGATAGAATTACTTAGTTACCTTCTTTTTGTTTGCGACTGTCTTACGCTTACCTTTACGGGTTCTGGCATTTGTACGTGTACGTTGACCTCTTACAGGTAAACCTTTACGATGCCGCAAACCTCTTAAACAAGCAATGTCCATCAATCGCTTAATACTCATTTGCACTTCTGAACGGAGTTCACCTTCAGTTTTGAACTCGGTAGAAACAATACGAGAGATCTCTCTAATATTATCATCAGACCAGGTTTCAACCTTAGCATGTTCATCAACGCCAGCTTGCGCAAGAATATTGAGGGCCGTTGTACGCCCAATGCCATAAATATAGGTTAATGCGATAGCACCACGTTTATTTCTCGGCAAATCAACACCGCCAATTCGAGCCATGTTTCTTAGTTTATAGTTTAGGAAACCAAACAGGAATTAACCCTGTCTTTGTTTCAGTTTAGGATTTTTCTTATTAATAATGTAAACTTTCCCTTTTCGCTTGACTACAATGCAGTCAACAGATCGTTTTTTTACAGAAGTTCTTACTTTCATTTGTTTGCTTTTAATAGCGTTAAAGTTTCAGAGGACGATTATTTATAACGATAGGTTATCCTTCCGCGTGCCAAATCATAGGGTGACATTTCAACAGAAACCTTATCACCAGGAAGAATACGAATGTAATTCATACGCATTTTGCCAGAGATGGTGGCTGTTATTTGGTGGTCGTTTTCCAACCTAACCCTAAACATGGCATTTGAGAGAGCTTCCTCTATTATACCGTCTTGTTTAATCAAATCTTTTTTAGACATATACCGAATTTCGGAGTGCGAAGATAAACAAAATCTATTTCAGTTTACTCATTTTAGTAATAAAAATCAGTTAATCTGATAGTTAATAATAAAAAAAACTAACTTTCTACCATGACTGATGTTAAAAAAGGGTTTTCAACACAAGCCTTTTCAATGCCGGAATGGTCTGATAAAACCAAAACACCATCATCAAAAATAGCTACAGTATGTTCATAGTGAGCAGAGTAGGATGTATCCTTAGTCACAACCGTCCATCCATCATTAAGAACAACCACTTCTTTCTTACCAAAATTAACCATTGGCTCAATGGCAATAACCAAACCACTTTTGATTTTTTGCCCAGATCCCCGTTTTCCCACATTGGAGACAACAGGTTCTTCATGCAATTGTTTACCAATACCATGACCGACCAATTCACGAACCACACTAAAACCACATTCCCATTCAATAAAAGATTGAATAGCAAAACCAATGTCTCCCATTCTCATTCCACAACGGGAAACTTCTATTGCCTTATACAAAGAGGTTAAAGTGGCTTTACAAAGGTCAAAATTATCCTTCGACACCTCTCCTAAAAGGAAAGTAAAAGCAGCATCACCAAAATAGCCATTTTTGACGACCCCACAATCGATGGATACCAAATCACCTTCCTTTAAGAACCGATCTCCCTTTGGAATTCCATGAACAACTTCATTATTCAAAGATATACAAAGAGAGGAGGGAAAACCATTGTAGCCCTTAAAAGCAGGAAGACCACCCTTTGATAAAATAAAAGATTCAGCTATTTCATCTATTTCTCTGGTACTAATACCAGGCTTAAGTAAATAAGCCACGTGTTCAAGTGTATCTGAAACTATCTGGCAACTTTCCCTGATGAAAACAACCTCATCTTTCGTTTTATAATGAACCATTCGTCTTGATATAAAAACTATTCAAACTATAGGATAATACTTTTACTATCCAACGTAATAAATGACAGGTCATTCTACTAGAACGTTCTGAAATTACATTTCACTTCCAATACCTTGTAAACGACTTCCAGTTTGTCTTCCTTGTACTTTACCCGATTTAACTAAACCGTCATACCGACGCATTAGTAAATAACTTTCGATTTGAGCTAATGTATCTAACACAACGGCTACCAATATCAAAAGGGAAGTTCCGCCAAAGAAAATGGAGAAAGAACGATTTACACCAAAAGCCGCAGCGAAAGCTGGTAAAATGGCTATCAGGCCAAGAAATAATGCTCCTGGCAAGGTAATTCTACTAGTAATATTATCAATGTATTCTGCTGTTGGTACACCAGGCTTTACACCAGGAATAAACGCATTTTGTCTTTTAAGATATTCCGAGTAATTTTGTGGATTCACTAACAACGCCGTATAGACATAAGTGAAAACAAAAATCAGAAGAAAATAAATAACATTATACTCAACAGAAGCAAAATCATTTAAGGCTATAAGGAAACTGCTGGATGAAGCAGCTTCAGCGGAAGCAAACTGCATGGCTGTAGAAGGTAAAAACATTAATGCCTGGGCAAAAATGATTGGCATTACACCTGAAGCGTTCAACTTCAGAGGAATATAATCTCTAGCGCCAGCATTTGGAAGAGATGACCCTTCTCGACCTACGGCTTTCCTCGCAAACTGAATTTGAATACGTCTGACTGCCTGAACCACCATAATAGTAAGTATGATAATTACAAAAAGTAAAGCCATTTCCAAAACAAATAATAGCAAGGCGTTATTTTCCAATTGAGCTTGAAACTCAAAGCCTAGGGCAGAAGGTAAAGTAGCTATTATACCTACGGTGATAAGCAGCGAAACACCATTACCAATACCACGATCAGTTATCCTTTCACCCAACCACATAGATAATACGGTACCACCTGCTAATATAATGATATTACTGAACCAGAAGATAGCTTTCGGAATAGCTGGATCGATAGCACCCATTGTACTAATGTAAGTAAGGTAACCACTACCTTGTACCAAAGTAACAACCACCGTTAAGAGACGCGTAATCTGATTGAGCTTTTTTCTACCAGACTCACCTTCCTTTTGTTGAAGACGTTGAAAATATGGTACGGCAAAACCCAAGAGCTGTATAACAATCGAGGAAGTTATATAGGGCATAATACCTAGAGCCAAAAGAGAGGCATTCTTAAAAGCTCCACCCGTAAAGGAGTTGATTAAACCGATAAGATCGTTCGTCTTTTCACCCGCAGCGTTTTGAGCATCGAGAGCGGCAGGGATAACACCTGGCAACACGATATAGCTTCCAAACCGATAAACAACAAGGACAATTAACGTAGTCAGAATACGATTTCTGAGTTCAGTAATACTCCAAATATTTTTTAAAGTTGTAATAAACCGTTTCATGATAATTAGTTATACAAGGACAATCGATCCCCCAGCTTTTTCAACCGCCTCTTTTGCAGCGGGAGAACAAGCATGAACAGATAAATTAACCTTAGCCTTTAATTCACCCCTGCCAAGAACCTTCACTCTATCTAAACGAGCGATGAAACCATGCTCTTTTAAAGAATCAAGATTAATGTCTATTAGATTATGTTTTTCTACCATTAGTTGAATATAATCTAAATTAATAGGAACGTATTCAACTCTGTTAGGATTCTTAAAGCCCACTTTAGGTAAACGCATCTGAAGAGGCATTTGACCACCCTCGAAGCCACGCTTCAATTTATGACCAGTACGAGCTTTAGCACCCTTGTGGCCCTTTGTAGAAGTTCCTCCACGGCCAGATCCCTGACCTCTCGCTATTCTCTTCCCTTTTTTTACAGCACCTTTTGCTGGTTTTAAGCTATGTAATTCCATTGCTTGATATTTTAACTGATGTAAGTTATTGTCTAGTCAACTGCCGTTTCTGTAACCACTAAGTGAGCTACTTTGGCAATCATACCCATTATTTGAGGAGTAACTTCTTTAATCACCGAGTGATTAATTCTCCTGAGACCCAGAGCTACCATCGTATCCTTTTGACGTTTTGGACGATCGATAATACTTTTGATCTGTGTTACTTTTACCTTTGCCATGTTTTAACCGTTAAATAGTTTTTCTAAAGTAATTTTACGTGTTTTTGCAATGACACGGGGATCTCTTAAGTTCTTAAGCGCTTCTATAGTAGCTTTTACTACGTTGTGAGGGTTAGAAGAACCTTGAGATTTAGCTAACACATTATGTACACCAGCTATTTCCAATACAGCACGCATAGAACCACCAGCAATAACACCTGTACCATCAGAAGCAGGTTTCAAAAAAACCTTACCGGCTTTAAATTTGCCTAAAACTTCATGTGGAATAGTACCTTTATAGATAGGAACTTTTACTAAATTCTTTTTAGCATCATCTGCAGCTTTTGTAATTGCTTCAGAGACATCTCTCGCTTTACCCAAACCGTGACCGACAGTACCATTACCATCACCCACAACTACGATAGCAGCGAAACTAAAAGTACGACCACCTTTGGTCACTTTGGCCACTCTGTTTAGTTGAACCAATTTATCTTTTAGTTCTGTTTCAGCGGGTTTGACCCGATTTTCATTCTGTTTTGCCATTTTATTTTACAGTTGAGGATGATTAAAACTGGAGTCCACCCTCACGGGCACCATCAGCCAATGATTTAATTCTTCCATGGTAAAGGTATCCAGAACGATCAAAAACAACCTTTGAAATATTCGCTTCTTTAGCTCTTTCCGCTAAAAGCTGACCTACTTTGTAAGCTTGCTCTACCTTTGTTCCAACCCCTAATATGCCATTCTCACGAGAATCAGCAGCCACTAAAGTATGACTGATAGTATCATCGATAATCTGAGCATAGATTACTTTATTACTTCTGAATACACTAATTCGAGGAGATGAAGCTACGCCTTTAATCTTTTTCCTGATTCTAAAGTGAATTCGCGTTCTGCTCTGTTCTTTTGTCAATTTCATTATTGGACATTTACTAATCTTAGTGTAAGGCAAAAAATCCAGACCCAAGATCCAAATAAAAATAATATTAGTTAGGACTATTTCTTTTTAGCCCCAGTTTTTCCTAGCTTTCTACGAACAATTTCGCCCACAAAGCGAACACCTTTACCTTTGTAAGGTTCTGGTTTACGGAAACCTCTGATTTTAGCACTAACTTGACCAAGTAATTGCTTATCAATACATTCCATAATTATAGTAGGGTTACCACCTTTATCTTGTTTTGTTTCCAGATTTACTTCATCAGGAAGCATAAAAAGGATTGGGTGAGAGTAACCTAAGGTTAATTCCAATAATTTTCCTGTATTTGCCGCACGGTAACCAACGCCGATAAGTTCGATATTAGCTTTGAAACCTGTAGAAACACCGGTAACCATATTATTAATTAAAGAACGATATAAACCATGTACGGTTTTGTGTCTTTTTTGATCCGTTGGACGTTGTACAGTAACTATTGCACCATTAATATCGACCGTTAAATCTGGATCAATTTGTTGGTTAAGTGAACCTTTAGGACCTTTAACGGTAACTAAATTATTCTTACCAACACTCACTTCAACCCCACCTGGAAGCGTTATAGGAGCTTTACCTATTCTAGACATGTTTAATAAATTTAGAAGTGAGTAAATTAGTAAATATAAAGTAGTATTTCACCACCAACGTTCATTTGACGAGCTTTTTTGTCTGTCATAACTCCTTTCGAAGTAGAGACAATAGACACGCCTAGGCCATTAATAATACGAGGTATTTCGTCTGTTTTTGCATACTGACGAAGACCAGGCTTACTAACCCTTCCCAATTTACGAATAATAGGCTTACGTGTAAGAACGTCATATTTTAACGCTATACGAATAAGGCCTTGATTACCCTTACCACCCTCTTCGAATTTGTACTTGAGTATGAAACCCTGGTCATACAAAATTTCGGTGATAGCTTTTTTAAGACCGGAGGCTGGAATATCCACCAATCTGTGACCCGCCATTTGCGCATTTCTAATGCGCGTTAAATAATCGGCTATTGGATCTGTTACTGCCATTGTATAAATATTTACCGTGCGGTATTTCTAAAGAAACCTACACAGTTGTTAAGAAATTACCAACTAGCTTTAGTGATACCCGGGATTTTACCATCCAGAGCCATCTCTCTAAACTTAACTCTACACAAACCAAATTGTCTGATATAGCCCTTTGGTCTGCCAGTTAACTGACATCTATTATGCAAACGAATAGGACTAGAATTCCTTGGAAGTAAATCCAACTCATCCCAACGGCCTTCTTCCTTTAACTGCTTTCTTTTTTCAGCGAATTTTTCAACTAAACGCTTACGTTTTTTTTCCCTGGCTATTAATGATTTCCTTGCCATTATACTTCTTCTTTTTTCTGATTTTTGAATGGTAAACCTAAGGCTTTCAACAAAGCAAGAGCCTCAGCGTCTGTTTTAGCAGTAGATACAAAGGTTATATCCATGCCTGATACGCGTGTAATCTTATCAATATCAATTTCAGGGAAAATAAGTTGCTCCGTGATTCCCAAACTGTAATTACCACGTCCGTCAAAACTTTTATCGTTAATACCTCTGAAATCTCTTACTCTTGGAAGAGCTACTCCTACCAAACGGTCAAGAAACTCATACATGTGATGATGACGAAGAGTAACTTTGACACCGATTGGCATTTTCTCTCTTAACTTGAAGTTAGAGATTGAAGTTTTAGCTTTGGTGGAAACAGCCTTTTGTCCGGCAATAGTAGATAACTCCGTAAGAGCTGCATCGACCATTTTCTTATCTTGAGTAGCTGCGCCCACTCCTTGGTTAATACAAATTTTAGTTAAGCGAGGAACTTGCATAACTGAACTGTATTGGAACTGCTCCATTAAAGCAGGAACGACATCTTTAAAATATTTGTCGCGAAGTCTTGGTGTATATTTCATCACTTGATCGTTTGGCCTGATTTTTTAGCATATCTTTCCATGTTACCTTCACTGTCTAGACGACGTCCTACGCGTGTTGGCTTATTTGTTTGAGGATCGACAACCATAATATTGGAAATATGAATAGATGCTGGCTTTTCAATAATACCGCCTGCATTTTCCTGTGTAGCTTTAGTATGCTTTTTGACCATATTAACCTGATCAATTAACACACGTTGTTTTTCAGGGAAAACCTCCATTATTTCATGTATTTTAGTTCTATCTTTAGAAGAACCAGAAATAACCACCACTTTATCACCCTTCTTAACCTTTAATTTAGGAGAGAAACGTTTTTGTTGAATGATATTTTTTTTCATGTGCAATGTTTGAACCTTTAGAAGGCGCTAAATAATTATAATACTTCAGGAGCAAGGGAAACAATCCGCATAAAATCTTTATCCCTAAGCTCTCTTGCCACAGGACCGAAAATACGGGATCCTCTTGGCTCATTTTGATTATTCAGCAACACACATGCATTATCATCAAAACGAATATAAGAACCATCTTTACGACGAATTTCTTTTTTGGTCCTAACGATTACAGCTTTTGACACTGAACCTTTTTTGATACCTCCAGGAGAAGTATCTTTGACTGAAACGACGATGGTATCACCTACGTGAGCATACCTGCGTTTAGAGCCACCGAGTACACGAATACAGAGGACTTCTTTGGCCCCACTGTTATCTGCCACTCTTAATCTGGATTCCTGTTGAATCATAGTATGTACATTTAGCGGATTTGAAAACGATTAAAGTTACAAATCGTAAATTTCAAAATTATTTTGCTCTCTCAATAACTTCAACTAATCTCCAGCTTTTATTCTTGCTTAGGGGACGAGTTTCCATTATACGAACTATATCACCGATGTGACATTCGTTCTGTTCATCATGTGCCATTAACTTTTTGGTCTTCATGATAAACTTTCCGTAGATAGGGTGACGAAATTTACGTTCTACTTTAATAGAAATAGATTTCTCCATTTTGTTACTAGAAACGACACCCACTCTAGTTTTTCTTAAGTTCCTTTCTTCCATGATATTGCGACGTTAGCAATTACAAATTTAATCTTCTTCTGCGCACTTTTTTAGATCTGCCACTTTGTTCTTCCGGAGTAAGAACCAAAATTTCTCTAGACCTTAGTTCCGTGTGAATTTGTGCAATTTCACGACGTAGATTCCTCAAAACCAGAGGATTACCTAAACCTTTAACTGCATGTTCAAACTTCAATTTTTGATACTGCAATTCGGAGCGTTCCAATTCTCCTTGTAAGTCTAGTGTAGCCATTTCACGGAAATCCGTTATTCTGTTATTAGCCATTGTTAAAATGGATTAAATTAATGTTCAAAGACCCTTGCGGGATAATTATTCAGCAATATCGTGGCGAACCACAATTTTTGTAAGACAAGGAAGCTTTTGTGCAGCCAATTTGAGAGCACCTTCGGCAACATCTCTTGGCACACCATCGAGTTCGAACATAATTCTACCAGCTTTAACTATAGCTACCCAATGATCCAGGGCACCTTTACCCTTACCCATACGCACCTCTTGAGGTTTGGAGGTAATAGGTTTATCTGGGAAAATACGAATCCAAACTTTACCCTCTCTTTTCATGAAACGAGTCATGGCAATACGAGCGGCTTCAATTTGCCTGTTGGTTAACCTTCCGCTATCCAAAGATTTAAGACCAAAGCTACCAAAAGCAATAGTACTTCCTCTTTGGGCGACGCCTTTTATACGCCCCTTATGTTGTTTGCGGTATTTCGTTCTTTTAGGCTGTAACATAAAATTCTTTTTTATTGACTTTGACAATAAAGAAATGGGCCTTTATTTCAAAGTTCGGCAAAGATAAACTTTTTTTAAATAAATACTAACGTTTCCGTTGGTTTCTTCCGTCCGTACTTCCACCGGCTCCTCTTCTACGATTTCCGTCTCTTCTGTCGCCACCTTTTTCACCACCTCTGTCATTTCCACCTCTGGAGAAACCACCACTGTTGTTTCCAGAAACTGGTTTACCACTGGCTTGTTGAGCGACGGCTGGAGAAAGATCACGTTTTCCGAGTACTTCACCTTTACAAATCCAGGTTTTGATACCTATTTTACCATAAACGGTCTGAGCCTCCTGCCATGAGTAGTCGATATCAGAACGAAAAGTATGTAGTGGAGTCTTACCTTCTTTGAATTCTTCTGAACGAGCCATTTCTGCTCCGTTCAAACGACCAGAGATACGAACTTTTATACCTTCAGCACCAGGCGTACGCATGGTAGTCTGAATAGCCATTTTAATGGCACGTCTGTAGTTAATACGAGCTTCGAGTTGTTTTGCAATACCTTCACCTACGATAACTGCATCCAGTTCAGGCTTACGGATTTCAAGAATATTAATTTGAATATCCTTTCCCGTTAACTTTCTTAATTCACCGCGAATTAATTCAACCTCCTGACCGCCTTTTCCAATAACGATACCTGGACGAGAGGTATGAATAGTTACCGTGACACGCTTCAGTGTGCGTTCTATTACTACACGAGCGATACCCCCTTTAGAGATACGTGCTTGCAAATAATTACGGATTTGTTCGTCCTCAATAACTTTAGCCGCAAAATCTTTACCACCGAACCAGTTGGAGTCCCAACCTCTGATGATTCCTAAACGATTTCCTATCGGATTAGCTTTCTGACCCATACCTTCTGGTATATTATAATTTGATAAATTAATTATTCTTCTGAAGCTGCGGCAACGGCAACAACTTCACTTTCTAGGGGTACCCTATTTTGCACAACGATAGTCACGTGATTTGTACGTTTACGTATTCTGTGTGCACGGCCGTGAGGTGCTGGACGAAATCTTTTTATCTGTGTACCACCGTCAACGAAGGCAGTTTTAATAAAAAGATCAAAATCAGCTACATCATTTCCTTCTGCTTTATTCCCCCAATTGGCTATAGCGCTATCCAGAAGTTTTTTCAACCAGATACCCGATTCCCTTTTCGTAAACCGAAGAATAGAAAGAGCATCACTTATTTTCTTTCCGCGAATATTATCCACTACCAAACGCATTTTACGTTCTGACATTGGGACATTTTTCAATTTGGCAATTGCTTCCATATTAAACTCATTGAATACCTATAAGGTATTTTAGTAATTCAAAATTATTTTTTACGATTTCCTGAGTGCCCCCTAAAATTACGGGTTGGAGAAAATTCACCCAATTTATGGCCCACCATGTTCTCAGTAACGAATACAGGAACGAAAGTTTTACCATTGTGCACGGCTATTGTTTCACCCACCATATCAGGAATTATCATAGAAGATCTTGACCAGGTTTTGATTACTGATTTTTTCTTCGCTGTTTTGGATTCCATAACTTTTTCAAGAAGTTTATGAAAAACGTAGGGGCCTTTTTTTATTGATCTTGCCATAGCAAATATAATTTGTTAAAGTTAAGCTTATGAGGCTATCCTTAGGTTATGGATTTTTGGTTTTTCTCTTAGTGATAATCAATCTTGAAGAATTCTTCCGAGTATCACGCGTTTTCTGACCTTTGGCCATAATTCCTGTCCTTGAACGAGGATGTCCACCAGAAGCACGACCTTCACCACCACCCATTGGGTGATCGACAGGGTTCATAGCTACCCCTCTAACTCTTGGCCTGTTACCTAACCAGCGATTACGTCCGGCCTTACCCATAACTTGTAATCCATGATCAGGATTTGACGTATTACCAATAGTAGCTTTGCAAGTATTAAGTACACGTCTTACCTCACCTGAAGGTAATTTAATAACTACGTACCTCTCTTCTTTATTCATTAAAGTACCATAAGTACCAGCACTCCTGGCCATTGAAGCCCCTTTTCCAGGTACTAATTCAATAGCATGAATGTTTGCACCCAGAGGAACTTCTTTAAGAACCATGGCATTACCCACGGTAGGAGGTGCACCCGGACCAGAGATTACAGTAGAACCAACGGCTAAACCGTTTGGCGCAATGATATATCTTTTCTCGCCGTCTTCATATTGAAGTAAAGCTATATAAGCGGTACGGTTCGGGTCATATTCAATAGACATAACCTCAGCCTTTACACCGTCCTTATTTCTTTTGAAGTCTATAATTCTATAGCGACGCTTGTGTCCACCGCCCTTTTGGCGCATGGTCATCTTACCCGTATTGTTTCTTCCGCCTGACTTTTTAATAGGGGCTAGAAGACTCTTTTCTGGCTCATCGGTTGTTACCTCCGAGAAAGTATTACCCACTCTGAAACGAGTACCAGGGGTAATTGGATTAAACTTTTTTACTGTCATGATATGGTTTTCAATTTTGATTCATCACGGGTAAGCACACCATAAAATCTTACCCATACGAATCGTTAATAATATTAATTACCGCCGAAGAAATCAATTTCCTCACCATGTCCAATACGCACGTAGGCTTTCTTGAAAGATGGTTTTCTACCTTTAAGAACACCTGATTTAGTGTTTCTTGATTTGGCTTTGCCAGGAACGACCAATGTATGGACAGAAACAACAGCTACAGAATACATGTCTTGTACTGCTTTTTTGATTTCCAATTTATTGGCTCTCTTATCTACCTGAAAACAATAATTGTTTTGCGTTCCAGCCAGACCCTCCGATTTTTCGGTAATCAGTGGTTTTATTAAAATAAACTTATTTGCCATTGTTCAACTAACTAGTGGGTAATACCCGATTTAAGCTAATGATTCAGTTAACTTTCCAAGAGCTGTTTCAGAAAGTACTAAAGATCTCGCGTTCATGATATCATAAACATTTAAATCCTGTGCTCTTATAACTTTAGCTGTTGGTAGATTCCTTCCTGATAAATACACAACTTTGTCATGCTCAGGAGTAACCAAAATTGATTTTTTCTCTGAAATTTTTAGGTTCTGAAGTATATCGAGGAAAGCCTTCGTTTTTGGATTTTCAAAAGTGAAATCCTCAATTATTACGATGGAACCTGAAGCTGCCTTTGTACTTAATGCAGATACTCTGGCTAGTTTTCTAACCTTCTTGTTCAACTTCTGTTCGTAATCTCTTGGAACAGGGCCAAATATACGACCACCACCATGATATAACGGGTTCTTGATATCTCCCTTACGAGATCCACCCGTACCCTTTTGCTTATGCAGTTTACGGGTCGAACCCGCAATTTCACCACGACCTTTTGTTTTGTGGGTTCCTTGACGCTGATTCGCCAGGTAAGCTTTAACAGCTAAATAAATGACGTGATTGTTAGGTTCTACACCAAATATCGCATCTGGTAATTCAACCTCTCTACCGGTCTCCTGGCCATTTATATTATGAATAACTAATTTCATGCTAATAATATTAATCCCTAAGGACAGTCAAAAATTACTTTTTCTCCAAAATAACAGTAGAACCATTGTGACCAGGAATAGCTCCTTTCACAAGAATTAAATTCTTATCTGCGAATATTTTAACTACGCGAAGATTCTTGATTTTAATTCGGTCGTTACCGTCACGTCCTGCCATTCGCATTCCCTTGAATACACGAGATGGATAAGAAGAAGCACCGATTGAACCTGGGGCGCGCTGTCTGTTGTGCTGACCGTGCGTAGCATCATTTACACCCGCGAAAGCATGTCTCTTAACAACTCCCTGGAAACCTTTACCTCTGGATTGACCTATGGCATTGATAGAATCTCCTTCACTGAAAATTTCATCTACAGTAATAGCATCTCCAATAGACTTACTTACTGCATTGAAATCTCTGAACTCGATAACATTAGACTTTGGAGTCGTATTTGCTGCTTCAAAGTGACCTTTGAGCGCTTTAGTAGTGTTCTTTACTCTGGCTTCGCCGAAACCTAACTGTAAAGCATTATAACCATCTGTATCAGATGTTTTTATTTGGGTAACAACACATGGACCTGTTTCAATAACAGTACATGCTATATTACGGCCAGTACTATCATAGATACTGGTCATGCCTATTTTTTTTCCTATTAATCCGTTCATCAGACTTTTATTTTAATCTAAATACATCACTGCTAAATATTGGGCAATGAAAATAGACTACGTCAATTTAACTTGAATATCCACACCACTCGGCAATTCCAACTTGGATAGAGCATCCACAGTCTTTTGCGTTGGGGTATAAATTTCAATCATTCGTTTGTGCGTTCTCAATTGGAACTGCTCACGAGATTTCTTATTGACGTGCGGTGAACGGAGCACAGTAAATATTTTTTTCTCTGTGGGCAGCGGAATCGGGCCAGTTACGATGGCACCACTATTGCGAACAGTTTTTACAATTTTCTCCGTCGATTTATCTACGAGATTATGGTCGTAGGAACGAAGTTTGATTCTAATCTTCTGATTCATGCCTTTTAAAGCTAGTTTATGTCAAAAAAATTAAGCTTTCAGGTACATTTACCTGTATGCAAATTACACTCTTATTATTCAGGCAAAGGGATTAACCCTTTGCCTTTTCAATAATTTCTTTTGATACACCTGATGGTGCCTCACTGTAGTGAGCAAATTCCATCGACGAAGTGGCTCTACCAGAGGTGATGGTACGAAGTTGGGTAACATATCCAAACATTTCAGATAACGGAACTTCAGCTGCAATACTTACAGCACCCGGTCTTGGTTCCTGACCTTTTGGCATACCTCTTCTTCTATTCAAGTCACCGATGACCGGACCTACGTAATCCTCTGGTGTTACTACCTCTAGTTTCATGATTGGCTCCATCAAAACAGGTCCTGCTTTAAATGCAGCTGCTCTAAATCCTTCCTTTGCGCAAAGTTCAAAAGCTATTGGCTTTGAATCCACTGCGTGCATAGAACCATCAAAAACTCTAACTTTCATACTATCCAAAGAATAGCCTGCAAGTACACCATTATCCATCATAGCTTTGAAACCGTCAGATATTGGCTTGATGTAATTTTTATCGATAGATCCACCTACAATATCCCACTGGAACTGTAAACGTGTTTTACCTGATTTGAAGTCGTCTGAATCCAAGAAGGTTTCATCAGCTGGCCCTAGTTCAAATTCCATATCGGCAAACAAACCAGATCCACCCGTCTGTTTCTTCAAACGCTCTCTGTGAGTAACCGTTTTAGTTAAAGTTTCTTTGTAATTTACCTGAGGTGCTCCCTGGTTACATTCAACTTTAAATTCACGACGCAAACGATCTACGATGATTTCAAGGTGTAACTCGCCCATTCCACTGATTACCGTCTGATTGGTATCTTCATCATATCTAACTCTGAAAGTTGGATCCTCTTCAGCTAATTTAGCTAAAGACATACCTAACTTATCTAAATCTTTCTGTGTTTTTGGCTCAATAGCAATGGCGATAACGGGTTCCGGGAAAACCATACTCTCCAAAACAATCTGCTTATTCAAGTCACAAAGCGTGTCACCTGTGCGGATATCTTTAAATCCAACCGCAGCAGCAATATCACCCGCTTCTACTCTATCGATAGGATTTTGCTTGTTTGCATGCATTTGATACAAACGTGAAATCCTCTCTTTATTTCCAGACCTTGTATTCATTACGTAAGAACCAGCGTCAAGTGCACCAGAATAAACTCTCATGAAGGCTAAACGACCCACAAAAGGATCTGTAGCAATTTTGAAAGCTAATGCTGCAAACGGTTCAGTGATAGAAGGTTTACGGTACACTTCTTCGTCAGTATCAGGGTCAATCCCTTTTACAGCCTCTATATCAAGAGGAGAAGGCATGAATGCACAAACAGCATCGAGCAATGCTTGTACCCCTTTATTTTTGAACGCCGAACCACACATCATGGGAACGAACTTCAAATCACAAACCGCCTGACGGATAGCCATTCTCATTTCGTCAGCTGAGATAGAATTTGGATCTTCGAAGAATTTCTCCATCAAAGTATCATCATATTCAGCTACCGCTTCTAACAACTTAGATCTCCATTCGAAAACAGTGTCTACTAAATCTTCAGGAATAGGTATAATTTCATAGGTAGAACCCTGATCGTGTTCGTTCCATACGATAGCTTGGTTGGTAATTAAATCAACTACCCCTCTAAAACGTTCCTCAGCACCGATTGGCACCTGCAATGGAATAGCTGTAGAACCCAATTTAGTTTGAACGTCATTTACGACATTAAAAAAATCAGCACCAGAGCGGTCCATTTTGTTAACGAAACCAATTCTTGGAACTTTGTAATTATCAGCAAGTCTCCAGTTAGTTTCAGATTGAGGCTCTACACCACTTACTGCACAAAACAAAAAGCAAAGACCATCGAGAACACGTAAAGATCTATTCACCTCAACGGTAAAATCTACGTGACCTGGGGTATCAATAATGTTTAGAACATATTCATTGTCCTTCCATGACCAGGCAGACTTCGTGGCGGCAGAAGTAATAGTAATACCTCTTTCCTGCTCTTGTTCCATCCAGTCCA
This sequence comes from Haliscomenobacteraceae bacterium, assembly GCA_947501115.1. GTDB lineage: Bacteria > Bacteroidota > Bacteroidia > Chitinophagales > Saprospiraceae > BJGN01. Next base: position 71,485 of record CANMVX010000012.1, read on the forward strand.
TGGTAGCAGCACCATCATGAACTTCACCGATTTTATGGCTTATACCCGTGTAGAACAAAATACGTTCTGTCGTGGTCGTTTTACCAGCATCTATGTGCGCTGCGATTCCAATATTTCTAGTAAAAAGTAAGTTATTAGACATTTTCGGACCTAAAATAGGTATTTATAAAATTTTGACAGATGGTTTATACACGAAAGTGAGCGAAAGCACGATTAGATTCCGCCATTCTGTGCGTATCTTCTTTTTTCTTAACAGCAGCACCTTCACCTTTGCTTGCAGCAATCACTTCAGAGGCTAACTTTTCAGCCATGCCTTTTCCGCTACGTTGTCTTGAAAAGCGAATCAGCCATTTCATACCAATAGAAACTTTGCGCTTTGCTCTGATTTCTGTTGGAATCTGAAAAGTAGCTCCACCTACTCTTCTACTTCTAACTTCCACCATAGGCATGATGTTAGTAAGTGCTTTTTTCCATGTTTCATGCTCGTTAGACTTAGTCTTTTCACGAACAATATCCATAGCATCGTAAAAAATACCGAATGCGGTACTCTTTTTACCTTCCCACATCAAATTATTAACGAACTGTGTAACTAGTGTATCGTTAAAACGGGGGTCAGGCTGAATAATTCTTAGTTTTGGTTTTCTTTTTCTCATTTTGAATTAGCGGTTTCTCGCTCAGATTATTAGGACGAACCTGTGAAACATAATTACTTTTTAACCGGCTTAGGTGTTTTAGCACCATATTTAGAACGGCTTTTTTTACGGTTGTTCACACCAGCAGTATCTAGTGCGCCGCGTACGATAGTATAACGTACTCCAGGTAAATCTTTTACCCTTCCTCCGCGAATTAACACGATAGAGTGTTCTTGCAAATTGTGACCTTCACCTGGGATGTAAGCAATAACCTCAATTCCGTTTGTTAAACGAACTTTGGCTACTTTACGAAGCGCTGAATTTGGCTTCTTTGGCGTAGTCGTGTAAACTCTCGTACAAACTGCACGTTTCTGAGGACAAGAATCTAACGCTCTGGTTTTGCTCTTCTCTTTGATTTGGAGCCTGCCCTTGCGAACCAACTGATTTATAGTAGGCATACCTTCTAAAAGTTTTACTGTAAGTGGCTTGATTATTTACTTTCTATCAATAACTTGTTTTAACAAAAACCTCATTATTCCAAAAGCGAAGGCAAAGGTAAGTTTTTAATCTTATCTATCCAAAGGAATTATAGAAATTATTAAAAATACCTGATTAATTTCTTAAAATTAATATTTGTGCTTACGTTTGATATACCTTTTAACCTATATAACTTATAAATGTCCCAAATAACTGACATTAAATACCGCACTGATTTTACAGTTCGCGCCGCTGAAACAGATTATACCAGACAATTAACTTTACCTGGTTTACTCAGAGTTTTTCACGAAGCATCTCTGCAAAGTGTTATCAAACTCGGTCTGTCTATCTGGCATTTAGAAAAATACAATGCCTCCTGGGTTTTATTAAGAAAGGAAGTTAATCTTTACAAAATGCCCGTTCTGGGCGACTCCATTACCGTGGAAACTTTTCCCTCCGGTGCAGACAGGCATTTGACCTACAGAGATTTTAAAGCTTTTGATCAACAAGGCAACCTTCTCGCTACCGCAAGTTCTTCCTGGCTACTGATGGAATTAAATGAAAGAAAAATGATGGCTATTCCTCCCGAATTGGTTCAATCTATTGAACGTTTCTTTCCAGATCCCTCCGATTGTCTCCCAAGACCTTCCGGTAAATTACCCTTAGTGTCAAATGCAGATTTTGAATGGAATGCTCAGGTAGGTTGGTTCGATTTGGATTTCAATTATCATTTGAACAATGTAACCTACGCTTCCTGGATGCTCAACGCACTACCAGAATCTGTTTTTAAATCAAAAACTTTATCTAATTTTCAAATAAGATATACCAAAGAAGCCTTGTTGAATGATCAAATACATTGTTCAACTCAACAGATAAATGAGTTTCAATTTAGCCACCAACTCAATAGAGTCTCCGATGGGGCAGACCTTGCTTATGGTAAAAGTAGTTGGATTTAATTCATCAACTTCATTGCATTGTTGAAATTGATGAACATAACAAAACATTGCTACCCGAAAACTATTAGTTAATAGTACACCGTGTAGAGTGCGGCCAAAATGCCAAGTATTAATATTGAACCAATAATAAATGCTGGTTTAACTTCCAACATTGATTTCTCAAAGGGTAATATCTCTTTTCTTTGAACGCTGGAAGGAGTCATCAAACTAATAATAATCATTAGGAATAAGACAATCCAAAAGGTGATAAACATTCTATCTAAAAACGGGTAAACAGGGAACACTCCTCCCGTCCAGTCTGGTAGAAACTTTAAGGTTGCTGATAATGGAATAGTTAGAATAGTACCAAATAAGGCTGCTCCTGATGTTGTTTTTTTCCAAAACAAGCCTAAAAGAAAGATCGCTAATACGCCGGGAGATAAAAAGCCTACATATTCTTGTATGAACTGATATGCCTGATCCAGACTTCTTAATGCGGGAGCAACAAAAGCCGCCACCGTTATAGATATAACTACAGCCCAACGTCCTGTATTAACCAACTGCTTTTCAGAAGCATTGGTGTTTATCATCTTTTTATAGATATCCAAAGAAAATATAGTTGAAATACTATTTGCCTTGCCAGCTAAAGACGCCACTACCGCAGCCGTTAACGCAGCAAAAGCTACCCCTTTCAAACCTGAAGGCAATAAATTCATGAGGGTAGGATAAGCCTGATCAGGTTTTATAACTCCGTCCATGCTCATTTCATTTTGAAAAAGTCCATTCTCATGAAGAACAAACATAGCAATACCGGGAATTACCACTATGAGTGGCACCAGTAATTTAAGGAATGCGGCAAATAATATCCCATTTCTTGCCGTGGCTAAATCAGCTCCCAAAGCTCTTTGAACAATATATTGATTACAGCCCCAATAAGCCAGATTGTTAATCAACATACCCCCAAAAATAACACCGAGTCCCGGCAATTTATCATAATGAGGATGCCCCTTTTCCAGAATAAGATGAAAATGACCGGGCGCTTCCTGTTTTAAAATACTCAAGCCTGCCATAAAATCTTTTCCAAATCCAAATTCCTCAGATAAAAGCGTAAGTGATAAATACGTCGTTACCAGTCCTCCAAGAATTAAAACAGCTACTTGTATGACGTCTGTGTATCCAATTACCCGCATACCACCAATGGTTACTATAATGGAAAACAAACTGAGGGAAACGACACAAGTCATGAATGATATATTTGCTATGGATGTAATGGCCAAAGCACCTAGATATATAATGGAAGTAAGATTTACAAACACATAGACTAACAACCAGAAAAGAGCCATAATACTGCTTACCTGCTCGTTATATCGGGTAGCAAGAAATTGTGGCATGGTATAAATCCTGTTTTTTAAAAACATAGGAATAAAAAACAGGGCAACAATAATTAATACCAGACCTGACATCCATTCATAAGAAGATATAGCCAATCCTATGGCAAAACCAGAACCAGACATACCGATGAAATGCTCAGCCGATATATTAGAAGCAATTAACGAGGCACCAATGGCCCACCATGTTAATGAACCTTCCGCAAGGAAAAATTCCTGGGCCGTTTCATTCTTTGCCGTCTTTCGTTTGTAAATCCAAATTCCATAGGCTGCAACCAGGATGAAATAAAGAAAAAATACTAAATAATCAGCTAGTTGCAGGGTATTCATCTAATTAAAATTTCAGGGTTTCCGGTAAATATTTCTTCAGTAAGTTCGTGTAATATGGGCGTAATTCATCCCAATTTGGTGGCTCCGGATTTTTAGAATACAGATCGTAAGGGTTAAATAATTTTACCCACGGCAACATCGCTTTATCATGATCATCGAGCAAATATTCATAGGCACCTTCTCTATGCCAGGCATAAAAAGAGTGATATCTAAGCATATACAGACCTTCTTCCGGAATATAATTTTTCATTATCTGATAAATATATTCGTCATGCCCCCAAGACATATCCACATTTCTCAATCCACAATTTTTTTCATAAACGCCTAGCTCAGAATTATATCTCGCATCAGTAAAATCGACATTTTCTGAAAAAAATTCAGGATAAACTATTTTATCAGAATAAGCACAACCTACGGGAAAAGTGTCTCCGACCACAGCCCATTGAGGCTCACCAAAAAGACAAAGAACTTTACCCATGTCATGCATGAGACCGACTAAAACCATCCAATCTGGATGACCATCGCGACGAATCGCTTCTGAAGTCTGTAAAAGGTGCTGAAATTGATCTAAATCTGTATCCGGATCAGAATCATCTACCAATTGATTTAAAAAGTCAAAGGCATCCCACAGGGACATTTCCTTTCTACTAAAAGAAAGGTATTCCTTTTGTTTTTCCTTTACAAAGGCAAACGATTGGTGTGTATGATTTAATTTGTAAAATTCCTTCACTGTATCTCTTGCCGGCTCCTCATAGTTGCGATATGCTTCCGTCGCTTTCGAGGTAGCAATATCCTCTGGATTAGGATAACGACGTAAAAGGTCGTCTTCCCATTCATCTAAACTGGCCAATGGCTGATTTTGATTCTCTATAACATGCGTCATATTCGTAGATTTATTAAAACAAGATAACAAAAATATTTATTTATTGGAAATTTTTCCACATTTTGCTTTCCATGGGCTTCATAGTTCTCTCATTATATTTTGCGTCCAGCTTTTTATTATAGTAGCGAGAAATTTCGCCGGCCACCTGGAAATAAATCAATTGACCGATAGGCATTCCCGCGTAAACTCTCACAGGTTGGGTACAAGAAATTTCAAGAGTCCAGTGGTTACAAAATCCGACATCTCCCTTTCCTGCTGTAGCATGAATATCTATACCGAGTCGACCAACGCTTGATTTTCCCTCAAGAAAAGGCACTGTATTATGTGTTTCTGTGTATTCTAAGGTTGAGCCAAGATATAATACGCCAGGTTTTAAAATGATACCCTCCTCCGGAATTTCAAACTGAGTAATTTCATTGGGTAGTTTAGCGTCGAGCACCTCCGCCGTATAATTTGCCAGATACTTTGAAAGGTGCACATCATAGGAATTGGTACCCAGGCAGACGGGATCAAAGGGCTCAATAATAATTTCGCCATTCGAAATAGCTTGTTGTATCATAACGTCGCTTAGAATCATTTTCTAGTTTTTTAGGGTATCCTGAAGTGTTAATATTTTCAAATCTTCTGTTGTCAATGTTTTATTTACCAATGATTTAGGGGAAAAATACACGATTAATTCCTCTCCGGGAATAATATCCATGTAATTTTCCGAAAAGAAACCTTCCATCTCTGGAAAATCAAGATAAACGTTTTTAGCTAATTTAGCAGCTGTCAATTTTATAATATAGACCAATCCATTGTTTTCAATAGTATAATTAAGGCCATGATTTTCGGGTAAATCGAGCTCTTTCACTGGCGTAAAATAATGAAGATCACGGGCATGAACTTTATTATTCGTATCGACTGCCAATAATTCTAATAACAAGCGTTTTGCATTCTGCCCTTTTGGAATCCATTCGTGGAGTTGAAGAATAGCCAATTCCTTAGAAGTATTTGAAGGGGTAAAGAAGGGAATTTCCTTAGATTGGAGAATATTTCCGTCAAAATCGAACAGATTAAGTTTTAGTGATAAAGAATCGGTGGTAATTTTATCAGATACTGCACGAATTTCCAGGTGTTTGTTATGTTGTCTGACGCTAACGAGAAGGGGTGAAAAAGCAGCTTTAACAAAATAGTGCATAGCCTTCCACCGCTGAAAATAATCCACTCCAGACCAGGAGGCTACAGGCCAGCAATCGTTTAATTGCCAATAGAGAGAGCCCATATTATAAGGCATAGCTTGCCTGTGCGCTTCAATAGCTGTTCGAATACCCTCTGCTTGCAATAATTGGCCTACATAGAGGAAGTGAGCGAAATTTTCAGGAATCTGATAATGGTCCTCCATGTATTTTTTAATTCTCATATTCCCTATACCACTTCTTTGGTGGGCAGCCATAACCTCTGAGGTAATATCCCAATCTTCAGGAATAGTGTAAGAAGTGACGGTTCTCCATTCCGGAAAGGATTGGAAGCCGTATTCACTCATAAACCGACCTATATATTTGTAAAAATCATCAAAAGGGTGCTGTTCATGCCAAACTCCCCAATAGTGAATATCTCCTGCTGGTGTATTTTTAGAGGCATGATCACCTTCTTTATAGTAAGGTGATGAGGGCCAGTAAAAAGAATCCCCATGATACTGTTGAACCATTTCTGGTAACAATCTATGGAAAACATCTTCATAGGCTTTCCAGATCAGCTTTCTTTTCTCGGCTCCATATTTTTGTTTCCAGCCCCAGCCTTTAAATTCTTTATATTGTGACCAAGCTACGTCAATTTCATTATTACCGCACCACAAAGCGATAGAGGGATGATTCCGCAACCTCTTTATATTGTAGATAGCCTCCTCCTTAACTCTTCTTAAAAAATCGGTATCACCGGGAAACATACTGCAAGCAAACATAAAATCTTGCCAAACCAGGATACCGTATTCATCACAAAGGTCATAAAAAATATCATTTTCATAAAACCCACCGCCCCAAACACGAAGCATGTTCATATTTGCATTAGCGGTTGAATGAATGAGCCATTGATATTGTTGGTCAGTTACCCGGGGAATAAATACATCGGAGGGAATATAATTGGCTCCTTTTGCAAAAATGGGTCTTCCGTTGAGTTCCACATAAAAAGAGGCACCGTCCTTATCGGGCTCCTGAACTATTTTTATAGTTCTAAGACCTATTTTTTTACTTTGAACATCCAGCAACTGCCCCTTGTGAAATAATTTTAAGTCAAATTGGTATAGATGTGGAGTTCCAAGGTCATGAGTCCACCATCGCTGGGGATTTTCTAGGACGAATGGTTGCACTACGCTATGTTCTCCTTTTTCCAGATAGATTGACGTTGAGGCAAGTTTATTTTCTCCAGACCATAATTCCAGCGAATAATCACCCGACGATGCCACGACCAATTCGGATATACTTTCCAATTCGGCTAAAGAATCGCTTAGTTTCAGTTGCTTTATGTAAAGATCATTTTGTTTAGCATGAGACCAGGCACGAAGTCTTACCTCTCTAAAAATACCCGAACTGACTAATCTGGGACCCCAATCCCAACCAAAATGATAACCTGGTTTTCTAAGAAAAACACTTACTCTGCTATTTTCCAATCCCCCATTTTCAGATTGATCATTAGAGGCTGGCAAATCAAACCCATGGTTATCAAGCATTTCCAATCCAATCCTTGTAGGAGAATGAAAATAAAGTCTAAGATTATTATCCCCTTCGCGGAGATATTGTTTTATATCAACCTGCCAGGCAACGAAAAAATTATCTGCTGAAAAAAGGAGGTTTCCATTTAAATAAACATCAACGTAGGTGTCCAGGCCATCAAATTCCAGGGAAACATGATCTGCGTTTTGCAAAGTTTCCTCCAATTGAAAAGTAACTTTATACTCCCAATCAACTTTATCTACCCATTGAGCGTCCTTTTCATTGGTTCTAAAAAAGGGGTCCTCCAACTTATTATTTTCCATCAAATCGGTGTGAACCGTACCTGGAACGGAGGCATTTAACCAAACAGATTCCCCTGCCTGTCGAAAAAACCATGGTTTATCTAAAGGAATAATTTTCATTTCCATCTGAATTTGAGCAAAAGTGGAGGTAAGATTCGCTGTCAAAATAAACAACAAAAGCCATTTTGTTTTCATCGTTTCTAAAAAGTGGGTAATATATTGATAGTTGAATTAAATACATAATGTTAATAAATAAATTGCAGGTTAGGAAGGTTTGTGCGAGGTAAATACAATAAGATTGTAATTTAGCCAACTTTTTAAAACCAAATGAAAACCAAATGAATTCCATTCACCCTACCAAGGACTTTTCGGACTTGTTATCACTCCAACCCGGAGACCGATCTCAACTCATAAAAAAAGTCACTGACTATTACTTACAATTTTTAGATGGTTTACCCGAGGGGAAAGCCTATTTAGGGGACGAAGATGCTGGAAAAGCATTAGCGTCCATGCCATTTCAGGAAAACCCTTATCCAATAGACCAGATTTTCGATGTTTTTCATCAATCAGTTACTGAAAATGGAATTAATCCATGCAGTGGCAAACACTTTGGCTATGTTCCAGGTGGAGGCATTGAAACGGCAGCTTGGGGAGATTTTTTAGGTGCCCTTACTAACCGCTACAGCGGAATAAATTTTGCAAATCCTGGTGCTGTCAGGATGGAAAACCAGGTAATATCCTGGATGTGTAAATTAGTCGGATATGGTCAACGAAGCCATGGAAGTTTACTTTCCGGAGGATCTATTGCCAATCTTACCGGAATTATTGCTGCAAGGGATCATAAAGAGCTTAAAGCCAGAGACTTTGAAAGAGCTGTCATCTATTTAACAGATGAAACGCATCACTGCGTACAAAAGGCATTGCGCTTAGCTGGCATGGGGGAATCAGTCATCCGTTATGTTCCGATGGATGAACAATTCAGTATGCAACCGGAGGCTTTGGAGGCCATTATAAAGGAGGACCAGCGTCTTGGCTTGATACCTTTTCTTCTTATTGGCTCTGCCGGAACGACAAACACGGGGGCTATTGATCCATTGGACAGACTGGCAGACATAGCTTCTAATCATCAAATATGGTTTCATGTGGATGCAGCCTACGGTGGATTTTTCCTTTTAGTTGACGAGTTAAGAAGTAAGTTTAAAGGGATTGAAAAAGCAGATTCCATTGTTATGGATCCACATAAAAGCCTGTTTATGCCTTATGGTTCAGGCGTGATTTTAGTTCGGAATGCAGAACACCTTTTTAAGTCAAATTACTACACTGCGGCGTATTTACAAGACGATATGGAAGGGCAGGATGAACGTTCACCTGCTGATTACTCGCCAGAATTAACCAGACATTTCCGGGGAATGCGGCTTTGGTTTTCCCTGTCCATGCTGGGAATTTCTCCTTTTCGACAGATTTTAGCAGAAAAAATTGATTTAAGCCATTATTTTTATGGTGAAATTCAAAACGCTGGATTTGAAGTAGGCCCATTTCCCGCATTAAGTATCTCGCTTTTCAGGTATGTTCCAAAGGAAGGCGATGCCAATGAAGCCAACACCAAACTATTGGCATTGATACATGCAGATGGTCATATTTTTGTATCTTCAACCACTATTCTAGGCGTTTTATGGATTAGAATGGCTATTTTAGTTTTTCGGGCTCATCATAAAGAGGTAGATTTTGCCATAAAAACCATGGAAAAACTAAAAAACAGTATGAATATTCATTGACTTTGGTAATAATTAAATCGAAAGTATTACTTTTAACTATCTAAGTGATTTGTTTTACCGAGTCATTCAACTTTTTACGTTTCAACGATTTTAACTAATCAAACATTTATTCAGCATGAAGTTTATTTTACCATTCATTTTAGCTTTTGCCTTAGGGACACAACTATCAGGGCAAAACATCAATGTTTCAGGGAAGGTAGTATCAAGTATGGATGACGAGCCCTTAATAGGCGTTAACGTTATCATCAAGGGAACTTCCATTGGAACCACCACAGATTTAGAGGGTAATTATACCTTAGCCAATGCACCTGCGAATGGTACTTTGGAGTTTAGTTATGTGGGATTCGAAAAATTAGAAGCCGCAATCAACGGTCAATTAATCATCAATGTCAGCCTGGATGCAGGAAGGACACTTGATGAGGTGGTCGTTACCTCTTTCGGTATAGCGAAAGAGAAAAAGGTACTCGGCTATGGATCACAAAAAGTAACGGCAGAGGTACTTATGCAGTCCAGCCAACCTAACGTTGTGAATGCACTGCAAGGAAAAGTAGCGGGTGTTACTATTAATAGTGCCGGCGGTTCTCCAGGTGCTGGTGCAAATATCAACATTAGAGGTATCAACTCCATAAGTGGAAGTAATGATAATCAGCCTTTATTTGTAGTTGACGGCATCATTATTAGCAATGCTACCAATGCAGGAAATGTACTTCCATCTGTTGGAACAAACGCGGTTAATAACAATGAGCAATTCATGAACACGAACCGTGCGGCTGATATAAACAATGATGACATTGAAAGTATCAACATATTAAAAGGTGCGGCGGCTACTGCGTTATATGGTCAAAGAGCGTCCAACGGTGCGGTAATCATTACCACAAAAAAAGGAAAGGCTGGAAAAACGGCTATCAATTATTCCACCAGTTATGGTGTACAGGAAGTAGATAAAGTACCTTTACTTCAAGAGGTTTATTCGCACGGAATCAATGGATTAGCCAGAACAGGGTCTATTCCTGTTTTCCAGCAATATGGGCCTCCTTCGCTACCTGGCGACCCTTTTTATCAGCATTTCAGAGATTTTTTCAGACAGGGAACTACCGCAAATCATTCCCTTAGTTTTTCAGGTGGTTCTGATAAAACCAGTTTCTTAACCTCCGCCTCTTTCTTTAACAATGAGGGTATAACTTATAATACTAGTTTCCAGAGGGTTACTGCTAAATTATCGGCTACTCATCAAATGTCTGATAAATTAAGTGTTGGCGGACAGATAAATTATGCTAACTCAAAAGGCGTTAATCCAGCGTCTGGTGATAAATCAATCTATAGTTCTCTCTCCTACTGGTCGCCTTCTTTTGATGTAAATGATTACCTTAAGGCAGATGGCACACAAAAGAATATCACGGCGGGAACTATTGATAATCCGAGGTATATGGCTGAAACCAGTCCTTTAAATACCGATGTTAACAGAGTTTATGGAGATATGAATCTGAATTATAAATTTAATTCATGGTTATCAGCACGCTATCAAATTACAGCAGATTATTATAATGACAGACGTTCAAGGATTGTTCCACCAGATTTAGATTTAGGTACGCAGGTTCGTGGATTTATTACCGAGGAGACCATTAATTCAATGGAACTTAACTCCAACTTTATAGTAACGGCAAATCACAAATTCAATGAAGATTTAGGCATAAATGTTACCGTTGGTAATACTATCACTGATATTAAGGGCGAAAACTTAGGTGCTCGTGGTGAAGGATTCATAGCACCAGGTTTTTACAACATTTTAAATACATCTAACGCTTTTATCCGTAAATCTAATTCCTTAAGAAGAATTGTTGGGGTATTTGCGGACGCGAGAATTGACTATAAAGATTATTTATATCTCAACTTCACAGGTAGAAATGACTGGTCATCTACCTTACCTGCCGATAACAGATCTTTCTTCTACCCATCGGCGAGTCTTTCTTACATAGTAAGTAATACCTTATTAAAAGATAATGCTTTCTTCAGTTTCATGAAACTTAGAGGGTCTGTTGCTCAGGTAGGTAAAGATGCCTCTCCATATCAGATTGGCACTTATTTTGCACCGGTACCTGGCTTTCCTTTTGGCACGACGGGTGGCTTTAGAAGAGACCTTGACATAGGTAACTTCAATTTGTTGCCAGAACTTACCACTGAATCAGAAGTAGGTATTGAGGCGAATTTCCTAAATAATTTGATCTCTTTAGAAGCGAACTATTTTGTAAGAAATAGTAAAAATCAAATTATCGATGTGCCCATCAGTAACGTAACAGGCTTTTCCAGATATACTACCAATGCAGGTTTAATTGTAAACAAAGGCGTTGAGGTTCTTCTTGGTTTCAGCCCGTTAAAAGGAAAATTCCGCTGGGACATTGACGTTAACTGGACAAGAATACGCAACACTGTTGTATCTATGCCAGAAAATCTAAAGGAAATTACCTTTTATGACCAGGGAAGATCTGCTTTAAGAATCGTAGAAGGAGGTTCCATGGGTGACATGTATGCTTACGATTGGCGAAGAAATGAAAAAGGGGAAGTTTTGATAGGTACCAATGGTTTACCTACATTAGATCAAAGTAAGTATATCAAACTTGGAAATGCTCTTCCGGATTGGTTTGGTGGTTTAAACAATACTTTTTCTTACAAAGGTCTGACTTTAAATGTATTACTTGAAGTAAGACAAGGTGGAGATATGGTAGATCTTATGGAAATGAATGCACTTAGAAATGGTACTACCTTATTTACTGAAGACAGAAATGTGATGACGGTTTGGAATGGTGTTACTGCAGACGGTAAAGCGAACACCATACCTGTGATTGTCGATGAAAATACTTACCGTGCTTTTGGTATTAATGGCCATCATTCCTTCAATCTCCAGGACGCTTCATGGTTTAGAATTAGAAATATTAATCTTTCTTACAGTTTACCAAAATCTTTGTTTGGAAAAGCCATTTCATCAGCTCGTTTGGGTATTTCTGCAAGTAATGTCTTTTTATCTACTCCTTTCAGAGGATATGACCCTGAGGCGCTTGCTTTTGGTTCTGGTTCTAACCTCGTAGGGTTTACAGGCAGAAATACGCCTAATACGCGAAATATAAATTTCAACCTTAACATTGGATTTTAATAAACCCATTTTGAAAACAGAAATTGATGATAATGAAAAATAAATTTTTGCAAAAAATAATTTGGTTAGCGCTTATATTGACGGTAACTAACTGTGAGAGCTACATTGGTGGTGACACTAATATTGATCCCAATAAAACAAATGACGCAAGTTTGAATACTTTGACGCCTACCATTTTGTTTTTCTCGGCCAATTCAACGCAAAGTGCTGCGTCTATAAGCAGCTCTTATATTCAGCATATAGGTAGTTTGGTTGCTTCGGGTACTGATTCACACCTAAGAAGTACTTTTGATGGTGTTTGGGTTAATTTATATTTAAATATTATACCCAATGCGAATGCAATGATTAAGAAAGCTAATAGCACCAACTCTCCACACTATAGTGGATTGGCTAAAGTAGTTATTGCTTATAATCTTGGTTTAGCAACGACTATTTGGGAAAATATTCCATATAAAAGTTCTGATAACCAATTGACAGATTTCGCTCCAAAATACGACACGCAGGAAGAGGTGTACAAGGACATTCAACGTCTTCTTAATGAAGCTATTACTGAATTAAGTGCTACTGAATCTTTATTCAAACCAGGCACTGACGATATTGTTTATAGAGGTAATATCAGCCTTTGGTTGAAAACTGCTCAAACGCTAAAAGCAAGATACCTGCTTCATACTGCAAAGAAAACAGGTGCTGCGGCTGCTTATCCTGCCATTTTAGACGCTTTAAGCAAAGGAATAAAACTAAATACCGAAGACTTCCAACTGGTTTACACTGACAGAAATTTCAATCCATGGCATTCTATTGCCTTAGCAAATAATACAGGAAACTTTTCTACAACTTTTGGCGGACAGTTTATGAATCTTATGAATGGAACGGTACAGGAAGTAGTTGACCCTAGGGTTTCTCTAATTGCCTTTAAAAATGCAGCGGCTGATCCTTTATTTAAAGGAACAAATCCCGGAACAGGTGCTGGAGCAACGACCGTTTATAACGACAGAACCAATTTTTTTGGTTGGAATTTCAGTCTATTAGCTCCCCTTCAAATGGTTACCAATGCAGAAGCTAAGTTTATTGAAGCAGAGGTGAGATTATTACAAAACGGAGGAAAAGGCAATCCCGACGCTTACAATGCTTATTTAGATGGAATTAGAGCCAATATGACTAAAATTGGTGTATCGGCTGCAAATATTACAGCATTTACATCTAACCCTAAAATTGCCGTTGGAGCGGAGAACCTAACCATTTCTCAAATCATTTCCGAGAAATACAAGGCCCTTTTTCTTAATCCTGAGGCATGGACCGATTTACGTCGCTATGATTATAGCAATACCATACTTCCAGGTTTATCATTGCCAGCAAACCACAATCCGGATTTAAAAGGCAAGTGGATCCAGAGAGCGGCTTATCCCACCTCAGAAACATCCAGGAATTCAGCGAATGCAACACAAAACTTTCGCGACCTTGACGTTAAGATGTGGATTTTTAATTAATTATTAAACAGTATTGAACGATGAGAATTCTTAATAATATTCTATTACTTCTGGTTATACTTCTATCTGCCTGTCATAAGGAATATAATCCTACGAGTGATTTATTTGAAATTGTGGGTGATGTAGCCCAGGTATCTGCGCTGACCTCTCCGGTTTCCACTGCCGATGCAAATAGCACCGTAAATCTTACCATCAAGGCACATGCCTTAAATACGGACATTAAAGAGTTTAAGTTTTACCAAAGAATTGGTACATCCGGCACTTATAATTTCGTAAGGAGTGTTCCATTTGTTGCTAATTTCTCAGCAGCGGAAAGGGTGCATGTTATCACCGTTCCTTACACGGTGCCAAACGAAAAGGGAAAATCCTTTAGTTTGCAAGTGGAGGCTATTACGGCAAATAATTTGGTTTCTTTAAGAAGAACCTTAAGTCCTACAAATATTTCCATCAAATAAACAGGACATATTAACATATAAAAAGCCCGGCTAATGCAGATTAACCGGGCTTTTTATTTTAATTAAACTATTTGACATCCAAAATTTTATGAATTTGAGGAGTCAGCGTATTTCCCCAAATCACATATCCTTCCTCATTATAGTGAAGGTTATCTTTACCGAAATATTTACCAATAGGCTGGTTTGATTCATCAAGGAAAGCATTTTTCACTGATACGGTGTGCAAAAATGGTTGCGAGGCTGAATATTCCCGAATGAGCGTATTTGTTTCCTCAATTTTATCCCAAACTTTCCATCTTCTTGGAGAAGGCGAAATTTCAATCCAAATAATGGGGATTGCTGGAAATTTTTTACGCAGGGTATGGATAATTTGCTTATAAGTTTCAAGGATCTGAACCGGTGATTTATCATTATTTGAAACAGTCAAATCATTACTTCCTGTATATAAGACTGCTGCTTTAAGGTTATGTGGAAAGGCAATACGCTCGATATAATAAGCCATTTCTGGGATATTACTCCCACCATACCCTCTATGAATAACCAACAATGGAGCTAAATCGGCAGGCACATTTTTCCAAAGCCTTACAAAACTGCTTCCTGTTACGAGCACCGAATTTTCCGGATAGTTTATAGCATTGTTCAGACTATCAAAAACAAGGATTTCCTTTTCAAATCTTTTTATTCCTGCATTACCCGACGATTTATTATTTTTCAACTGAGTAAATAACCAGTGAACTATTTCATTCAGGGCAGCACTTTGCTTTTCCTTTTTACTGTCCAGGGTATGTCCCGTATTAGGAAACGGCAAATACCCTGTTGGCAAACCCAGTTTAAGTGCCCTTTCAAAAATGGGAAGGCTTCCGTATTTGAAACCATGCCACGAATAGGAAGAATCAAAGGGTACGGTCTTGTCCATTTCTCCATGAACTGAAAAAACGGGAACATCTCCTTCCTTCATAAAGGAAAGATTGGTCAATGCACCCCAACAATTTACAACGCCATGAACCTTAGTAGAAATACTTGATTTTACCGGATCCAATAAGCCCCATTTAGAAGAAACGGAAACGGGCACTTCATATTGGTCTAAATAAGCTACACCCAATGCCGTCATAGCCCCCGCCGAACTTCCCATGATAAAAACCTGAGCGGTATCAATTCTAAAGGCTAACGCATTTTCTTTTAAATATCTCACCGCCGCTTTTGCATCTTGAACAGCTCTGACAAAAGCTTCAAAATATGCCTCCTCACTATTTGAAGAGTCAATACCGAGTCTATAATCAATAGAGGCAGCAACATATCCTCTTTGAGCTAAGCCTGTACAAACCAATCCATTGAACGCCCCTACTTTTGTATTATTCCTGAATCCACCCCCATGAATAAAAATCATAAGCGGTCTTTTCAAGGAGGTATCCTGTTGCGGCGGCAGATAAACATCGAGCAAATGCTGCTGCATTTGACCTGAAAGTCCCACAGAACGATGATATGGAACATCAGAAAGGGTATCAATACGTTCGTAGATGACTTCCTTATACCGTTGGGCAAAAGAATCACTTACAAAAGAGCAACTGATAAAAAAAACGAACCATTTAAACTTGCGCATATACTTTACAATTTTTTATCAAAATAATCAATCAAATGAAATTTAAGATCATGAATTTCCTTCATTTTTCCTAATAAAACAATATAAGGGTTATTGTACTGAAAGCAAAACCAATACTGACAGATTTTTATTCAATAAATGTTTACGGCTACCCCAGTTTATTCACTCTACTTTTCATTAAAATTTAATTAGGCAATATTAGAAACCTCCATATTTAATTACGAAATCGTTTTCGTACTCTTCCCCCAGAATTAACTAAATAGAAGTACCTTAACATTATAAAATGAAAAGGAGATGGAAAATATGAATATTAAAAAATTGGCAAAGGAACTTAATCTGTCCGTTTCTACCGTTTCAAAAGCACTACACGACAGCTATGAGATAAAAGCTGAAACGAAGGAGAAAGTATTAGCATTGGCAAAACAACTTAATTATCAACCCAATCCATTTGCCAGTAGCTTAAGAAGAAATTCCAGTAAAACGATTGCGGTGGTAATACCCGAAATTGCGCATAACTTTTTTTCACTGGTCATTAATGGTATTGAATCTATAGCAGAGGAACTAAAATATCATGTACTTATTTATATAACCCATGAAATACCGGAAAAAGAGGAACAGATTATCAGGCATTTGTTAAATGGCCGGGTAGATGGCATCCTAATATCATCTTCAGGCACTTCAAATAATAATGCGCATTATCACGAATTGATACAAAAAGGTATTCCCTTTGTTTTTTTTGACAGAGCTAATTTTGATGTTGACGCGCCAAGGGTAACTACTGACGACTATCAGGCTGGTTTCCAGGCCACAGAGCATTTAATAAAAAGTCAGTGCAAACATTTTGCCTTTCTTTCTCTTTCCAACCAAATGTCTGCTATTAATCATCGGAAAGACGGTTTTTTAGCCGCGCTAAATCAATATCAAATCAAGCCTTCTCATGTTCATATTATTGAAGCAGGAACGGATGAAACCTTAAGTTTTCAGATTATCAGAGATTCCTTACAACCCTTACCAGAATCATTGGGCATATTTTCATCTGTTGAAAAATTAGCCATTCAAACCTATCATATTTGCAAAGAAATCAATATAAGGATACCCAAGCAATTAAAAATCATTAGTTTTTCAAATTTGCCTACTGCCGCTTTATTAAACCCTGCCTTATCAACACTTACTCAACCCGCATTTTCTATTGGAAAAGAGGCTGCACTACTTTTATTTCAAAATATAAAGAACAAAGGTAAAATCCAACCTATTACTACCCTTCCTAATGTTGTATTAAAATCTACAATATTTATAAGGGAATCGACAAAAATCTAAGAAATAAATCAAGGTGAATAAACAAAAATAAATGCCAGGTTTAGTAAATGTATTGAGCTTAGTCTTGACATTTTTCGCCAAAACTTAAATCGCCTGCATCACCTAAACCCGGAACGATATAAGATTTTGCTGTTAACTCTTCATCTACATCACCAATCCAAATATGGGCCTGTGGCAATTTCTGATGCACTTGATTTAACCCATCCTTTGAGGCAATAGCTGACACAATATGAATCGATGAAGGAGTACCATACTTAGCTAAATACTCAACCGCCTTTATGATAGACGCTCCCGTTGCGAGCATAGGATCTATTAAAACAAGACATTTACCGGTAAGATCGGGGCAGGAAACGTATTCCATTTCAATGTCAAATTTTCCACTTCCGTGATGTTTTCTAAAAGCCGTTAAAAAGGCATTTTCTGCATCATCAAATACGTCTAAAAATCCCTGGTGCATAGGTAGTCCCGCTCTTAAAATAGTTCCTAAAACGATGGGGGTATTCACCATTGTACAATCGGCAATGCCTAACGGAGTTTGAATTTTTTTTATTTCAAAAGATAAATGCTTACTTAATTCGTGGGCCATAAAAACGCCCAGTCTTTGAATATTTCTGCGAAAAAGCACCTTATTCTGTTGCACGGTAACATCGCGTAACTCGGCTAAATAATTACCCGCGATAGAAGGGGTATCATGAATTATCGTAATCATATATTTGTATTTTTTAAAAAGGTGAAATAAATTTCTTCCCACGCCTTCCAGGTTCCCGGACCTGAAAACGAACTATTATGAGCAATAAATGTAAAGGTACCTCCCACCGATTTACATTGATTCTCGATGTTTTCAAGGGTAGCTAAAATACCTTCTGAAGTATTTTCTCCATAGACCCAAAAGGTCACATCCATGGCCTGAAAAGGATGAATCGTCAAATTGGTACAGACATCACTCTGTTCATCAAACCAGAGAAATGGAAAACAAGTACCCGCCCGAAAGCCACATTGACTGGCATAACCCATAGAATAATCATTTTCAACCCCTATTTTAAGAAGATTATGGTAAGTATCGGGCATATTTAGCAAAAGATAATGTTGTCTCGAATGAATAATCTTTTTTTCAGCTAACGAACATAAGAAGTTATACTCCTTTTGCAGCCATCCAAAGGATAATCCACTTTTCATTGACGGATGTAAACCGATGTTGTATTTACTTGATACATCACGGATTAATTGTTTAAACGCTTTGGATTTTAGTCCGACAGCACGATCTAATTTTGATTTATTGCCCATCAGCCAAAAAAATATGGGCTGATCTCCCAAAGCGGCATGAGTAGTTAACAAGCGGCTAAAAGTAAAATAAGGATCTACTTCATTACCCGTCAGGACCTGCCATCTATGATAGATTGAAGAAAAATCACGACGCAGCACATCCCGACAAATACCGTAAAAATGTCTTGGAAGAGAACGATAAAGATAAGCCCAGGCAACATCGATATCATAAGAAATTTGTCTTTTGTAAATAGGCAAAGGAACCATAAAAGAAGGCCATTTTTCCTTTAAAAAGTCAAACAACCGAACCTTAACCAGGTCCACGTAGGGTATTTGCAAATAATTATTCTTGAATGCAACACTATTTTCAGCTTTAAATCGGCCCCAAGCATCGAGATCATTTTTATTATACTCCTCACATCTGGCCAATGAATAATAAATAAAAGAAAAAATATCTACATCGAGATTATTTAGAGGAAAGGTAACCAATGCCAAATCAGGTAATAACGGCTCGCTCTTTCGACGCCACAAATATCCACTATCAGGTATTTGCAAAGCATCCTGTCGAATATACTTATTGCTATAAAAAATGATAGGTCCGGTATATTTGATGGCGAGATCAACATCATGAGTGATTTGAAAAGAAGAAACTCCCTTAAAAATCCAATCCAGTACATATTGGAATCTATTTGACGAATGTTCGCTATATATTAAAACGTCCAACATGTTAAGGTCTGATTTATGGAAGGTAAATTAACATTTTTTTGGTATATTTATCATTATTAAAAAAGCATCTGAAGCTGCATGAACCTAAGCGAGTTAAAAATTGTATTACATAAAATGAAGTAAAAATGTCCAACGATAAAATAATAAATGCCCATCCTGATTTTAGGTTAATGTATTTGACCTTAACAGGCATGGTAATATGTGTAAGCCTGGCAGCACAACAGACCTTATCATTGGGAAGAAATAATTACAATCAGGATAAAGGTATATTATTTCAAAAAGAGAGTGGTGTTAACGCGCGGGTATATACCAATGGATTTAGTTTTGGCTATCAACTGGGGAAGATAAAAAAGTATAACCTATCGCAATATTACTTTGCAGAATTCGGTGAATTAAAAGACCCCATTGAATCCAGGCAGCAAAAAAATATTTCTTTGTCAGGACCCAGGGGAACATACCGCGGCTTTATATTTGGCAAACAAAATAATTTTTACCCCTTAAGAGTAGGCGTTGGAGAGAAGAGATTTTTATCTGAAAAGGGAAAAAGAAAGGGTTTAGCTGTTGGCGTAAGTTACGAGGGAGGACCAACATTAGGTCTTTTGAAACCCTATTATCTTATTTTAAGGCATACATCTGACAATCCAGGCAATTTCACCAGCATTCGAAGTGAAAGGTACTCTGATGAAAATGCGCCTCGTTTTTTGAATTGGGACGACATTTTTGGGGCAGATAAACTGACAAAAGGGCTGGATGAACTGGGTATAGTACCTGGTATAAATATAAAGGGAAGTTTACATTTCGATTGGGGCGCTTACGGTGAGTTTATTCGTTCTGCTGAAATTGGTCTTATGGCAGACGCATTTATCAGAGATGTACCCATTCTGGCCGATAATGATATCTTAGGCATTAACAATAACCAAAATATTTTCCTCAATTTTTTTGTAAATTTACGCCTTGGAAAAAGGAAATAGTCATTTAAAGATAATACAGTTTCATGGTTGAATTACCCATTGCAGGTTCTAAAGAAAGACCTACAAAAAAGCCCGATTGGCTTAGAGTTAAGCTTCCTATTGGACCCGAGTTCAAGAAGGTTCGGGAATTAGTTGATACCTATAAATTACATACTATATGCCAGTCAGGAAGTTGCCCTAATATGGGTGAATGTTGGGGAGCTGGTACTGCCACTTTTATGATTTTAGGTAATATATGCACTAGATCTTGTTCTTTTTGTGCCGTAAAAACAGGTAAACCAACAGAATATGACATAGAAGAGCCTGGAAGAGTGGCGGAAGCTGTTATGTTAATGCAAGTAAAACATGCTGTGATAACCTCTGTAAACAGAGACGAATTAGCAGATAGAGGGGCAGAAGTTTGGTACCAAACCATTCACCAAATTAAATTATTGAGCCCAAATACTACCATTGAAAGCCTCATCCCTGATGTAAAAGGAAATTGGGACGCCTTAGAAAGAATGATTAGTGCCGGTCAGGAAATAGTTTCTCATAATATGGAAACTGTACAAAGACTCTATCGATTAGTGAGACCCCAGGCTAAGTATGACCGGAGTTTAGAACAAATTAAACGAACAAAAGCTTTTGGAAAAAGAACCAAATCGGGCATAATGGTCGGTCTGGGTGAAACAAAAGAAGAAGTTTTAAAATCTATGGATGATCTGGTAGCTCATGGTTGCGATGTGCTTACCATTGGACAATATTTACAACCCACTAAAATGCACCTTGACGTTGCTGAATTTATTCACCCCGACACCTTTGCTTTCTATAAAGAGGAGGGTTTACGTCGTGGATTTGATTATGTGGAAAGTGGCCCGTTGGTTCGTTCTTCCTATCATGCGGAAAGACATTTAATTCCAACCAAATAAAGCTTTTAATCTCGGTAAAAAGTCTACATTTTCAAAAAATCCGGTAAATTTAATGGCACCCGGACCTTGAGAAAATACAGGGACTAAAGTTCCTGTGGTTGCTTTTCCTGTAAATTCATGTTGTAATTTCTCTCGCTTTGAGCCTGGGTTTACCGAGTATCCTCCTGTTTCATACGCCGACGTAACAATAACCAGCGTTTCCTTATCCCTTTCAGCAAAATCCAGGACTTTCGCCAGGGCTTCATCAAAATCATTGTATTCAGAAAGCATATACTCGGGGTTATTGAGTTTTGCACCCAAAGCAATTTGCGCACTATTCACCAATAAAAAGAACCCATCCTTTTTTTTATCTTTTTTACTTAGAAAATCAATAGCAAAAGAAACGGCGGACGATAAATATTTTCTTCCCTCTGTCACGGAGAGAGGCCAGTCAAGCGCCGTAAAAGCAACATATTTTTTTGAAAAATCAGCTGTGGGAAAGGATTTTGCCTCCGGAAGAATGGACAAAGTCTGATAACCCTGATGCTGAAGGTCTTCCAGTAGATTTTTTTTATCTTGTCTGTCTGTAAAAAATTTCTCCCCACCACCAATAATCAGATCTAAAGGCGAGCCGGGTAATTGGGAAGCAATGTATTCCTCATTCTTATAACCAGAAGAATGAGCCCAAAAGGCAGCTGACGACACGTGGGTCATGCTTGCCGTGGTAACAACCCCCGTTTTCATATTATTATCAGCCCCTATTTTTACCATCGACGGAATGGATATTGAATCCATATTAACCCCTAAGGCACCGTCAAAAGATTTCACACCGCAGGCAATCGCTGTAGCGGCGGCGGCGGGATCGGAATTTAGACTATTAAAAGAGTTCGTTTTCTGTAGCCCAATAAACGGCATTTTTTCAACCAACAGTGCATGGTTGTATTGATATAAACTACCAGACATTTGGTTTATCCCAACACCGTCGGCTATCATTAAAATGATATTTACAGGTTTCGAATGTTTTATCAAATCTTGCGTTGACCCAATAAAAGGGGATAGGATTAATCCCGAACAAACAAACCCGATATTTAAAAACTTCATCATCATTATATCAATTTTAGATACCTTTTTCCCGGTAATTCTTTAATCAAGCCTTTAAATTCCATATTCAACAAAAGTTGTGTTAACGCACCAATGGAAAGCTGAGCATGAATAAAAAGGTATTCCAAAGAAATAGGATGGGCATCAATGTATAAATCTAACAAAAATATTTCTTGTGGTTCCAAAAAAGGAATAATCATTTGTTTTTCCTGTAACTCATTCCATTGAAGAATACGAACGATATCTTCAGAAGCTGAAACAAGAGAAGCCTCTTGCGTTTTTATCATTTTCAAACAACCTGCAGACCATTTATCCGATATTCTACCGGGTAAGGCCATGACTTCCTTATGATAATCATTAGCAAGTTGAGCTGTTATCATAGAACCGCCTCTTTCAGCTGTTTCAACTACTAACACACCGTCACTTAGTCCTGCGATAATTCTATTTCTCATTGGAAAGAACTCCTTTTCAGCCCTCACAGACCAGGGATATTCGGAAAGAATGGCACCTTGTTTTGATATTTTATCTGCCAATTCGCGATGATCTGCCGGATAAATACTACCAAGACCGTGTGCTATAACTCCCACAGTGCGCAAATCATTCTTAAGGCAAAACAGGTGAGCCGCTGCATCAACCCCAAAAGCGAGACCGCTGACAATAATTGGATTAAATGATTTTAAACCGTCTAAAATTTTTCCCAACGCTTCAATGCCATGAGAAGAGGGCTTTCTCGTACCAACCACCGATAGGATAAACCTATGTTCCCAGTCCAAATGCCCCTGTTGATACAACACAATGGGGCTATCCGGTAAAAGAGATAATCGAGAAGGGTAAAGAGGCGATTTAAAATAAAGTACTTTTATTTTTTTTTCTTCACATATCCCCAACTCTTGCTCTGCCGTAACGAGTACTTTTCCAGAGCGTATTTCATTAACTATATTATTTCCTACACCTGGAATCTTTAATAATTGCCGGGCGGAAGCATTAAAGACTTCTTCGGGTGACCCACAATAATGAATAAGCTGACGCCCCAGGACTGGACCGACATGGTGAATTTTTGTTAACCCTACGGCAAACAACATACTATGTTCCATACTACGCGAACTGATTGGTTAAAAAATCAGGCGTAAAGGGGTAGAATACTTAGTTAAGGGAGTAAAAAAGAAGTAAGGTCAAAAAAAATCAGGGTAAATGGTCAATAGCCACATTTAAGTCATCGATTAAATCGCTGACATCTTCAATACCTACACTAAGTCGAATTAAAGAGTCTGTCAAACCTACTTTAAGTCTCTCCTCCCTGGGGATAGAAGCGTGAGTCATTGTTGCTGGGTGTCCAATTAAAGATTCAACGCCCCCCAATGATTCAGCTAAAGTAAATAACTTGGTATTAGACAATAATTTTTCAGCATAATCGAGGGTATCGGTAAACAAATTGAAGGAAACCATACCACCAAAGTGCCTCATTTGGGAAGCTGCGATATCATGGCCTGGATGATCTATGAAACCGGGATAAAACACTTGTTTAATTTTCGAATGAGACCTAAGAAAATCAGCAATTTTAGCTGCATTTTGGCAGGCTCTTTCCACGCGAATGTGCAATGTTTTGATACCACGTAAAATCAAAAAACAATCTTGAGGCCCTGGAACGGCACCTACTGCATTTTGAATAAACTTTAATTTCTGAGCATATAATTCGCTATTGGTTACTACGGCACCGTGAACTACATCGGAATGACCACCTATATATTTAGTAGCGGAATGAAGCACGATATCTGCCCCCAGATCGAGCGGATTTTGCAGATACGGAGAAGCGAAAGTATTATCAACACACGTTAGGATTCCCTTTTTTTTTGCAATAGTACAAATAGCTAAAATATCTACAATATTCAGCATGGGATTAGTTGGGGTTTCAATCCAAATTAACTTAGTTTCGGGTCTGATAGCAGACTCAAAAGCAGATAGATTGTTCATACCCACGAACCTACTTTTAATACCAAAACCACCATGAACCTTAGTCAACAATCTATATGAACCTCCATATAAATCGTCACAAGCCAGCACTTCGTCCCCTGGCTGTAAAAGTCTGATGACTGCATCCATAGCGGCAAGGCCACTACTAAAACAGATACCGAATTTACCATTTTCCAATGCGGCCAGATTATCTTCCAAAACGGTACGAGTAGGATTGCCTGTTCTGGCATATTCGTATCCTTTATGCACACCTGGAGAGGATTGCGCATAGGTTGAGGTTTGATAAATGGGAGTCATTACCGCCCCTGTTGCCGGGTCCGGTTCAATTCCTGCATGAATTGCTTTAGTACCAAATTTCATGACGCTTTTTTATTTAAATTAATGACGAGAGGTAAAAATTAAAAGGGCAATCTATATAATCAAGATTGCCCTTTTTTTCTCTTGTCGTTCAAAGTTTAACTTTCTGCTTAATTTACAGCATCAGATAATTCTTTACCTGCTTTAAACTTCACTGAATTTTTACTTTCAATAGTTAAAGTTTCACCTGTTCTTGGGTTACGACCACTTCTAGCTTCTCTGTGTGACACTGAGAAGGTGCCGAAACCGATAAGTGTTACTTTTCCGCCTTCTTTTAGCTCTTGTCCAATTCCTTCTACTACAGCATTAAGAGCGTCAGTAGCTTGTACTTTTGTGATTTTTGCACTAGATGCAATTTTGTTGATAAGATCTCCCTTGTTCATTTAAAATAGTTTTTAAGTTTAATTTTCCCCATCAAAAATAAGTTCGTAAATGTAAGCATAATAATTAGATAAATCAAGCACAACTTGATTCATTTATTGCTATTTTTACAAAACAAATATAACCTATTCTTCAAAAAATCAGGGAATTATAATTTATTATCATGAAAAATCGCATCTTTTTTATTACAGTTTTATTCCTTTCCGTCATTTACAGTAGCTGCAATAGGAAAACAGGGTGCCCTGCCATGAATCAAACAGCAGATTTTCGAAAAAATAATTCACTGAAAAAACCAGCTGAAACAAGACTTTTCTCAAAAAAAAGCAAGATTAAATATTACCCAAACCAGGGAGTTAAGAAACCTTAGATTCTAATTTCTCCCCCATTTTTTGAAGGCTAAAAAGAATTAAAAAAATAGCTAATCCTGGAAAAACCGCTAACCACCAGGCAGAGGGGTTTTCTCTTACTTGCTGCATTTGGCTACCCCAGCTTATGGTCCCCGCTGGCATGCCAATACCTAAATATCCTAAATATGCCTCAAGTAAAATAGCTCCTGCAAAACTATAGGCAAAAGTTATCCACACTGAGCCCATGGCATTAGGTAAAATATGTTTCCAACAAATAAGGAAATTCTTTATGCCTAAAAGTTGCGCGGCCTGAATATATTCCAAATCTCTGATTCTTAAAAATTCTGCTCTTACCAAACGAGCTATACCCGTCCATCTTATGAGCGCAATAAGTATAATAACATGAAATAAAGTTGGATTTTTTATCAATGGAAGTAAAGCGAGCAAAAAAAATAGCGCTGGGATGGCATCTATTGCCTGAATGATTAAACTTATAATCCAATCTATAGGTAGAGAGGTACTCTTACCCATAAATGGCAGGGCGTAAACAAGTGCCCCGATGAGTAACCAGATACCCAACCAAATTAAAACACTTAGATTATTCCCATTTGTTTCAACACCCTGATACATCCAATACACAAAACCAATGACCCAGAAAAGCAAAACAAAAGCCTTGTAAACAGGTACATTAAACCGATCGTTCCCATAAAAACCAGCTAAACCACCCATAAATATACCGACTAGTCCTGCGATAAAAATCGATAAAAAACCTATACTCAAAGCCAACCTGAAACCTCTAATCCAGCCAGCTAAAACATCCCTTCCAATTCTATCGGTTCCCATCCAATGCCTGTCCCAAAATCCATTTGTATTTTGAACAGCAAATGGACTTTTTAATCCAAGATTTTTACGATCAATGGTTTCAGGACTATAAGGAACCAGCGTTTTCACTACTTTCTCATAAGGTATGTTACTCCAATTTTCATTTTGAAAAGCAGCTGGCCAGTCTATCCAACCTAATTTTACAAAAGGAACTTCAAATAATGGGAAGTAAGATTTTCCATCATATTGACAATAAACAGGTTTTTCGTTAGCTATCCAGTCACCAAAAATAGCAAGGAAAAGAACTATAAGAAAAAAGATTTTTAACTTCATTCGTTTCTATTTTCCCTTGATAATCGAATTCTTGGATCGGTGACAACAAGTAATACATCTGATACAATGAGACCCACTGCTGTGAGTACGGAAACGAGTAAAACGAATGAGTAAACCGTAGTAAAATCCTGGCTGAGCATTGAGTCTATAAATAATCTACCCATACCAGGAATATTAAAAATAACCTCAATAACCACGGAACCTGTAATTAAAGCGGGAATGATGCCGGCAACAAAAACGATTTGTGGCAATAGGGCATTAGGAAGTGCGTGTATAAAATAAAGCCGTGCCTTTGATATCCCTTTTGTTTTAGCAAACAGCATATAAGGCTCATTGAGAACTTTAGAGAAAGTGGACTGCATGTAACTTGTCAAATAAGCCGCCAGACCATAAGCCATACAAAAAACGGGAAGGCTTAACTGAAGTAAAAAAAGTATCGGTTGGCTCAAAAATCCTCCCTCTCTTTGGAGGTTAGACCAACCACTAATGCTAAAAAAGGAGAATCCGTATTCTGGCAAAGTAGCTTGAAATAATAACATACTACCCACCCAAAAAGCCGGTAAAGCATAAAGTGCGAGTAAAAAATTGTTTATCCAGTGCAACCACCGGCTCTTGGGAAGGATCGCCATTAAAATCCCAACAGGCATGGCAAACATATAAGCCAGAAGTATAGCCAATCCATTCACCCACAATGTCCAGGGAATAGCTTCTTTTAATTTATCTAATACGGGACGACCATCTCTGGAAGAGATACCAATATCACCCTGGATAATTTTACTAAACCAACGGTGAAACTGATTATCGAAACCATTCCATCCCGGAGAAGGAAGCCATGAAAAAAAAGAAGGTGTTTCTTGAGACAATTGATCCAACAGGTGCTCTATTTTCCTCAATTCTTCAATATATGGCTCCCTCATTTCGTCAGAAACTTGACAAGCGGCTTTTACCGCCGACAAGTCAGACGTATTAGCCATTTCTTGTAATTGCTGTTTCCAGAATATTGATACTGGCCCATTTTCAGTCTGTGCAACTTTTTCATAAAATGATGTCAACGCCTGGAAATATGTCTGAACTAAAGCCCAATCTCCTGTACCTAATAATAATTTTTTTTGAACTTTTACCGCCTCAGGATACTGAACTTTATAAAAAGTATCTGGAAACATGACAGGCTTCATAGCAAAATAAAAAAGAGGTCGGTCGAGATTCAATCTTACTGCTTCAGCTCTATAGACTTTTTCTGCAGCGAGCGGATGGACATAAAACGACCCATTTGATCTTGCTTTGCTTTGAAGCATAACCACATCAACTGTGGCCATTTTCTGAAGAAAAAAAAGACAGACAGATATTATCCATAAAGATAAAAGTAGGGTGCTAATTCTTTTTAATAAATAAGTTAGCATAATCCCTAATTAGTCTTTAACGAGTTTGAAAGCTAAGGGGTGAAAGCCAGGCCACGCAGCTGTAGAAACCGCTTCAAATCTTTTGTGGATAACCAAACGCTCCTGAGGACAAAACAACATGATTTCAGGTTGCTCTTCATAAATTTCTGCCTGCAACTTTTTTGAAATCATCCATCTTTTAGATTGATTAGGCTCTCTTTCCATTGCATCAATCCATTCATCTGTTTTTTCATTACCAAAACCACTTCGATTATCCGCATCGGTGCGCCAATTTTGTGAAGGACTCCACTGAGGTGTGATAGAACGGCCTGCTGAAATCATTTCGAATTCCCTGCTACGTAATTTATCAAGGAGTGTATTAGCATCTTTAGCATCGATAATTACATCTATACCGGCTTTTCTTGCATTACTTTTTATAAGTTCAGCGAGCGTCATAGAACTAGCTTTACTGGCATTAGCTAGATATTTGACGCTCAGTGCAGTCTTTTTGCCCCCAAGTTTTTTATCTAAAATACCATCCTTATCTGTATCGCTCCACCCTGCTTCTGCCAATAACTTTTTAGCTTTCTCAATAGAAAAAGTTATAGGTTTAAGATCTGCATTATATTCTGCCGAACTTGGGTGTAAAGGTGTTGCGCATCTTGTCCCGAAACCAATAAAAACATTCTCGATAAGTTCATCCACATCAATAGCATGAGCAAAGGCTCTCCTTACTTTTTTGTCAGAAAGAATAGGCAATCTGGTGTTTAAGGAAATATAATAACTACTTAAAGAGGAAGGAGTATAGAAAGAAAAATGCGCTTTTGTTGTACTGTCTGACTTTAA
Source organism: Haliscomenobacteraceae bacterium (assembly GCA_947501115.1). Classification (GTDB taxonomy): domain Bacteria; phylum Bacteroidota; class Bacteroidia; order Chitinophagales; family Saprospiraceae; genus BJGN01. The sequence continues at coordinate 100,288 of CANMVX010000012.1, forward strand.
AGCCAAAAAATCTTCCGGAGCAATATTTTGCATAACATCTATTTCCTCGTTTTTTAAAGCGGCCAAAGCAGACACAGGGTCTGGAATAATCTTAAATAACAATTTATCGGGAAAAGCTTGAAAAGCAGGATTATCTGTAGCGAGTTTATCTCCCCACCAGGCTTGCTTTTTTTCTAATAATATTTCCTGACCCGATTGCCAGGACACCAACTTATAAGGTCCTGCACCATTAACACCTTCCGGATTTCTGCTAAAAAATTCCCCTAAATAATAATCTGCAAAATCCTTAATGAATGGGTAATTTTTTAGTTGATTTTCTGGTGACGGGTCACTAATGAGTTTTATTAATGAAACGGTATCAAGGCTTTTATCTGCATCAAAAATATGTCTTGGGAGTACAGGAACCACATTCGTCAGAGCCTCAAGACCAGCAAAATACGTATCATTTAAAATAATAGTGAATTTTTTAGGATTCATTTTATCTATATCAAATGACTGGATATTCTCCAAAAAAGTTCTGTACCCAAGGGTAGGTAAGAAAGGATTAAAAACTAATTTCAGTGTGGCTTCATAATCAGCAGCCGTAACTGGTTTACCATCGTCCCAAACGGCTTCTTCCCTGATTTCAAAACTATATTTTGTTCCACCTTCAAAAACACCACTTTTTATTAGTTCGATTTTAGGGGTCTCCTTTAATAACTGAGGTACCAATACCAAAGTAGTTGGATCATAATTCATTAAATATACATGCAGCGGATCAAAGACTTGTCTTGCATAAGAAATGGTACTGAGCAGTGGATTTAATCTGTCTGGTTCGGCTTCCAGACGAATGGATACCTCATTAGAGGATCTTTTGTGCATACTTGACTGTTCTACTTTTCCGCAAGACGAAGAAAACAGAATCAAAATAGCTAGGGGGGCTAACAAAAAGAATTTCATTTCAATCATTTAATTAGGACAAAAATACAAGGTAAAAAGGACTATTGCACCTTTATTACGCATTTTATTGAAATATGGAACTTTTAGGTGGTAAAATCGTTGATTATAGACAAATTCTATCTAATGAAAACAATACTTATCGCCGGTGGAACAGGACTTGTTGGGCAACTTTTAGCACAAACACTTAAAGACGAAGGGTATAACATTCGTTTGATAAGCAGGTCTAAACCAGCAAATCCCATTTTTCCTACTTTCCTATGGAATGTTGAAAAAGGTGTCGCTTATGGAAACGCATTCAAAGAAGTAGATATTGTAATAAATCTTGCGGGTACTGGCGTTGCAGACAAACTATGGACTGAACGCAGAAAAAAGGAGATAACTGAAAGCCGGGTAAAAAGTAATCAATTACTAGCCTATTGTTTTAAAAATTATCACAGACCTGCCTTATATCTTTCTGCCGGAGCCATTGGGTTTTACGGTGATAGAGACAATGAAATACTGACAGAAGAACATGCTGCAGGTGACGATTTTCTATCAAAAAGTTGTACAGCGTGGGAAAATGCTGTTTTTGAAACAGCTGACCATGAAACCAGGTTAGTCCTATTTAGAATAGGTATTGTGCTCAGCCCAAGGGGAGGTGCCCTTCAAAAAATGTTATTACCATGGAAAATGGGCATATCAACGTCGTTTAATCCGGGGAATCAATGGTATTCATGGATTCATGAAAAAGATCTGGTTAGACTCTTCCTTTTTGCTATTCAAAATGAACAAGTAGAAGGAATTTACAACGCAGTGGCCCCAAATCCAGAGAAAATGTATGATTTTGCCAAAGCAATGAATGCACAAAGTAAATTACCCTGGCGCATGGTCTGGTCAATCCCTCGTAAATTATTAACAACGGCCATGGGGGAAATGTCCACAGTGCTTACTCACAGCACACGGGTATCTTCAGAAAAAATAATGAGCGCAGGCTTCCAGTTCACCTTTAAGAAAATGGATGAGGCGCTAAAAAATCTCATTGGCTAGGTAATATATCTTTTTTTTCTACCACAAGATCTGAAAATTTACCCGAGAATCTGGTTGCCTTTATGATGTGATTATCTATCCAATGATAGTTTCCTCCTCGTGGTTTGCCGAATATTATCCCGTGGTACTTAAATCCGTTTTTGGTCAACCAAGCTTCCGTGACAGCGCGATGCTCCTCTGTTCTGGAGGTAAAAAAATAAATACTGTGCCCTTCTTCAAACCATTTATTTATAATTTTAAGTGCATCCGGAAAAGGCATTACGGAAATCATTCTTTCGGGCTCTTCGTTAGGAATATCATCACAGACAGTTCCATCAATATCGATTAAAAAATTTTTCACATTTTCAGGAAGAAGTGGGCTCAGTGCCTCTCCTTTTTCGTTGAATGCGTGTTGCAGGCGGGAATCATTAGATTGTTGCATATTCAGTTAAATGGTTAGAAAGAGATAAAATCAGTGGGATCCATAACGATTCCTTTATACCACAACTCAAAATGAAGATGAGGTCCGTCTGTTTTTGTACCTGTGTTACCAATAATGGCGATGGCTTCGCCAGCTTTCACAAAGGCGCCCACTTTTTTTAAAAGGGCGGCATTGTGCTTATAAAAAGTGATTAAGTTGTTGGCATGTTGAATACCTATCGTATGACCAGTCTCTAAGGTCCAATCTGCTAAAAAAACATAGCCTGATAATGCGGCTTTTATCGCCGTATTTTTTGGCGCAACGATGTCAACACCGATATGATTTTTTTTAAGATCAAATTGAGATGTAATCTCCCCTTTCAGAGGATTCACAAAAAAGATACCTTCAATGGGAAGATCCTCCGACTTACTAAACCCGGAATAACGCGATCTCTTGGCGAGATTACCTATCTTTTCCAGTTCCACCTCTTTTCTTAATTGATTGTCTTCTTCCGAGGGGGAAGCAATGTTTTTCTCCTCCAGATTCACTAAATTACTCAATAAGTTTTTTTCCGGAACGGGAATATCATCAACGGTTTCAACATCACCTGTTAACATGCGTCTTACGTTCGTCAAATAAATTCTTTGCGCACTCATTTCATTCTCAATATCTTCCACCTTACGCATTAAACTTAAGACCTCCTCACTACTACTTCCCAGGCCATATCCTGGCAAATATCTTTTTATTGGCGTCACGGCAATAAAGAGCAGAGCTAAAAATCCGACGAAGACCAAAATACTACTCCCCAATAAATAAAAATTAAATAAAGTAAGTTTGAAAGAGGCAATTTCCTGAAAAGTATCCTCGTTCATTATAACCAAACGAAATTTATTTTTTAGGTTTTCTCTAAATTGTGCCCAGCCTTCCTTATTAAAAATATTTGTCGCCATGTTATGAAATTTAAGCAAAAAGAAGATTTTTCAACATACAATAAAATACAAAGGTTACAGTTTTCTTTCTAACTTCGAAAATAAAATAAAACAAGAAGTTAATTAAGCCCTCAATTTTATAATAAATAACGAAATTTGAGCTTATTTATGTGTAATAAAAATATTTTAGTTTTGAAAAGCCTGAC
>CANMVX010000013.1 GCA_947501115.1 Haliscomenobacteraceae bacterium
AAATAGCTGAGCCCCAATAAGTTCATGAATTTTAGTCTTGTCCTTAACTCGTGTAACAATCTGGCTGATACCTTAGTATCCGTTTCTGATAACTGGATAGATTCAAAAAAAACAGCCAGTTCATCAATCGGCATATCCACTAAATCACCTATGGTTTTACCGTCAATCTGCACATAAAGTGCCTCTTTTCTCAATCTTGAACCATCACAGGCAGGACAAACGGTTTTTCCGCGATACCTGGAAAGCATCACCCTGTTTTGAATTTTATAATTTGCAGCTTCCAATTCTTCAAAAAAGGCGTTGATTCCACGAAAGCTTTTACTACCTGACCAAAGTAAATTTCTATGTGTTTTTGAAAGTTCAGAATATGGCTTATGAATAGGAAAATCGATAAGTGTGGCCAGAGAGATAAATTCTTCTAACCAAAGACCATTTTTTTCTCCTTTCCAACAAGCCACGGCACCTTCATAGATACTTAATGATTTATCAGGAATAACTTTCTCAGGATCGATACCCATCACCATACTAAATCCTTCACAACTGGGACAGGCTCCAAATGGATTATTAAAATTAAATAATTGGGGGGCAGGTTCAACAAAAGAAATACCGTCTAATTCGAAACGGTTATTAAAATGACGGTGTAATCCACCGGTACCAGTAACAAAACATTCACCTTCACTCTCGGTGAACGCGGTATTTATGGAATCTGCAATTCTGCGCATAGATTCCTCAGAGGTATCTAAAATGAAGCGATCTATTAAAATAAGTAGATTTTTTCCCTTTAAATCAAGAATTTTACTTTCCAACATCGGGTCTTCTGAAGCTATAAAATCTTGAATATCAGTGAGTAAATCCTCATTTAGAATCCTTGTAAATCCTTTTTGTAAAAGTAAATCAAGCTCCTGAGCAAGACTTCGTTCACCATATTTGTAGGGGAGGGGGATAAAAACCTGAACAGGGCTACCTTGTGGAATGGAAAGAATAAAATCTACTACATCGCTTACCTCGTGTTTTTTAACCAGTTCATTGGAAATGGGAGAGTATGTTTTTCCAATTCTGGCAAATAGAAGTCTTATATAGTCATAAATCTCAGTCAACGTACCAACAGTTGAGCGGGCATTGGAGACGCTTACTTTTTGTTGAATAGCAATGGCAGGGCATATTCCTTTGATGCTATCAACCTCAGGTTTTTTCATTCGACCTAAAAACTGTCTCGCATAAGAAGACAAACTTTCTACATATCGCCGTTGACCCTCAGCAAATAGAATATCCATCGTAAGCGATGATTTTCCAGAACCTGAAACGCCTGTGACGACAATTAATTTATTTTTAGGGATTGAAATGCTGATATTCTTTAAATTATTGGCCCGGGCTCCTTTAATTTCAATGGAATGGTCAACGATTTTTTTTATTTCAAGGCCTTTGTCTGTTTCAGTTTTTAGCTGGGTCATAAAGTGTTTTTCATTCAACTTTTTCAATTAGCGCAAAGCTAATACTTACTAACTTCTTATTGTCGAAAAATACAACAAAGGATTGGACGAAAGGATTAGTGAATATGAAAATTATTGCTTTCAGTAGAGAAAAATGAAAAAAATATTAAAAAAAATTAAATACAGGTTGAAAAATTAAATATGTTTTCCTATATTTGTAATTCATTCTTCAAATCACTAAAACGCAATCTATCGGTAGCAAACTTCTACACTAAAGTAATTACGATTTTTAACGTAAACCAATTTAGGTATGACAGTTAATCCCATTAGTGACCAAGATCTCATTATGCTTTATTTAGGTGGTAGTGAGAGAGCTTTCGAAGAATTATTACTTCGCCACAAGCAAAAAATTTACGGATCAATTTATCTTTTTGTAAAGGATTCCACCCTTGCTGAAGATATTTTCCAAGAGGTGTTTATCAAAATAATTGATACCCTTAGAAAAGGAAAATATAATCACGAAGGAAAGTTTCTTCAATGGGCCCTCCGTATTTCCTATAATATGTGTGTGGACTATTTCAGAAGGAATAAACGCAAACCTAAAACAACTACTACCGATTCCTTTGACATTTTTGATGTCCTCCCTCTTTCCGATTTGAATGCGGAACAGGCTATGGTAAGAGATCAAACACATGACAAAATCAAGGATTTACTTGATTTATTACCAGAAGAACAACGTGAAGTAGTTATACTTCGACACTACGCAGATATGAGCTTCAAGGAAATTTCAAAACTTACCCGGGTTAGTATAAATACAGCTTTGGGTAGAATGAGGTATGCCTTAATAAATATTCGTAAAATTATAGAAGAAAAGGAGTTAGTCCTGGTCTAAAAATACAAAACGGGGCAACTAAATTAGTTGCTCCGTTTTTTTTTCAAATGAAAGCCTAAAATAAAAGGTCTTTTGGGCAATTATATTTAGACTGCGCTCAAAGAATTGTTTTTTCCTTTTTACTCCGACATTTAAGAAATTAATGCAATCATTATTTCATTAAAGCTACTCTCTCCGCATATTCACGGGCAAAATAAGTGATAATAATGTCTGCACCTGCTCTTTTGATACCCATTAATGTTTCTTCAATGGCTTTCTGACGGTCTAACCATCCATTCTGAGCCGCTGCTATGAGCATTGCACATTCACCACTGACATGATAAGCTGCAATGGGTATATTGGTATTGGTTTTTAATAAATGGATGACATCCAGATAATGAAGGGCAGGTTTTACCATGATGACATCAGCGCCCTCCGAAATATCCAAGTGAGCTTCTTTTAAGGCTTCCTGTAAATTGGCAGGATTCATTTGATAGGTCTTTTTATCGCCTGCTTTAGGTGCCGAATCTAAGGCATCGCGAAATGGGCCATAAAAAGCACTGGCATATTTGGCTGTATAAGCCATAATACCTGTATTGGTATATCCTTCATTGTCAAGATATTCCCTTATAAATTGTATTCTACCGTCCATCATGTCAGACGGGCCAATCATATCAAAGCCTGCTTCCGCTTGAGCTACGGCCATTTTTGCTAAAACAGGTAATGTTTTATCATTTAATATTTGACCATCTTCCACCCAACCGTCATGACCGTCAATAGAGTAAGGATCCATGGCAACATCACTTATGATGCAAGAGGATGGAAATTTCTTTTTAATGTTTCTCGCTGCCGTTAAATAAAAATTATCTTTTGAATAACTATAAGAAGCACCTTTGTCTTTTAATTCTTCTGGAATGGCGGGGAAAATGAGAAATGTTTCTACCCCAACGGCCATACAGGCACCAATTTCCTCCAGCAAAAGATCTTCAGAAAAACGAAAAATGCCCGGGAGCGATTTTATTTCCAGTTTTATGTTTTCACCCGGCACTAAAAAAAGGGGTTGAATGAGAGAAGAAACCTGAAGATAATTCTCTTGCACCAAATTCCTTAGAGTAGGGGTCAAACGATTGCGTCGCGGTCTTTGTAACATGATTTATTTGATTGATTTTTCAGGAACAGGATCATATCCATGTCCACCTAAAGGATGGCAGCGACCAATTCGTTTCAAACCCATGGCTATCCCTTTACCTGGCCCCCAAATCTCTATAGCTCTTAACATAAAATGAGAACAGGTTGGGGTATAGGCACATTTAGGAGGAAATAAGGGAGAAATAAACAGTTGATAAAAACGAATTGGAAGAATAAACAAGGTTTTCATAGCAAAACATTAAGGACTAAACGTAAGTAATTCTTCTGTTTTAACATTAGCAAATATAACAGTTCCCTCTTTTTTATTTGGTCCGATAACATGAACCAGATTTTTTTGGTCGTCAAACTCTCCTATAAGTAACGAATTTTTTATGTTAATGGTTTTAATCTTACCAGTAACAGGTATTTCAAGGTAAATCCATACCGCACTCATATCAGACGATCCTTCTTTCCCAACGAAAGTATAAGAACTTGATTTACCGTTTATAGAGAAAGAAAGATTCTTTCTAAGGTACGATTCAATATGTTTTTCAGCCTGTGTAGCTTCTCTTTCTGTGCAAATGAATAATTTAGTGTGGCCCTCTTTTTTTAAGGATTCCTCTAAATCATCGATAAATAAATGAACACTAATTTGAAGGGATTTTTCTTTTTCATTATATTCTACCATGGTTTTACTTACATGGAAAGTATGTAACAGATAGAAAAAACTACTTAGAAAAAGGAGGTATGGCATATCGTGGGCTTAAATTAAAAGGGCATTCTTTCTAACATTAATAAAAAAGCAATGCCTGCAGCGGCACCCGAAATGAAAATATTCCATGAACGATTGTTCAATTTTAATAAAACATGGATAAGATAAGAAATGGTTAAAATAAATCCGACAATGATTAATTGTCCAACTTCAACCCCAATATTAAAGGAAAAAAGTTGGGGAATCAAATCATTTTCCTGGGAAGGCATAGTTAATTGCCTGAAAAAATTTGAAAATCCCAGTCCGTGAACGAGTCCAAAAAAGAGGGCAATAAAATATTTGAAAAGCATAGGTTTTGAAAACCCTTTTTTTTCATTACTGGCCATAGCTGCCGGATGAGTATTGGAAATGGCTGTTATAAAAATAGTAACGGGTATTAAAAACTCAATCGTATCTGCCGAAATATTTAACACATTTAGCGCTGCCAAAGCGAGCGTCAGAGAATGACCAATGGTAAAAGCAGTAACAATAATGGCTACTTTTTTCCAGGAAGTCCATGTGTAAACGGCACAAAGAGCTACTAAAAAAAGAATATGATCATACCCCGCCAAATCGGAGATATGTTCGAACCCAAGAATGAAATAGGTGGAGAAAATGCCGTTCATTTTATAAACAGTTAAAAAGGCCGGTAAAAATCACTTACCGGCCTTTTTTTTTAAATTAATAACGATAATATTCAGGTTTAAATGGACCTGTTACTTCTACGCCGATGTAGTCAGCCTGGTCTTTAGAAAGCGTTTCTAATTCAACGCCTATTTTCGCCAAATGTAATCTTGCTACTTCTTCATCAAGAAGTTTCGGTAACATATAAACTTTATTTTCATATTTACCAGGATTGTTGAAAAGCTCAATCTGGGCAAGGGTCTGATTTGTAAATGAATTTGACATAACAAAAGAAGGGTGGCCGGTAGCACAACCTAAATTCACTAATCTACCTTCAGCGAGGAGGATAATATCCTTACCATTCAGGGTGTATTTGTCAACCTGTGGTTTAATATTCATTTTAACTGCGTTGGATTCATTATTCAACCAAGCAACGTCAATTTCATTATCAAAATGACCAATATTACAAAGAATCGTTTTGTCCTTCATCATATAAAAGTGTGCCTCTTTGATAATCGCACTATTTCCAGTAGCTGTTACCACGATATCTGCGCGTGGAATAGCCTTAGCCATAGTAGTTACTTCGTAACCGTCCATAGCAGCTTGTAACGCACAAATTGGATCTATTTCAGTAACAATAACCCGGCATCCTGCGCCTGATAAACTCGCTGCTGAACCTTTTCCTACGTCACCATAACCAGCGACAACCGCAACTTTTCCAGCCATCATGATATCGGTAGCTCGTCGAATAGCATCAACCAAAGATTCCTTACAACCGTATTTATTATCAAATTTAGATTTAGTAACGGAATCATTTACGTTGATAGCGGGTACAGGAAGAGTACCTTTTGCCACTCTTTCGTATAAACGGTGCACGCCTGTGGTTGTTTCCTCTGAAATACCTTTAAGTTCTTTAACCATTTCAGGGTACTTATCCAACACGATATTGGTTAAATCACCTCCATCATCCAGAATCATATTCAGGTGTTTGCCGTCTTTGAACGACCTAAGGGTTTGTTCAACACACCACCAATATTCTTCTTCGTTCATACCCTTCCAGGCATACACAGGAATACCAGCTGCAGCAATAGCGGCGGCGGCGTGGTCTTGTGTAGAAAAAATATTACAAGAAGACCAGGTAACTTCAGCACCTAAGGCAACTAAAGTTTCAATTAAAACAGCTGTTTGAATAGTCATGTGCAAACAACCAGCAATTCTGGCGTCCTTTAGTGGTTTTGACTCGCCATATTTCTCACGAAGTGCCATCAAACCTGGCATTTCAGCCTCCGCCAATTCTATTTCTTTTCTGCCGTAATCGGCTAAAGCAATGTCTTTAACCTTGTAGGTTAAGGTACCTATCGCTGTACTCATTTTAATTATTTTTAAGGTATGTTTAATTATAGCAAACAAAAACGATGCAAATCTACAAATTAAATAAATTTCAGAGGGGAAAAGTTGTAGATAAAAGTATTGTTATTCAGGTAAACCTGGAAAATCTTCTTTTAGGGACAATACAAATCGCGAGGCAGCGGCAGGATTGGTAGCCAGCGGAATATTATGTACATCACATAATCGCATGAGCATGCTGACATCCACTTCGTGAGGGTGTTTACCAAGGGGGTCGCGAAAAAAGATAATCATATCGACATTCCCTTCTACCATTCTACTGGCAATCTGGGCATCTCCGCCTAATGGACCACTGAGCATTCTTTCTACATCAAGCCCAGCTTTTTCTAAATAGGATCCTGTCGTTCCTGTGGCAATTAAGTGAATATTTCGCTCCCGAAAAAAAGCGATGTGATCGCGAACAAAGCCTACCATATCCACTTTTTTAGTGTCATGAGCAATAATAGCTATAGTAAAGGTGGTTTTATTGGTAATCATGTTCAAAATTTAACCTTTGAAAAAATTAATAGTGCAATACTACCTTTAATGTGTTAATTTTGCAAAAAAATCTGTAAATCTTTAAAAAAAACCAAGTTATGAGTAAGAATTTCTTAGTAAAATGTGTGGTTTGTCTGTCAGTATTGGTTTATACCAACACTTTAGACGCTCAAATCATGGCTCCGGCAGCCAGTGTAACGTCTGAATTAAAAACAAAAGTAGGTTTAACGGACGTTACCATTCTTTATTCTCGTCCTTCAATGAAAGGAAGAGGCATTTTTGGTAAGGAAGTTGTTCCTTTTGGTGCAACCTGGCGTACTGGTGCTAATTCAGTTACAAAATTAAGTTTCAGTGAAGATGTAAAATTAGGTGGTGCGGAAGTAAAGAAAGGGGATTACGCTATTCTTACTGTTCCTAATGCAGCAGAATGGAAAGTAATGGTTTACAAATATGAAACATCTAACTGGGCCAGCTATGTGGAGAAAACACCAGCTGTTTCTTTCTCAGTCGCTACAAAGTCATTAGGAGAAAATGTAGAATCATTTACTATGGACGTAAATAATTATACCAACGAAAGTGCTACCATTGATATCAGCTGGGAAAAAACAAAAGTGAGCTTACCTCTTACTGTAAATACTGATGCTAAAGTAATGGCTTCTATTGACAAAGTAATGGCGGGACCTTCTGGTGCGGATCTTTATGCTGCTGGTGCTTATTACCATGATGCAAAAAAAGACTTGAATAAAGCCTTAGAATGGGTGCAAAAAGCCAATGCTTTAAATCCTCAATATTGGACATTGCGCAAAGAATCTTTAATTTTAGCTGACTTAAATAGAAAGGCTGAGGCTATCGCTGTGGCGACGAAGTCTCTCGAACTAGCTAAAAAAGCTGCAAATGATGACTATATTCGTATGAATGAAGCTTCAATTGCCGCTTGGAAAAAGTAATGGATCGGGATATACGAAAGTATATCCCGTTTTCTTTTTTATTTTTTCGTTGCTTACATACCTTTCAGGCTCATTTCCCCAAATAAAAGTGGCCTCCTTAACACCTACCTGCCGGGCTCTCTGAGGGTAAAAATCACCCCTTGCCGGATGTTCATCTGCGCAAATATTAAAGGTCCCTTCAGGGGTATCTTTCAAAATAATGTGCTTTATTATATTAAGCACATCAAGTTGATGAACTAAATTAACGGAGATTTCTCCTCCGGGAATATCTTTCTTGTCCTTAAAAAAGTATCCTGGTTCTCTTCCCGGGCCCACTAAACCGCCTAATCTTAATACATAAACGGCGTAGTTTCTCGTATTTTCATTTATCAGTCGTTCTGCCTGCGCTAAAGTTTCTTCGGATGGTGTGTGAGGTTGTATGGCAGTTTCTTCTGTTATAACGCCTTTAGCACGGCCATAAACACTGGTGGAACTGGTGAAAAGTAATTTTTTTAAATGGACTAAGTGATTAGTCTGGTGTAAGATGCTTTCTATTATGTCAATGTAAACGTGCAATGGAGCCTGTTTGCCCAGCGTGGGAGGTAAGGTAATAACTAAAATTTCCGTTTGCCACGGTATTTGAATGTCCGTTTTTGATGCATCATCAGTGAAAATCATTTTATTACATAGAATCCCTTCCGCGGTCAATAACTCTATTTTTTCCTCCCTTGTGGTCGTTCCAAATACCTGGCAATCTGCTTGAACTAATAATCTAGCAAGGGGTAAACCTAACCAGCCCGTCCCAATAATAGATACAAATGGAAACATGCTGTAGTATTATTTTATCTGTTCGAAACAGCCTATGTCAGGATTAGCGCTATCTCTGTTTTTATTTAAAAGATCAATTAAAATAGGGTAGGGTTTTAAGAGAGGAAGGCCTTTATTGGCCGCAACGGACAGCGAGTCTAAGGTATAATCGTCTTCTGAGGGATTTTTAAACACTTTACTTTGTATGCTTCCGTTGATACAATTTTTACATTGGTCAGTAAGGAAATTTGAAAATTGTTTATTTTGACCTGTCAATAAATCTTTTACCCTAACTACGCAATTTTCAAATAAAATATTAAAAAGGGCTTTATTTTGTCCACTCGAAATATCTGATAAATTTATTTCATCCTGGTCTGAACCATAGAAAATACTATTTCTGAAAGTAGCATTTAGCCTGTATTGGCTTCTACGTTGACAGGTAATTGGGTCATCATAACAAATATAATTTGTCATTCCCAAGGCAGAAGAATTACTTCCATAACTAGCTATAGTGCAATAATTAAACTGGTAATCACCCCCATTTATACATTGAACAGCACTCCCGCCATTATTATAAATTAAGCAGTTGTCGGCTTGAATTGTAGCCCGAACACCTACTAAACCATTCGATGCCGTATTAAAAATACGTGAATTTTTCAACGTGCATTCCGCTGTTGAATCTACATATAGACCAACAATACTATTTTTTATAGTTGTATATTGAATTTTATTACCTTTTGACCCACGCCCCAGAATAATTCCATACCATTGTCCCGCAACATCTTGATATTCAGGTTCAAGTCTATCTCCTTGAATAACAATTGGTTTGTCGAAAGTCCCGTTCATTAATAGTTTTCCAAACGGCAAAGTATAGAGAATACCATCATTGAACACGCCAAAGGCATTATTTTTAACAATACCACCATGAACATAAATGCGTGTGCCTGGAGGAATATTTAGCGTACAGCTGTCAATAAAAATTTCACCATATAGGACATAAGGTTTTGGGTCATTCCAGTTAATTTCTCCGTTTTTACAGCTTAAAACAACAGGTACGCCTTTATTAAATCGAGAGGGAAAATAATTGGCATTTTGCCCCCAGGCTTCTAAAGTAACCACCTGTTTATTGCCATTAACTTCCAAAATAAGTTCTTCGTTAAAAATAAAAGGACTGACGGAAAGTGGGGCATTTGGATTAATGGTCACCGTAGCAAATAAATAAATACTGTCTTTCGGGTAAATGGGAATATCTTTTAGTGCCTTTGACCCTGGAAAACCATCAACATTAATTTTAAACTTACTATTTGCCCCAGCGGCTAAATAAAGTGAACTGATATTGATAGCTTCTTTTGACGGATTATAAATCTTTAAAATCCTGGTGGAGGACCCAATTTGGGTGAAAACGGTATCAAAGCGAAGAGTATCGGAGGAAAAAGTAACTTTATCCGTCGGTGAAGTGGTAAATACCCACTCCTTTTGACAAGAAATTAGTAAAAGAAGGGAAATATAGATGGTTAAGCCTAAAAGTAGGCGATAGATGTGCATGTTTCCTGTTTAGATTGCAAATATAATGGAAGATGAATTTAGTATCGCTTATATTTTTAGATTTACATTATTTCTTTATCATTTATTCAGGTTATGACTACTTATCGCAAGCAAAATATAGTTCTTATTATTCCAGCCTTAAATGAAGAACTTGGCATTGCAGCCGTTCTTAAAAGCTTACCTCCATCTATTTTTTCAGACATAGTGGTTTGTGATAATGGAAGTACAGATAAAACAGCTGAAATAGCATCCTCCAATGGAGCTACTGTAGTTTTTGAACCAAGAAGAGGGTATGGTTCTGCCTGTTTGCGCGCTATAGGCTATCTGAAGAATAAAAATTATCCAGATCCAATGGATCTGGTTGTATTCCTTGATGCTGATCACTCTGATAATCCTTTGGATATTCATGCCATTCTTAAGCCTTTTGAGGACAAAAAAGTGGAACTTGTGATTGGGTCAAGGGTTTTAGGAGAAAGAGAAAAAAATGCGCTATTATTTCATCAAAGGTTTGGTAATCTGCTGGCGACGTCGTTAATCCGTTTATTTTACGGCGTTCGTTTTACCGATTTAGGTCCATTCAGAGCCATTCGCTGGAATACTTTATTAGCCTTGAATATGGAAGATATTGATTTTGGATGGACGGTAGAAATGCAGGTTAAAGCAGCTAAAAATAAATTGGTTTGCGTGGAAGTCCCCGTTAACTACAGGAAAAGACTAGGAGAATCAAAAATTTCAGGCACCATAAAAGGGAGTATTTTAGCTGGATATAAAATTATATGGACAATCTTTAAATTATTGTAAATTTGCGCTCTAAATTGTGACTTTTTACAACAACTGACCTCTAATTTAGGAAAGGTTCTTTTTTCATCTACAACTTTTTTCTACTATGTCCATTTTGGCCTACGTTTTCATGGGAATTTATGCAACTTGCCTGTTGTATATCACCTTATATTGTGTCATGCAATTTGATCTTCTTGTATATTATAAGAGAGGTCTAAAATCATTATCTCCCTCTACAGGTGGTAGCTTGAAAAATGAAGTGGATGACATCCTTCCCGCTGACTATGTCTGGCCAATGGTCACTGTGCAATTACCATTATATAATGAACAGTATGTAGTAGAAAGATTGATTGACACTATAGCTGCCTTTGATTATCCAAAAGATCGGTTTGAAATTCATATTTTAGATGATTCCACCGATGAGACACTAGACATAGTAAAAAGAAAAGTAGAGGAATACAAAGCAAAAGGATTTCAGATTGAACAGATTTTAAGGACTGTTCGTCAGGGTTACAAGGCGGGGGCGCTAAAAGATGGGACAGTTTTCGCCAAAGGTGAGTTTCTGGCTATTTTCGATGCAGATTTTATGCCCAAACCTGATTTTCTTAAAAAAACAGTACCATTCTTTCAGGACCCAAAAGTGGGCGTTGTGCAGACGCGCTGGGAACATATAAATCAGAATTATTCTCTAATCACAAAACTTCAGGCTCTTCAGTTAAATGTTCACTTTACCGTAGAACAAGTGGGTAGGATGCAAGGCGATTATTTTCTTCAGTTCAATGGTACTGCTGGTGTTTGGAGAAAGTCAACCATCGAGGATGCTGGCGGTTGGGAGGCGGACACTTTAACGGAAGATTTAGATTTGAGCATTAGAGCGCAAATGAAAGGATGGAAAATTAAGTTCCTTGAAGAAATTGGTTCTCCGGCTGAATTACCAGCTGAGATGAATGCCCTAAAATCTCAACAATTTCGCTGGATGAAAGGAGGAGCTGAAACAGCAAGAAAAATGCTACCTACCCTTTGGAAATCAAAAGACCTGACTACAAGACAAAAAATACACGCCACACAGCATCTTTTTGCCAGTAGTGTCTTTCTTTTTGTTTTTGCTACCGGTATATCCAGTGTTCCGTTACTTTATTATATGGAGGAATTTATAGCCAGAGGATTTAATAAAGATGTATTTACCTATTTTTTCCTTGGTATGATGTCCGTCACTTCAGTCTATTTTGTAGCGAATATTCAGTCTCCGGCAAGGCAAAAGTCAATTGCTGACGCTACCGTTGAATTTTTTCTACTTTTTCCCGTCTTTCTATCGCTTTCAATGGGCCTTTCCTTCCATAATAGTATTGCAGTTATTGAAGGTTATCTTGGAAAGAAATCTGCCTTCGTAAGAACACCAAAATTTAATATTACCAATGCGGGTGATTCGTTTATGAAAAATAAATACATCATTAGAAAATTAGCTCCTTCGACCATTGTGGAGGGTCTTCTTGCTTTGTATTATATTGGTGGAATCGCCTTAGGGATTCATTTAGGGCTATATATCTTTCTGGTTTTCCATATCATGCTGGCTTTTGGTTTTGGTGCCATCTTCTTTTTTACCGCTAAACATAGTTTAAACGGGTAATAAATTAGACTTAATCAAGTTTCTTTATGTATTTAAAATACTTGATTGGTGCCGTATTTTCTTTTTCTTTGGTTTTTGGAATGCTATCTGCTAACCAGTCAGATTTTATATCCATCCTTTTATGGCTGGTTCCAGTTAATATAGGTTATTTTCTGCTGCTTTATTTATCAAAAAATGATAGTTCTGTATCGTTCTATCTTTTCATTGCAGTGGTTATCAGGATATCGTTGGTGTTCACAACCCCTAATTTATCTGACGATTATTTTAGGTTTTTTTGGGATGGAAATATATCTATTCAAGATAAAAACCCTTATGATAAAAGACCATCTGAGCTTATAACTTCTTCTGCCATCGAAAGAGACCAATATTTATTCCGTCACCTGAATAGTCCGGAATATCATAGTGTTTATCCTCCCTTTTTGCAATTTCTATTTAAATATTCGGTAAAAATGGGTAATAATAGGATAGATACAGATATCCTCATATTAAAGGTATTTTATGCTTTATTTTCTATTAGCTTGGTTTTTTTATTGCCTGTAATTTTAAAATTATATGATTTAAACCCTTGGCGGGCTATGATTTACTTATTAAACCCGCTCGTCATCATAGAGGAGATGGGAAATTTACATGCAGAGGGAATCATGGTATTTTTCCTTGCCCTATTTTTTTTGTTCCTTAAAAAATTCCCCCAATACGCATTTTTACCATTTTCCTCTGCCATAGTATTAAAATTAACACCCTTACTATTACTTCCTTCCATATTATGGAGACTTTCACTAAGACAGCGCTTTATTTTTTGTTTTGGACTTCTTCTTTTAATCATTTTATCTTTCTATCCTTACGCAGATGGATTAATGAGAGGAGGCTTTTTCAAAAGTCTTACTTTGTATTTTAATGCTTTAGAATTTAATGCATTTGGCTATAATCTATTTAAATATTGGGGATATTTGATTTACGGTTACAACAAAATCAAATTATTAGGACCGCTGACGGCATGTATATCTTTTATACTAATTCTTTATTTTTCAATTAAAAAGGGAAAAGGGGCATGGGAAACTTTCCCTTTACAATGTTTAATTTTATATTTTATACATCTATTTTTTAGTCCTGTTGTTCACCCATGGTATTTAATTCCTTTGGTTTTCTTTTCTGTATTTAACAGAATGTATTTTGTTATTGTATGGGCAACTTTTTCAATGCTCAGCTACAGTCATTACCATGGGGGAACGAATAAAGAACAATATTACCTTGTTTTTCTTGAATATGCTGTTGTTTTGATAGTACTATGGACTGACTTTTCTCAAAAGCGTATTAACACGGTGGCTTGAGCGTATTTAACCATCTAAAGATTTAATACCCTTTAGATGGTTAAATTAAAAATTCAAGAAAAAAGTCTGGCAATTTGCCTCCAGGATCCTGCATTATAAGCATCGAGGCCATTTTTACGTAGTAAGGAAACAGCCATGCTACTTCTGCTACCAGATTGACAGCAAGCTATAATTGTTTTTTGCTTAGCTTTGAGTTCAGAAATTTTACCTGACAAATCACTTAAAGGAATATTTATTGATTTTGGATGATGACCATTTTTAAACTCTTCCTTTGTGCGAACGTCAAGAATAAGGGCACCATTTTCGGCAAATGCTTTTAAATCGGGGCCAGTAAATAGATTTTTTAACCAGTTTAACATTGTGTATTTTTTTCAAAATTAGCTGTTGTTAATCATAAACATTGTGACTATCATCACATTAAAAGGTAAGAAGGATAAATGGAAGGAATAGAGGAAAAAATCAAAGAACTTGAGAAATGGCTTACCTTGGAAAAGCAAGAAGATTTAAGACAGTTTCAGTCTTACCTTCTGCCTTTGTCATTAGCTGAAAAAAGAGAAAGGGGCTATTTATGGTATCCGTTGACTATTTTGCATCAAGGTTTTTCGATAGGAGAAAATATAAAAGTATCGGTTGAACGAACTAAAAACAAGGGAAAAGCACATGTTTTTAGAGCGGGGAATCCTGTTCGCTTTTGCGAAATTACAGATCAAAAAGAAGGGACTTATCTGGTGGGTGTGGTTCATTTTGTAAGAGAGGATACGATGCAGATTATTTTTGGGCAATCGTTCCTTCCGGACTGGGTTTTTAAATCGTCTGTTGCCATTCTTCCTGAATTTGATGAAAAGTCATATAGAGAAATGGAGTCGGTGTTAAAAACACTGAAGAATACGCATAAAGGAAGAGTTCAGCATTTTAAAGAGATCTTATTTGGGGATAAATTACCCGTTTTTACTCTATTGAAAGATGAAGCATTAAATCCTTTGCTGAATAACTCTCAAAATGACGCAATTAACCATATTATTTCAGCAAAGGATATCTCGATTATTCACGGTCCACCTGGTACGGGTAAGACCACTACGCTGGTGTCGGCTATTGCACGTTTATGTGATATTGAATATCAGGTTTTAGTTTGTGCTCCCAGTAACACTGCGGTAGATTTATTAACAGAAAGGATAAGCAAAAAAGGGATTAACGTAGTGAGATTAGGAAATATTTCCAGGGTCGATGAAGACATTTTGAATCATACGCTCGATTACCAAATATCAGCACACGAGGAATCTAAAGCTATCAAAAGAATGCGCATTGAGGCTGATGCTTTAAGAAAAAAAGCTAATTCTTTTCGCACGCCATTAGATTATGGTCAGAAAAGACAGAAAAGAGAATTATTGAGTGAAGCAAGTGATCTTTCTACTTGGGTAAATCAATTAGAAAAAAGACTGATAGAGCAGATTTTAGACCGTGCACAGGTAATTACCTGTACTTTGGTGGGTGCTGCACATTCTTTATTAGCTGGAAGAAAGTTTACTACAGTACTTATTGATGAAGCGGCACAAGCACTTGAACCCGCTACCTGGATACCTATTTTGAAGGCAGAAAGGGTAGTCCTCTGCGGTGACCCTTTTCAACTTCCACCAACAGTAAAATCAAGAGATGCCAATAAATCTGGCCTGTCATTAACCTTAATGGAGAAAGCCATACAAAAAGGATTTGTGCACCAAATGCTGGAAGTCCAGTATAGGGGTAATGAACTAATAATGGGCTACTCAAATCAGTATTTTTATAATAATAAGCTGTTGGCTTCTCCTACAGTGAAAGATAAAAAATTACCTTTTCAGGATAATAGCCCCTTGGTTTTTATAGATACAGCAGGAACTGGGTTCGAGGAAAAACCTGAACCTGGTTCTGGAAGCCTCTTTAATGCCGATGAGTTTAGTCTCTTAAGGGAGCATATTTATCGAATAATAAATGAAACACAAGCCTTGGTTAATTTTGATTTTCCTTCTATCGTGATACTTTCCCCCTATAAAGGACAAATCAATTACATGGAAAGAGAAATTCGAGCTGACGATAAACTAGTGAATTTAGCGATAAAAGTGAAAACCATCGATGGTTTTCAGGGCCAGGAGAGTGATATAGTAATCGTAAGTTTAGTTAGGTCAAATGGAAAAAATGATATAGGGTTTTTAAAGGACTACCGTAGGTTTAATGTGGCCATAACCAGAGCTAAAAGTCAGGTAGTAGTGGTAGGAGATAGCTCAACTATCGGTAAAGACTTGTTTTTTGCTGGATTCCTAGATTACTGCGAGGCGAACGCCTCCTATAGAACAGCTTGGGAGTATATGGCATAAAAAAAGGGGGAAGATTTTACCTTCCCCCTTTTTTACCTTTTATTTAATGAACCCAAAGATCATTTTCATAATTGAAAATGGATTGTTTCAATTTTTCTGATTCTAAGAGCATATCTCTACCAGAACCAAACTGATTTTGCAATCGTTGGTCACCCACATTGGATACCTTGATAATGTAGGAAGAGAAATATCTCATCTCCATTAAATCTTCCCAGGATATTTGGGAAGCGTCATTTGCCGGATTGAACACCATTTCACTCACAAGATATTCTCTTGCCTCAGGATAATAAACCCAAAATAAGGGGGTTTCACCTATCGTTGAACCTTGATCAGACTTTACCTGAATGAGTGGCGCAATACCTAGAATTCTAACTTTTTGTGTAGAAGACTGTTTGTCGAAATACCATATCTCTTTTACCCTGTAACGCTTAATATCTTCGAAGTTGATATCATTTTTCACTTCTTTGACAGTAATTTCGTAGGTCACCGGATCTTGAATAGGAATGGAATCGATTTTAAATAATTGCTTATCGATTTGTTCTTGAACCATTTCTTGTTTAAAATCCTCATCTGCGAATACACGCATTGGTCTTTCTTCATTTTTTATGGCATCCAGGAAAATCTGAAATAAAGGCCTGACAGGGTAAGAAAAAGTCTGATTCATTTTTTCACGAACGTCAATGACTCTCCAAACTCTTTTTTTCCAGAAAACATCAGATTCTCTGAGTGGTTCATAAGGAAGCAACTTTTTGGTTTGCCTTATGCTCGAACCAGTAATATCATCGAGAGGAGCTTCCCTGAGTATAGTTCCTGATTCAGTCATAATATTGTCCGGCACCTGAGAAAAACCACTTACACCTATAAAAGTGAGTAGAGACAGGATTAGGAATGGACTAAAATTTTTCTTGAACATGGATAAACTTTATTTAATTTGAAATACCAAAGAGTTTATTTTTCTTCCTGCAACATCACCTGGACAACGAGCTCTCACATTGTTGAAATAATAAGCATCACCAGGTTTTGCTAAGTTCAACAATCTTTTAGATTCTGCGGTAAAAGTTCCACTACCATTAATCACTACGATAGGATCCTCTCTTTTTGGTGCATAAACCAATTCAAATCCGGCAATATCGCACCGTGCGTCGAAATCAAAGCCTGATAATTCTGCAATGACACCCAATTGCGCTTTCATAACGCCATTGCCTAAATCACCGCCCGTTGAACCTCCAAGTTTGGCCACTGGATCAGGAATAGGTTTAATTCTGAAATCAAAAGTGGTAGGATTTAATCCACCACCAGAAATCGTGAGCTTTGCAACGCCGCCACCTCCTGTAACTTTAGCGATATATTTACCTGCACCATTGGGCGTTAAGGTAGCATTTGATGCAGAAACACGTAAATCGTTACTTGATACACCCGCTGCGACCACAGAGAGAGGATTTTCAACACCTGTATAAAAGACATTCATTTTATCGGCAGTAACAGTTACGGAACGACGGCCTACCTCGTACTCAAATTCTTTAGAGTAGGTTTCTTGTTCCCCTGTGGTTGGATTTTTTAAACTTACATCTACTTTGTACCTTTTCAGACCTGTTCCTGAGGTGGTAGAAGTAAATTTACCAATACCGTCAGTGACACTAAGAGGTGAACCATTTACCCTGATAGACATGTTCTCAGTGATAGATTTAGAGGTTGCACCAACAGATATTTCAGCATTATAGGTTTCACCTTCAATAACATAGCTTTTTACTGCTGAAGATATTGGGATAAAATTATCTACTTTAAAAGAAGTTAAACCTACCTGGTTAACAAGGAAATTGATTACTGCACTTTCAGAACTCTTCATATCATTTTGCATCTGCGTTAGCAGAGGAAATACAGCAGCCAATGGCATTTGTTTGAAGGTAAATTCAGACCAGGATTTGGCTATCTTATCTTTTTTCCAACTTTCAGAAATATTTAACGAAATAGATTTTGACAATTCCTCAATACTTGTTTCGTTTATCTGAGTGCCAGGTAATCCGGATAGCGTTTTAATTCTGGATAAAATTTTATCACGATCCGCTAAGATTCTTTTTTCTAGTTCATCACCTCTTTTTTGATCTACCAAAATACGTGTGGTTATATCTTTATTTTTATAACCTTTAGGATAATTGGCATGATCGCGATCATCGGCTGGGTAATACCCCTCTGTAGCGTCAACCATCTCAGTTCTAACAGATTCAACATAAGCATTAAACTCTTTAGAAATTTGAGCAACATCCTTAGCTACATCTAATAGAGGTTGGTATTTTTCTCTGTCTTGTTCAACATTTTTTTCTAGGGCGGTCATAGTAATAACGTGTGAATCATCAAAAATGCTATTACTATTTTTTATACCATCATTTATGACAAAAAATGCGTTAATAATCTTAGCAGAAACGTTTAATGCCAACATAGCCGTTAAGACCAGGTACATTAAGTTAATCATTAACTGCCGCGGTTCCTTTGGAATGGACATACTATTCTATTTTCTAAATAAATAAAAAAATTCAGTTCTAATTTTAACCGTTCTGACGAACATTTGCCATAGCTGACAACATATTGCCGTACACTTGATTTAGAGAAGTGAAAGTGCGATTTAAATCGCCTAAATTTTTATTTAATTCAGCTAATTTAGTTTTATATGCTTTTGCTTCTTCCGTGGAATCCTGGAGATCCATCATAGCATCATTTATTTTAGAATAGAAGTTTGTCATAGAACGAAGTTGCTCCTTCGTACCAGAGAAATCTACTTCCTGAAGTGCTTTCAATGAAGACAGACTTCCTGAAATAACCTGTAATTCGCCAATCATAGAACCCAGGTACTTTTCAACCATTTCTTTAGGTACCGGATTTTGTTGTGCAACTTGACCTCCCTGAGAGATAGGGTTTACTGCACCAGAATAATCATCTAAACCTGGATATAATTTTTCCCAATAATAATCCTTATCTGGTCCTATTACGCCCAGAAAGAAAAATAAGCCTGCCTCTGTTAACATACCAACAATCAACAATTCGTCAGCATAAGCCCAAGACATTATTTTGAACAAAGCACCAATTAAAACAACAGATGCACCAACACCTATAAGAAGGTTTTTGAGATATTTAAAACCTTTACTTTTCAATACATTACTCATTTGAGAAAACTTTAAACAGGTTAATGATATATTTTTATAAAATATAATGACTAGAAGTCATTAATGGATCTTCCTAAGAAGGTTAATACGTTTCTAAATCCAATGTAAGATTTAGTGGTATCTTGAAATTCGTAAGTTCTGGAACTATTCTGCAAAAAGAAGTGGGAATCTTTCCAAGAGCCTCCTCTAATTACTTTCCTTTTATTGCTTGGGTCTTCCTTATCTTCAGCATCATAACGATAATCCGGATTTAAATCACTTACTCTGCTAAGAATATTTTCAGAGTATGCGGTTAAGGTCCATTCCGCTACATTACCTGCCATATTGTACAATCCATAATCATTTGGAAAATAAGCGTCCGCTTTTACGGTGTACATACCGCCGTCTTCAGGGTAATTACCACGGCCGGGTTTGAAATTTGCAATTAAACAACCTTTGGCATTTCTTATGTAAGGACCACCCCAGGGATACATAGCTTGTTCATGACCGCCTCTGGCTGCATATTCCCATTCAAACTCAGAAGGTAAGCGAAAATCTTCAGTATTTACCTGATCTTCCCCAAGACTTTTGTTATACAATACAGTTCTCCAATTAGAGAAAGCATTAACCATATTCCAGTCAACACCGACTACAGGATAGTCATCATAATTTGGGTGATCAAAATAATTTCGCGTCATTGGTTCATTATAAGAATAAGCGAAATCACGAACCCAAACAAATTTGTCAGGGTGAACTTTTACCGTTTTCTTTTTAATAAATTTATTTCTGGCACTTTGACCTTTGTCATGAGCAGCAGCTTGCCAATCATACCATTCGTAAGTATATTTTAACAAGTCTATATTTAATTCCTTTTTACCGGCCAACTTGTTGTTGCCCTGGTAATACATATCCTGGAGCTCTTCAGCTTCCCAGTCAATCTCCATGTCCCAATCAATTTCAGGATCTTGTTCTTCGACAGCATCAGGATCTGCCTCTAGAAAATGCTCCAGTTTTTCATGGGCCATTTTATCCTTTACCCAATACACAAATTGTCTGTATTCATTATTGGTAATTTCAGTATCATCCATGAAAAAACCCTGAATTGAAATTTGTTTTGGACGTTGAACAAAGGTTGCACTGATATCCTGGTCACTCGGACCGATTAAAAGTGTTCCGGATGGCACGTAAACCATTCCATAAGGCTGAATTCCTTTCCAAACGGGGCGGTCTTGCACACCTACTAATTCTCCTGTATCGCTTTTTCCGCAACCTACTATGGCGGCAAGCATCAAAAAGAAAATTCCTTTTTGCATTTGTTTCATGTTTATACTTCGGTTTTCCTACAAAATTTGCTTCTTAAAAAAAGAAGTGGGGCAAAGATAGATTGTTTCGGCGTACTACAAAAACAACTTATTTATTTTAGCACAATTTATTATATGCAACCCAAATTCTTTATACAAACGACGTCTTAACATTCTTATTATAATAAATCGATGTAAATTATAAATTTCTTGGATTGTAAATAATTGGCGGCAAAATTCCCTTACCTAATTTTTGGTTTATGGTATATCGCATCATTACTTCATGACTTCCCGTGGTTGCTGTCCTTATAGTTGACAGGGGAATAGTGTAAGTGTAAAAGAATGAAATATTTTCAGCTATTTGAATACCTGCCATCGTCATAAGTCCATCCAGCGTATTGGGGCTAAATCCTCTTAAACCAGTTCCTAAGGTGAATTTTTCCCTGATATTTCCCAGTACATAGCTATCAAGCTGCAAATTTCCCATCACATATCTCATGATAATACCAGGTTGTACAATTACTTGCGTGGTTAGTGGGATAAAAGCTTTCGAGGAAAAGGTGTAATGCGGCTGTAACGTTATACCAAAATCACCTTGATTGAGAGATATTGGTAATAAATTTGATACAGAAAAACCTGCTTCAAAAAAATTTGTTTTTAAATACACTCCTCCCTCATAACTGATGCCGCTCAATGCGATTTCTCCATTGGGTAAAAGATTATCCTGATGATTTATACTGGTCGAACTATAATTTCCATCTGGCGTTCGCAAAATGCCCCCATTTAAGCTATATCTTTGGTTACCAATACCAAGTCCTATCGATAGGGTACTATTTTTACTTAAATTCCTTGAGTAACTCCAGTTTAGTCCAAGGGATACTTGCCGGCTTGCCCCAAATTGGTCTTCCTGAATTTTTATACCTATACCGCTCCCCAGGGCTGGGATGGGTGCATCTACTAAGAAATATCGGGAGGAAGGATTACCAGGTATTTTTATCCATTGATCTCGGAAGCTTCCCTGGATCGTTATTTTATCGTCTAAACCAGTATAAGCTGGGTTGTATTGAAAAGGGCTGAAAATTACTAAAGAATACGGGTCTATTTGCTGGCTTACACTTTTGTAGGTCATCAAAATGCAGGTAATAAATATAATATTCTTGAGGTTCATCCTTAAAATTTTCTTCAAAATACAAAAGTTTACTTCTTCATGTATGTGTAAATGTTTTTTTACCTAAAATGGTTTTTGTTTTAAGCGGTTAATTAATAATGATATGTCAGAGTTTATTTCTGAAAAAAAATTTCATCAAAAGGGTGGGATGCCTGCTTTAAATAAAACGGCGGTTTCCCCCTCCTTTTGTTGCAAATCTAATTGAGTATTGTGTGGAACGAAAAGGGCTTCTCCAGAAGTTATGGAAAAGGTATCCTCTGCCTTAAGACAAATGCTGCCATGGAGACATAATATTATGGATGGACCAGGCGATGGAGCTATGCATAATTCATCACCTTTCTCCAACGCATATTCCTTAAGCTCAAAATCGGAAGAGGGAATTATAAATCTTTTTTCCTTTTGATCAATAATTACAGGTTTTAGAATGTTTGGCAAGGTTGGATGGAAGTCTAAATGATCAAGAAGCAGTGGAATATCCATGTATTTGTCAGTTAATCCTCCTCTGAATACATTATCAGAATTGACCATTAATTCGATATTAGAACCTTCCAGATATGCATGAAGAAGTCCTGAATCCTGAAAAATAGCCTCTCCGGGTTGAAGATGAACGATATTCATTACATAAATCGAAAAAATACCTCTATCCAGATGTCCGTCCTCACGCGTAAAATCGTGAAAGGCCTTTTTTGCCCAAAAATCAGGAGAATTTTTATTCAGTGATGCGTCGTGTGTATCAAGTAGCGATTTTCGTAAAGGAGCCAGTATATTATCTATCTCGTTTTGAGGCAATTCCATCCATTTTTGATAGCCTTTTTTAATACCTTCTGTTTTAAAAGTGGATGAAAATTCCTTTAATGAAGGTATTTCGTCTAATCGTTCAGCTGCTTTTTCGGCAGGTAAAAATCCATGTAATAGCCAAAACGGTGACAGGGCGACCATCATTTCAGGTTTTGGGTTCTGATCTTTAAAAACCCTGTTGGGCGCATTTAATGGGATTTGTCTATTGTTCTCATCTAGAAAACCCTTAATGGCGGCTTCTTTTGATGGATGGGCCTGAATAGACAGCATTTTGCGAACATCCAAAATCTTCAGTAAAAAGGGCAGGCGCCCCCCATCTTTTATATATGTTTTTTCGCCCAGTAGAGAGGACGGATCTAAATCAATGAATTGCCTGAGATTCTCTGTTTTTTGATCGCTATGAATGAGAGGAGAGGTTCCACCAGAGTGATCCCCAAACCAAAGTTCTGCGAAGGGCTTCCTTTCCTTATTGTCTAATGACAATAATTCAGGAAGAAAATGATACCCACCCCAGGCATAATGTTGAACAAAACCTTTTATCTGTTTTATCATGTTGATATTTTTTGCACTCAAAATTGCTATAAATTCGTTAAATTTGCGAAAATTATTTGAATTGGCTAGAATTATTGGCATTGATTATGGATCAAAAAGGGTCGGTATGGCAGTAACCGATCCATTACAGATTATTTCGTCGAGTCTGTGTACGTTGACCAACGAGGGTTTCTTAGCTTTTTTGTCTAATTATATTTTATCTGAAGAAGTAGAAGCCATCGTTTTAGGCGAGCCATTTTACCCCGATGGCAATCCAGCACAAACGCATGGTGAAATTTTGCAAATAGGAAAAAAGATACAACAGCTTTTTCCAACTATACCCGTTTTTCTTCAAGATGAAAGATTCAGTTCCGTAGAAGCGAAAGATACTATTCTGGCCAGCGGTATTGGTAAAAAGAAACGAAGGGAAAAGGGTATGGTTGACAGGGTAGCGGCAGCTATTATTTTAGATGCTTTCATGGAAAGGAAAAGAAATGTTTTTTCTAGTAATAAACCAACTCCTGCCTTTTTATAAAAATAAATTTATTCGTAACGACTATGATTCTACCTGTATTTGCCTTTGGCCAACCGGTGCTGAACAAAAAAGCTGAACTTATAACAAAGGATTACCCTGAACTCAAAGAAATTATTGAGAATATGTGGGAAACCATGTACGAAGCATCAGGTATTGGATTGGCTGCCCCCCAAATAGGTAAACCGATTAGATTATTTATCGTGGATACCAAGCAGATGAAAGACAAAAAAAAGGAGGAAAGTCAAACGGCAATAAAAGCCGTTTTTATAAATCCGGTGATTATCGAAGAGTTCGGAAATACCTGGTCTTATGAGGAAGGTTGTTTAAGCATACCAGACGTAAGAGGTGAGGTAGAAAGAAAGTCAGGGGTAAAAATCAGTTATCTGGACGAAAATTTTGAACCTAAAGTTGGTGTTTTTGAGGGTATGGAAGCGCGCGTTATTCAGCATGAATACGACCATATTGAGGGTAAACTATTTGTGGAATATCTGTCGCCAGCCCGAAAAATAATTTTACGGGGAAAATTGGAGAATATTAAAAAGGGAAAAGTGAGTTGTGATTATAAAATGAGGTTTGTGGTTAAATAAACGCCTCATTTTCTTCCAAAATCAGCTGGAATTTCTCCCCAGCTTTCTGTTTCCCACTTAATAAGTGGGTTTTTCCAGGTGTTATTCTTCAGCCAATCTTCGGCTCTCCCAATGGTTTCAAATAACTCAAAAGTTTCTTTATTTCTGACTAAGGTTGTTTTACACGTTTTATTTTTAATCCACTTTAGTGCATTTACTGAATCGGAATAAATGGGTAGGTCGCTATTGTTTTTCTTTAAGAAAGCCAGCCCGTGAACTAAAGCCAGAAATTCTCCTATATTATTTGTGCCAAGACTGTATTTTTTGTGAAAAAGGACTTCTTTAGTATGTGTATCAACGCCTTGATATTCCATAACTCCAGGATTTCCACTACAGGCAGCGTCAACCGAAATACTTGGGGTAATGATGTCGGTTTTTTTGGAAATTACTTGCGGTTTTGATCCTTGCCCAGTCGAAAAAGCTCTTTCAGCTTCACTTAGAGAGGGGAAGCTTTTAAATGCGGCACCGTCGAATCCATCAACCATCTTTTTACAAATACTCCATTCTTTGTAGATACCAGGTTTCCTTCCTTTCCAGACGACATAATATTTCCCCTTTGCCATAGATATTTTTTTACAAAGGGACAAAAAATTGAGGAAATAAGAAAGCTGGAATAATAAAATTAAAAGAATGGTTTTTTTGGCCGACATCTGATGGTTTAAAAACGAAAAGTTTAATATTTGCAAAAAAAATAAAAATGGAGTTAATTGACACCCACGCCCACCTATATGATAAGACATACGATGCTGATAGGGCTGAAATGTTACAAAGAGCGAAAGAAGCGGGCGTTACGCTCATATTGATTCCCAATGTAGATATTGAGACTATTCCTCTCATGTTACAACTCGAAAGGGAAAGCGAAGGGTACTGTAAACCGATGATGGGCATTCATCCCTGTTCAATTGATGCAACCTATATTGAAAAGTTGGACGTAGCGGGTAAATGGTTAGAAAAACATACTTTTTATGGAATCGGCGAAATAGGCTTAGATTTTTTTTGGGACAAAACCTTTAAGAAGGAGCAGGAAGAAGCTTTTCTTGAGCAATGTAAATGGGCTAAAACTAAGAATTTGCCGGTTAGCATTCATTCAAGAAATGCCACAGATGAGGCCATCTATCTACTTGAAAAGGCTAATTTAGGTATTGACGGGGTTTTTCACTGTTTTTCAGGCAGTATAGAACAAGCTAAAAGAATAAGAGATTTAGGATTAAGTATGGGAATTGGGGGTGTTTCAACCTATAAGAATGTAAAAATTGGAGAGGTGATTGAAGAAATAGGATTAGATCATTTTGTATTTGAAACCGATGCTCCCTACTTATCGCCTGTTCCAAAGAGAGGAAAACGAAATGAATCAGCTTATTTGACCTTTATTTTAGAAAAAATATCAGATGACCTAAAAGTGAGTACTGTAGCCATAAGTGAGGCATTTTCGAATAATTCAAAACGCATTTTTAATAATTGTTTTTGAAAATCTGTTTTTTTTTTGCCTAATTACTTGTTTTCAATTCATGTTTGATTATTTTTGTCACATGCGGAGACAATGTCTAGTATCTTGCTCTAGGGAGAGGTGCTCGAGTGGTTGAAGAGGCACGCCTGGAAAGCGTGTATACCTTTGCGGGTATCGAGGGTTCGAATCCCTCTCTCTCCGCTTTTTTTTGTTAAATTTTATTTTGGAAAACAAACGTTAAAAACCTTATTGATTATGCGAAATTTGTTTGTTCTATTGCTTATTCTAGGATTGGCTTCATTCGCCACGAATAATGCAGTATTTGCGCAAGACGCTACCGCAACCGAAAGTACTGAACAAGCTGCACCAGCTGAAGAGGCTGCACCAGCTGAAGAAGCTGCACCAGCCGAGGAGGCCGCTCCAGTGGTAGCAGAAGAAACTGTTGCTGAACTTGGTGGTTACCAGTTGCTTAAAAAGTACTTTATCGATGGTGATTGGCGCTTTATGAGTATCATTTTATTCCCTTTAATTTTGGGATTGGCATTTTGTATTGAGCGTGTAATCACGTTGAATATTGCATCTGTCAATACAGACAAATTATTAGGTAGAATTAATGAGAAGTTAAAAGGAGGCGATGTTAATGGTGCTATGGATGTTTGTAAAGCAACACCTGGACCTACAGCAAGTATCCTTTACGAAGGTCTTAAAAACAGAGAAAATGGTCCTGAGGGCGTTGAGAAATCTGTAGTTGCTTACGGAAGTGTTCAAATGGGTCTTCTTGAGAATGGTCTGATTTGGATCTCTTTGTTTATCGCATTGGCGCCGATGTTAGGATTCTTAGGAACGGTAATTGGTATGGTGCAAGCTTTCGACCGTATTGAAGAAGTGGGTGACCTTTCTCCATCAGTCGTTGCAGGTGGTATCAAGGTTGCACTTTTAACTACGGTTTTTGGTCTTGTTGTAGCCATTATTCTTCAAATTTTTTATAACTATATTGTTTCTAAGATAGATGGTATAGTGAATAAAATGGAAGATGCTTCTATTGGTTTATTGGATATCATGACCGAAAACAATATTTTCAAAAAATAATTAATCCCCACCTTATGTATAAATTTCTAGCCAAAAACGGACAGGCTTTGGCCTTTGGTGTGGGAACTCTGATTACGGTGATTTTCTTTGCTATCGCAGCAGGAGGATTAGAGGAATTCTCAGCCCTTCCAATTGAAGAACAACGTAAGACTAATATTTTTGATTTTGGATTGATTGCTTCTCTGGGTCTTACTGTACTTTCAGTGGTATTACTTGTAGTATTTGGTGTATTTCAGGTAGCAACAAATTTCAAAGAATCATTATTAGGCCTTGTTGCATTATTAGTGTTAGCAGGTATCTATTTCGTGTCAATGGCTATGGCTTCAGGAGAAGTTTCAGGTATAATGGCCGCAACAGTGGAAAAAGTTGGTGGAGTTTCTCCAGCAGCATTAAAATTCATTGATGGTTCCATAACTACTTCCTTAATTATTTCCATCGTAGCAATCCTCGCTCTCGTTCTTAGTGAAATTCGTAACTTCTTCAAATAATCTAGTCCATGGCAAAAAAGAATTCCAGAGATAGAATGAGTAATGAAATCAATGCCGGCTCTATGGCCGATATCGCTTTCTTGCTTTTAATATTCTTCCTCGTCACTACAACCATCGCAGAGGACAAAGGTATTACTGTAAAATTGCCGCCCTGGTCTGAAGAAGATCCAGATATTACTAAGTTAAAATCAAGAAATGTTTTTGCTGTGCTTGTAAATGCCCAAAATGATTTGCTCGTAAGAGGAGAAGTTATGGACATAACCATGCTAAGAGAAAAAACAAAAGAGTTTATCGTTAATCCTACTAAAAGGGAGGATCTTTCTGAAAGACCTACCAAAGCCATTATTACGCTAAAAAATGACAGGGGAACTAATTATGAGACCTATGTTAGCGTTTACAATGAGTTAAAGGCCGCTTATGATGAACTTTGGGACGAGATGTGTCTTAGAAAATATGGCGTTAAATACAGTGAAGAGCTACCCCTTGCTTGGAGAAAGTCTATAAAAGACGAAATCCCAATGGTTTTATCTGAAGCTGAACCTACTAATTTTGGAGAAGAAAAATAATTAGATCTGAACCTCATCCGTTCAATCTCATTTTCCCACTTTTTGTGGGAGCAAAATGATTAACTATGTCTAAGTTTTCAAAAGGAAAAAAGAAGCCTCAGCCGGCAATTAGTACGGCCTCGTTACCCGATATCGTTTTCATGTTGTTGTTCTTCTTCATGGTGGTTACTAAATTACGTGATTCAGAATTGATGGTGAAGGTGGCAACCCCTTTCGCTACACAACTTACCAAACTGGAGGACAAATCTTTAGTGAATTATTTGTATATTGGAAGGCCCGTAGAAAAGTATAAAGCTACCTACGGTACAAAACCAAGATTACAATTAAGCGATAAATTCGCTAATATTAATGAAATTCCTATCTTTTTGGAGCGTTTTCGTGTGAAAATACCAGAAGCTCAAAGAACCAAAATCACTACTTCCTTAAGAGTAGATGGTCAGGTAACAATGGGTATCGTTCAGGATGTAAAAACTGCCCTAAGAAAGGCTAATCAACTTAAAATAAATTACTCAGCTAAGAAAAGACCTGAATAATTTTTACGTTAAAAAGTTTTTAAAGCCTTGCATTAAAAATGCAAGGCTTTTTTTGTGTGCCGTTTTATGAATTGGGCAATCATGGTATAATGGGGAAATTGTTTCGCCATAGGCATGATGGTAATTTGTGGGAAATGGTGCCGCCAGGGGCATGATGGTACAATGTGGAAATAGTTCCGCCAGGGGCATGATGGTACAATGTGGAAATAGTTCCGCCAGGGGCACGATGGTACAATGTGGAAATAGTTCCGCCAGGGGCATGGTAGCTAGATACATGTGACCCCTCTGGGGTCAGGCAATATAGAAAGACTGTTTTTTTTATCTTAATCTATTTGACTCCTGCACGGTTCTTTCGTCTTTTCTTATGCTGAAAATGGCTAATATAGTAGCTACCAGACCAACAAAAAAACTGATAATCAGAGGTGTATTATCATTGTTTTCAGCATATTGGTCTTTATTTATGAATAGAATAATGATTATTCCTGTTGCATATAATGGTAGAACCAACCAGGTGGATAAACCTATTTGAAGTTTTCGTTTTTTGTACATGAAAATGATGATTAGACTGACCAAAGCCGCTATGGCGAACGCAAAGTGTTCCCATATTCCTAATAGATTCATGGATATAAAACCTGCCGATATTGCACCCAACAGTAAAAAAAGGGTCTGAATTCTTTGTATCATCTTACAAATAATTTAAAGATTAATAAATGACTTTATTTTATGAACTCATAGAAAGTTCGGGTATAAAGGTAATAGGTTTGTTTTATTCTCTTTGCCTATGTTTAGCTTAAATTTGTTATTTCATTTCGTTTTTCTTTGTACATTGTTGCTCAGAGAATTCTTCAAAAGTATATTTGCTACTTATTTAAAATAAATGGTTTTTAACATAGCATTTTTTAAGAATGGTGGAATGTATCATTGGATACTCATCGTATTTGTGTGGTTGACTTCTGTTTTGTCGCCTATTTATGGACAAAAGTCACCTTCCTCCACCGAGGACAAAAGAGTAAAAGTCCTTTTTGCAAAAGATTTTCTTATCTCCCAGGAGGGTGAGAATAGTATTCAAAAATTAGTAGGAGAGGTTGAGATGAAACAGAAGAATATTCGTATGTATTGTGACTCTGCTATCATACAAAATGAAACCCTTGTGTGGGCCTATGGTAATGTTGTTTTCTGGGAGGGGGACTCTATTAAAGTGTTTTCCAATGCCATGGAATTTAATAGCGATTCGAGTATTGCTAAATTAATAGGTAATATTCAACTTAATAAAAATAAATCAAAACTTTTTACGGATACCCTGCTCTATGATTTGAATAGAAAATTGGCTACCTATAAAGATGGGGGTATTTTCTATTCCGGCGATACTCAGCTGAGTAGTAAACAGGGATCTTATAATACGGAAACGTATTTCGCTGCTTTTAAAGATAGTGTCGTTGTTATTGATTCTGATTTCGCTTTGCGTGCCGATACCCTAACTTTCGATACCGATAAGGAGATCATTTATTTTAATGCTCCCACCAGACTTAAAACAGATAGTGCAGAAATCTATACTGAAAGTGGTTTCTATGAGACCATTTCAGGAAAAGCAGATTTTATACAGAAAGCGCAATACCAAAAGGGGGGTGAAACTGCTACCGCAGATACCATTAGATTATTGGAAGACCAGAAAAAATATTTGCTCCTCGGCCAAGCTAATTTATCAGATTCCTTACACGCGGCAACAGGTGATATTATTATTTTTTCAGAAATTTCTGATCAATTAGATATTTATGGAACAGCTCATTATATTGATTATGAGAAAGACCAAAATATTAAGGCCGATTCTATTCGGTACAATAAAAAGGAAGGTACTTATACAACCAGGGGAAGATCCTTAATTATTGATCCCCCGCAATTTTTAGAAGCTGATCAAGTGGATTACCAGGAATCTACAGGTTTCGGTTTGGCCTTCGGAAATATTATTTGGAGAGATACTTCAGAAAATATTACGCTCTATTGCGATTCTTTACTATATCAAAAAAGTAAAGAATACTTTAAAGCTTTTAATAAAGTTAATGAAAGACCTCTGATGATGGTTTTACTTGATAATGATTCTCTTTTTCTTAGTGCTAAAACTCTTTCTTCTATCAGACCCGATACAACGGGAATGGATTCTACCCGCATCTTTGTAGCTGATCAAGAGGTTAGAGTGTTTAAATCCGATTTGCAGGCTGTCTGCGATTCCCTGTCCTATAATCCTACAGATAGCTTGATTTCCATGTTCAAAAACCCGGTAGCCTGGACGGATACCAGTCAATTTTCAGCGGATACGCTTATTTTAACTAACGGTAAACAAGGGATTAAAAAAATTAATCTTACGGGTAATAGTATTATTATCAATGAGTTAGATAGTATTTTTTACAACCAGATTCAAGGTAGAACCATTGACGCATTTTTTGTCGATAAAAATCTTGATCTTATGTCAGCAAAGGGAAATGCCGAGGTAGTTTACTATATAAAAGACGAAGATGACGCCTATGTTGGCGTAGATAAAACATCGTGTGGGATGATGAATATTATTTTTGGAGATAATGAAGTGGAAAAAATTGTATTTTACGTAAAGCCTAAAACCCAGGTTTTACCCATGCTGAAAGCAGATCATTTAAAAATAAGATTGAGTGGGTTTAGTTGGAATGTGGAAGCTAAACCAAAGTTTCCATTAGATGTTTTAAACGTTAGACAGCTTATTAGGGCAACTAATCCTCAGCCTGATGTAGAATTTCAAAACATAAGAATAAATGAAAATTAAATTTATATTTTTTTTAATGTATTCCTTTTTTATACAGGTTTTTTTGACTCCAACGCTGTTTGCAAACCAGATTCCATCTCAAAATGAAATAGCAAAAGTTAATCAACTTGTGGAAAACAAGAATTTTTCAGAAGCTATAGACATCTATCGCGATTGGGTAGCATTGGGATTTAAAAGTAAATGGATATTTTACAACCTTGGTTTATTGCATGAAAAAGTGGGTGATGTTGGTTATGCGATGTATTACCTGAAAAAAGCAGAGAAAGTAGCTCCTGATGATGTTTTGATTAATAAGAGAATTATTTTTTTGCAAGAAAAGATAAAGGACAAGTTTATGATACCTATTGAAAATAATAGATTCATAGATTTGTTTTTGAAGCCTTGGGATTATTGGAGTTTAAAAGAAGCGGGTATATTTCTAATCATAAGTTTTTGGATATTTTCCTTGTATTTTCTATTTTTTAAGGTGTTTTCTTTGTCTGGGAGCTTTAAATTTTATAAACCTGTTCTTTTCATTCAAGTTGGATTAATATGTTTTCTGCTTATTCAAGGTACGAGAATGATAGATTTTAATAATAATAGGGAGGCTATAATTTTGGGTGATGTTGTAGCGATACACGAGGGAGCAGATAAATTAAGCCCTAAAATTCAAACAGTACACGCTGGATTGCCTGTACTGTTTGAAGATAAAATAGGAGATTGGATTAAAATAAGATTATATAACGGCCAGATTGGATGGTTGAAAAAGAACCAACTGTCTGCTATAATCTAACATTAAATTAATCTTCTTTAGCAGCTTTTGGTTTCTTAGCAGCTTTTGGCTTTGCCGCAACTTCTGCAACAACAGCATCAGCTACTGGAGAAGATTTTGCTGCTTTAGCTTCAGGAGCTGATTTGCTTTTACCCTGTGGTATCTCTAAAATGGGTGCTTTAGGATCCAAGATACTAACATACGTTCTGTTATCTTTTTTACGGCGAAATACTACCGTACCATCGATATCAGCATGTAAAGTATAGTCTTTCGACAAGTAAACATTATCACCTGGGTGAAAACGAGTACCGCGCTGTCTCACTAAAATATTACCCGCTCTGGCATATTCACCACCGAATAATTTAACGCCTAATCTTTTACTTTTGCTATCCCGTCCATTATCTGAACTACCCGCACCTTTCTTATGTGCCATTTTTTCGTAAATTTAAAGGATGAATAATTACTTTGAAGAAATACCTGTGATCTCAATTTTAGTAAAACACTGGCGGTGACCATTTTTTACTTTGAAACCTTTTCTTCTTTTCTTGCGAAATACAATTACCTTATCTCCTTTTTGTCTGTTTAAGACCGTTGCACTCACTGATGCTCCAGGAAGGGTAGGTTTACCCAATGAAACGGTGCCGTTGTCATCAACCAGGTGTACCTGGTCAAAACTAACAACATCACCATTTTCGTTACTTAGCTGGTGGACATAGATCTTTTGACCTACCTCGACTTTGAATTGTTGACCAGCTATGGTTACAATTGCGAACATGTTATTTCGATTTAAATAATGAAACGCAAATATACAGGTAATTTTAAAGATTCAAAGAATTAAAGAGGAATTTTACGAATGTGAAGGAGAATTAAATGATATCTTCTAATTGTAATTCGAATTCAATGAATTGATTATCTCTCTGAATCGTTATTCTCATTTTCTTACCTATTGAACCCCTGAATTTGTTGTTTATCATGTCTAAAGAAAGTATTCCAGTGGATAGGCCATTGATTTTTTTAATCTTATCTCCTATTTGTAGTCCACTTTTGAATGCAGGCGTATTTTCAATGATTCTTAAAATGGTAAAAATATTCAAGTTTTCCCCTGATGCTCCAATGATGAGGCCACTGCGGTCGTATGGGCGTTGATTTACTTTTTTAGGATTCTTGCTTACAATGATATTCGATGTATTGTAATCAAAAATTACTTTTGAAAAGGCCGATAAAATATTATTTCCAATAATTCCGTCGCGGGGTGTTATCATCAGAGAATCGAAAAATATGGGTTTTTGTTGAAATTTTGTAATTAGTTCAGGAAAGGATTTTGATGCGAATTGAAAGTTTTTTATTCTCCCCACATATCCTTCCAATTTACCACCAAGCCCTAATCCTATGGGACTATTAAGCATTTTCACCTGAGCGTTTTTTAAGGAGTCTATGGAAGTATATAATAACAGGGATAATCCAGCTCCTGTGTCAATTAAATAGTTTAATGTATTTATTTCCTCACCGTATAAATGAGTGGTACAACGAATATATGGCTTGCTCTTTATTAAGGTAAATGGCAATAAATCAACATTGTCTTTGTTGATTTTAACTTTATTTTTAAAATATACGGGGCTGAAAAAAGTGACCATTTGTTTTTGGTAGTCTATTTGCAAGGTAAACCGCTTAAGAAAATCGGCGCCCAATATACCATGAATCTGTAAGCCACTATATTCTTCAAAACGGAAGTAATCTTCCTCTAAAACTAATATAGAACGATGAGTAGCCTGTAAATCGCCCATTTGTAAAGAAATATTTTTTGACAAATAGGCATATAACTCTTCCTGCATGTCGGCCCCGTAAAGCGTATATCTTTTCTGATAATCTATATTTAAAAAATCGGCAATTTCTTTTTTGGTAAGTATTGAGTATTCTGCCCCTGTATCTAAAATGAAAGTTAGAGGTAGCAGATTATTAAAAAGAACAGAAACGAGAATGAAGTTTCCTTCAAATCGGAAGGGCACTTCCTCTTTTGTAAATGTCCTGTGTTGAGCTAAATCAAATACCTGTCCCGCAACCTTATTTGAAAATAACGCAAGGAAAATTCCAATCAACATAGAATACTTTGTCAAAAAAAAGCCATTTAATTTGCTTAAAAGCATACCTTGATTTTGTTCGTTTTAAACAATTTATTTACAAAAAAGATGATATTAGGCAATGGTATTTTTTATTTTGCTGATGTGTCAAAGATTTACCCATTTAAGGTTTGATTTTGTAGATTTGTTAAGCAATAAGGCTTTAATCTATGACCATGAATGGAATTAACTATATTATTACAATTTTAGGGACAATAAGTTGTTTGTTATCCTGCGAGGTAGATGAATCTCTGTATCTCGAAAAGGCATCTAATCCGGCACACCTGCACAAAGCACAAAAAATGCTAACGGATGTAATGGTGCATGATATTTTTTCACCTCCCGTTGCGAGCAGAATCTATGTTTATTCCAGTATTGCCGCTTATGAAACAATGGTGGCTGGTAATCCCGGTTTTATTTCATTAGCAGGACAATTAACGGCCTTAGATAAAATTCCATTGCCCAATAAAGATCATCAGATTTGTTTTCCAGTTGCTGCCATTCATGCTTATGTAAAGGTAGGTACCAGGCTTATATTTTCTGAAGATAAAATGGACGATTTTATATCGGAAATGCACAAAACCTATAAAGAGGCGGGGGTTCCTCAAGGTGTTTTAAATCAATCTAAAAAATATGGTGAAGAAGTGGCCAACCACATCATAGCATGGGCTGATAAAGATAATTATAAGCAGACCAGGACTTTCCCTAAATATTCAATAGACGAGGATCCTACTCGCTGGCAGCCTACTCCACCTGCTTATATGGATGCGGTAGAGCCAAGCTGGAATAAAATTCGCCCTTTTATCATGGAAAAAGCCAATCAATTTGCTCCTCCTCCACCTACACCGTTTAGTTCAGATGTAAACAGTCAGTTTTACAAAGAAGCTATGGAGGTTTATAATTTAGGTAATGATTCTATTTCGGTGGAGGAAAAAAAGGATATAGCCAGCTTTTGGGATTGTAATCCATTCGTAAGTCATTTTTCTGGTCATGTCATGTTCGCCACCAAGAAAATTTCACCAGGTGGACATTGGATTGGCATTACAAAATTAGCTGCTGTAAAAGCAAAATTAGATTTTATGAAGACGGCGGAGGCTTATGCCTGGGTTTCAATAGGATTGGCCGATGCTTTTATTTCTTGCTGGGATGAGAAATACAGATCAGAACTCATAAGACCTGAAACATACATTAATAAATATATTGACGATAAATGGATGCCAACCCTTCAAACGCCTCCATTTCCTGAATATACCAGTGGTCATAGTGTAGCTTCTGCTACCTCTGCTGAAATTTTAACTCATTTATTTGGTGAAAATTTTGCTTATGAAGATACGGTCGAAAAGGAGTTTGGCTTGCCAACCAGGAAGTATCAATCCTTTAAACAGGCGGCCTCAGAAGCAGCCATGAGTCGATTATGGGGTGGTATCCATTACATGCCAGCTATAACAAATGGTTCTCGGCAAGGGAGTAACCTGGGTTCGTTTATTGTTAAAACCCTAAAAAGCCAAAAGTAATGGAATTATTGAAAAAATATATTTGGGTACTTCTGGGTCCTGTTTCATTTCTAATAATGAGTTTCCTGCCCGTCCCAAAGGGTATCACTCCAGAGGCATGGAAGGTGCTGGCGATGGCCTCTTTAATGTTGATTTGGTGGATTTCGGAGGCTGTGCCCATTGCGGTTACCTCTCTTTTGCCTTTAGTCTTGCTCCCTTCCATGGGGGTCGCTAAATTAGAGACAGCTGCAGCACCCTATGCCAATCCGGTAGTGTATCTTTTCATGGGTGGATTTGTCATTGCACTGGCCATGGAAAAGTGGGAACTGCATAAGCGTATTGCGCTTTTTATAGTGAACCTGTCAGGTACCCATGCCAATGGAATTATTGGTGGATTTATGATAGCTACGGCCTCCATAAGTATGTGGATAAGTAACACCGCCACGGCGATCATGATGTTACCCATAGGATTGTCGATTATAACATTAATGCAAAATCAAGTAGTTACCAGTAAGGAAAATGAAAAGGGGCTTCGAAATTTTTCTATCGCCATGATGTTAGCTATTGCCTATGGTGCAAATATTGGTGGTACAGCAACCATCATTGGAACGCCACCGAATGTCGTTTTTGCAGGTTATATGCGGGAAAATTTTAATCTGGAAGTCACTTTTTTAACCTGGATGATGATTGGTACGCCGTTCGCTATCATTTTATTGATTTTTGCCTACTTTGTTATTGTTAAAATTTTATTTCCAAATAATCTGGGAGATTTTGGTGGAGCTAAAGAAATCATTAGTAACGAAATTAAAAGTTTGGGTCCCATGACAGCGGGTGAAAAATTAACCTTATTTGTTTTCGTTTCCACCGCTTTATCCTGGATATTCAGACTACAATTAGATGCCATTTTCCCCTCTCTGAAGTTGTCCGACACCACGATTGCACTTATTGCGGCTATTTCGCTTTTTATTATTCCTGTAAGTGTAAAAAAGAAGGAGTTCCTTCTCAATTGGTCTGACACGGAGAAAATGCCGTGGGGTATTCTATTGCTTTTTGGAGGAGGTCTCAGTCTTGCCGACGCTTTGGCTAGTACAGGCATTATCAATGTTATTGGGGAACAATTTAATGGTTTGGATACTGCCGGATGGGTTTTTATTTTAGGGCTAACTACCGTATCTTTATTTCTCACTGAAGTGATGTCAAACGTTGCTTTAGTGACTATATTCCTTCCTGTTGTCGGTGCAATCGCTGTTGGTGCTGGCATTCCACCCATACAACTATGTATTCCGGTAACTATTGCTGCCAGTTGTGCTTTTATGTTTCCTATGTCAACGCCACCTAATGCCATCGTTTTTG
This sequence comes from Haliscomenobacteraceae bacterium, assembly GCA_947501115.1. Classification (GTDB taxonomy): domain Bacteria; phylum Bacteroidota; class Bacteroidia; order Chitinophagales; family Saprospiraceae; genus BJGN01. The sequence continues at coordinate 36,774 of CANMVX010000013.1, forward strand.
CCAGTGGTCGCATAAGCATTGGTCAAATGGCAAAGGCAGGTTTTATTTTGAATTTATTGACAATTTTAGTTATTGCTTTTTTAGTCAAATTTCTTTTCCCTTTCGTTCTTGGAAATTAAAATAATTGAATATGGATATTTCCATAAAGGAAGTCAAACAAGTTGTTAAGGAGGTAATAGCTGAAATTCAAGCTATTAGAAATCACCTACATCAATATCCCGAACCTTCTTTTAAAGAGTTTAATACCGCTGCTTTTATTATAGAGAAATTAAGTTCATGGGGTATTTCTCCCGTAACGGGTATGGCTACAACAGGCCTTGTGGTGGTGATAGAGGGAAATAATCCTTCCCTTCGCACCGTTGCTTTGAGAGCTGATATGGATGCTTTACCTATAAATGAATTGAATGATGTTCCGTATAAATCTGTAAATGAAGGATTTATGCACGCATGTGGACATGACGTTCATACTGCCTGCTTACTTGGTGCGGTTAAAGTGCTTCATCAACTCAGACATACATTTAATGGTTCAGTAAAAGCTATTTTTCAACCTGGGGAAGAGCTTTTACCCGGTGGAGCTTCCCTTATGATTGCCGCTGGTGCTTTGAAAAATCCTGAGGTGAATGTTATCTTCGGTCAACATGTTTTTCCTGATCTTCCTGTCGGAAAAGTTGGCTTTAGATCGGGTCAGTATATGGCTTCCTGTGATGAGATTTATATGACAATAAAAGGGGTAGGAGGTCACGGTGCCATGCCTCATCGCTGTGTTGATCCCATTTTAATAAGTGCTCACCTTATTATTGCCTTGCAACAAGTGGTGAGTAGGACGATAAATCCGATTATTCCAGCAGTACTTACCATTGGGAAAATTGAATCCGTCGGTGGAGCAACTAATGTTATTCCTGATCAGGTTTTGCTAAAAGGTACTTTCCGCACCTTAGATGAAAGAGAAAGATTTGCCGCCCATGAAAAGATTAGGAAAATTGCCTTCTCTATCGTTGAAGGAATGGGTGGGGAACTAGACCTACGGCTGGAAGTGGGTTATCCTGCCCTGGTTAATGATGCAGAGGTGACAGATTTGGCAAAAAGATCAGCCATAGCTTTTTTGGGCGCTGAAAATGTGGTCGATATTCCTATTCGTATGACCGCGGAAGATTTTTCTTACTACAGTCAGGTCGTTCCCAGCTGTTTTTATCGATTAGGTACTTCCTCGCCTGATGGAAAATTTAACCATCCAGTTCATACGCCTTATTTCGATATTGATAAAGATGCATTGGAAATAGGTGTCGGTCTTTTCGTTTGGATTGCTTTGAATAATCTCGACCAATCTCTGAAAAATGAATGATTATTAACGGGTAGCAAGGTCACCACTTCACAGAGCTATTGGCTTGAAATTTAGTAAATAACTGGCTCGCTCTCCCTTTTCATTTATTTAGCAAAAATCTATAATGCCTGTTTTATAATATTTTGCCAGGATTTCCTTGTCAAAGTAGATAGGATTTTTATCATTCACATCATTTACTGTCAGTGTGAATGGAAATGCTTTCAAGTCTGTGTCTGTTATTCTTAATCACACCAAAGGATTAATGCCATAAAATGATATTTACATATAACATATTTAATAAAAATGTAATATGTATAATATATTACATATATTTGTAATATGAATAAGTAATATGTAAATTATTGAAGGCTATGGCAACTATACTACTAATTGACGACGAGGCAAGTATTCGCAGGACATTAAAAGAAATTTTGGAATTTGAAAAATATCAGGTTCTTGAGGCTCCCGATGGATTTTCTGCCATAGATATTTTTAAAAAATCAGCTATTGACATAGTCCTTTTAGATATCAAAATGCCTAAAATGGATGGCCTGGAAGTTTTGGATTTTCTCCAGGAAATTAATCCGGAAGTACCTGTTATCATGATCTCTGGCCATGGTAACATTGATACTGCGGTTGAGGCTGTCAAAAAAGGGGCCTTTGACTATATTTCTAAACCACCTGATTTAAACAGATTATTGATTACCCTGCGGAATGCACAGGAGAGACATTCCCTGGTAGTAGAAACAAAATCTCTAAAGAGGAAGATTTCAAGGGCTGGTTTACAGGACATCATTGGCGATTGTCCACAAATAATAGCGGTAAAAGAAACCATACAGCAAATTGCTCCATCGGAGGCCAGGGTACTCATTACAGGGCCAAATGGTTCGGGTAAAGAATTGGTTGCCAAATGGATACATGAAGGTAGCCAAAGAAATAATGCCTCATTAATTGAAGTAAATTGTGCTGCTATTCCTTCCGAATTGATAGAAAGCGAGTTGTTTGGACACGAGAAGGGATCTTTTACTTCGGCCCACAAGCAAAAGTTAGGGAAATTTGAACAAGCACACGGTGGAACACTTTTTCTGGATGAGATTGGAGATATGAGTTTATCAGCTCAGGCAAAGGTATTGAGAGTACTGCAAGAGAATACGCTTTCCAGAGTTGGAGGTGAAAAGGATATTAAGGTAGATGTTAGAATCATTGCCGCAACAAACAAGGATTTGCATGAGGAAATTGCGGCAGGTCGGTTTAGAGAGGATTTATATCACCGGTTAGCTGTTATTGTATTGCCTGTGCCAGCATTATGCGATAGGAGAGAGGACATTCCCGCTTTAATTGATCATTTCATAAAAATTGTTTGTAAAGAATATGGCATTCCATGTAAAAAAATAGAAAAGGATGCGGTGAATACTTTGACAAAGCTTCCCTGGACTGGAAACATCAGGGAACTTCGGAACGTAATTGAAAGGCTTATAATATTAAGTCAACATAAAATTACGCCAACTGAGGTTGAAAAATATGTAATTCCTGTTTCATTTTCAAGGGTGAAAAATCAAAACTGGTTGAATTCATTTACCTCTGCCGAGGAGGCTCACCGATATATAGACAAACATTTTCAATGGAGTGTAAAAGAATATTCCGTTTAAACTTAGCTTGCTTTCATGTTGTTATACGTAGTTGTAAACGTAAAAAAGATATAACATGACAACATCTCATGAGGAAAATGAAAATAAAAGGTTAAAACAATACGAAGAATCCATAAAAGCGGAAAATTCGTGGACTATGTTTAAGGTTCTTTCAGAATTTGTAGAAGGATTCGATAGGTTAAACAAGGTTGGTCCTTGTGTTTCTATCTTTGGTTCCGCCAGAACAAAACCTGATCATCCAAATTATAAATTAGCCGAGGTTATTGCTAAAAGATTAACTGATGAAGGATTCGGAGTTATCACAGGTGGAGGTCCCGGGGTAATGGAAGCCGGAAATAAGGGGGCTTATGAAAATGGGGGGATTTCGGTTGGATTAAATATTGACCTTCCTTTCGAACAAAATAACAATCCGTACATCGATCATGATAAAAATATAGATTTTCGCTTTTTCTTTGTCAGAAAGGTTATGTTCGTTAAATATGCACAGGCTTTCGTTGTTTTACCAGGTGGATTTGGTACACTCGATGAGTTATTTGAGGTGTTAACCCTTGTTCAGACTAAAAAAATTGTCCCCGTCCCTGTTATTTTGGTAGGTCGATCATATTGGACCGGTTTAAAGGACTGGATAACCTCAGTGATGCTTGAAAAGGCAAATAATATTAATGCTGCAGATTTGGACCTAATTCCTATCGTTGATGAACCAGATGAGATTATGCAAATAATCAATGAATTTTATGCCGAAAAAGGGAAATTGGGATTCAAATACCGAATGGATCAGCGTTAAAAGTTCAATATTAACTGCCATGCCAATAATGGTGTGGCAGCCAATGTCAGGGAATAATTTCAATACCAAAGTCCGATACTAATCCAATGAGACCAGAGGTGGAAAACTTCGCCTTTTTTATCTGGTTTTTTAAAGGGTTAATATGATAATTTATGGCTTTAGTAAAATCGGCGCCTTGCAGATTAGATTGGTCGAATGAGCTATTTGAAAAATCGCAACCATCAAATACTGCGTTTATAGCGGTTATTCCAGTGAAATCAGATTCTTTTAGATCGCAATCTTTAAAATGAATATTTTCCAGATTCATTCCATAAAAGGAGGTATAATGCATCTGGCAGGTATCAAAGTTCATTTCCAGCATAAATGACGGGCAAAATTCAAAATGGATACCGTTTAATTTACAGGTATTAAAAGTTACACCTTTTAAGACAGTGGATTTTATAGAGACATTATTTAAATCACATTGGGAAAATATACAGTCAATAAAAATAGTTTTTTCAAATGAAACGGAGGATAAAATGCAGCCATCAAACAGACAGTTTTCGAATTCATTTCCAGACAGAAAAAGGTTATCTATTTCAGCCTGAGAAAAAGATTTATCAAAAAAAAATTCCTTCATTTTATTTTTTCAAGGTTATCAGATAGGAAATCAAATCCCTTAATTGAGATTTATCCAATACATCTTTCATACTCATCATACCTGAGGGAAGCATCTCCATTTCTTTAATGGCAGCCCTTTTTATAATTCTGGGAGGATTGTTTCCTATTTTCAGGGTCAGTTCCGAAGCAGTTTCAGCGCTAACTATACCTGATAATTCTTCACCATCCTTCAGTGACAGTATGACGACGCCATAACCTGGAGAAATACTGGCATTGGGATTAATTACAGACGTTAGTAATTCCTCTCTACTTAAGCGATCAGCAATGTGTTCCAATGGTGGACCTACCATGCCCCCTTTACCATTAACAGCATGACAACGAAGACATTGAGCAGCTTCATTTCTTATAAACAGCTCTTTTCCTATTTCAGCAATACCGCCAAACAAAGTAGCTTGGTAGGCGAGTAAATCATTATTACGCCACTTTTTTTGTTGATTGGTAAGTTTAGTTTTAAGGGACGAAAAAGTGCTTGTTTCAATGGCATTAAAAACGTCTAAATGAAGCGCTGGATCTAAGGTATTTTTGAGAGCCAAATATAGATATTTTGATAATATTTTCTCCGCCTTGGTATGTGTCATTGCCCCTAATGCAGCAATGGCATTCTGTTTTTCGCTAATATTAGTTTGTCCATCAATGAGCTTTTCAAGCATTTGTGCTTGTTTAACAGGGGGAAAGTTAACTTTATTTATATTTGCTAACGCGATTCGTCTTAATGTGGACAGACTATCAGATAAAGCCAGCGAAAAGGCATCTGGCAAATATTTACTGTTCATCTCCAGTAGCGCATGTAACGCTTCCTGTCTGGCATATTTATTAGATTCATTATTTTTCAGGATAGAAAATATAAATTCTTCTCCTTTTTGGTATTTTAATCGACCAGCCGCTTTTATCATTGCCGCACCAAAAGGGTGGTATGCGTCTTTTTTCAAGGATTTTAAGATAGGTTCGAAGGCAAGGTGTGCGTCGTCGATTTTGTGACTTTGGTTTATTTGGGGTCTGTAATAATTATCTACTCTATCTACAACAGGTGGTTTTGTCCAATAACCGAGTGCCCATAAAGCGTCCAGTCGCATTGGATCATTATTTTTAGTGTTCAAGATAAACTGGCTTAATCTTTGCGCACATTCTTTGGAGCCAGTTCTCAGATTTGCGTTAATTACCCTACGTAAAAAAACTTCACTTTGGCAAGACGAACGATTGAGTGTGGCTGCCAGAAAAGGGATAGCCTCGGGAATAGATAAATCGTCATTAATAGCACGGGCAACTTCCTCCAGGACCATTTGGTTATTATCCTTCAAGAAGGCAGTAATTCCAGGGCTTTTAAGCATTCTAAGAGCTACTACACTACCAATACGAACATATTCGGAAGGATGATTAAACAACTGGATGATTTCTTTCTCTGCATGTATTTTTGAGAGGGCATAGATAATGGTATGCCTTAAATGGGGGTCATTTTCTTTTTTTTCAGCCAGTAACCTAACTAATAGAGGGAGTTCTTTTTTTGACCCTACTTTCCCTAAAGCCTCAATGGCTCTGCCTTGTACTTGGGCATCTTTGTCGAAAATGAGTTTCCTTAAGCTTATTAATGAGGGTTTATAACTTGCTTCACCTAATATTTTAGCGGTTTGCGCCCTAACTTGTCCTGAAGGATCAGCTAACAAGGGAAGCATATTTTTCATTAAATGATAATCTTTTCTGCCTAATTGTCCGAGTCCCCAGATACCGTGTAAACGACCTAAAAGATTAGCCTTTTTATTCTTAGCCAAGGCTAATAAATCCTTTGATTTTTTTTGTTTTACGAGTTCAAACTGGGCTGCTAAACGTATTCTTTGGTCTCCAAAGCTTAACCATTCTATTAATTGAGGAATAGACTGATTTGACATTCCCTTAGCAAGGATGCGCTGTGTTTTTAATCTGAGCGGATGTTTTTGATCTTTAACATCCAATACCCAGATCCGACCTTCCGTTTTTTTATCGTAACTATCTTTCCAATCATTGATAAAAAGAGATCCATTGGGGGCAAAAGCTATTCCTGTAGGAACAATACCGCCAACGAGATCCACTTCCTTTTCCAAAGAAAAGGACGAACCCTTTGGCTTTAGGGTAAAGGCCAGAATTTTTGAATTGGCAGAAGAACCCGTAAAAAAGGAGGCAAAAAAATGATTCTCCCATTTTGTGCCTAAGGCAGATCCGGGATTAAATTTTAGTCCGGCGGGACCATCATAAGCCAGGGCAATCGGTGGAAGAAGATAGGCCGCCTGCCCTGGGAAATGGGGTAAGCTCAATTTCTCGTCCATCCAGACTTTGTACTTTTCATTAGGTTGATCATATTTCCCATACTGCCAGTTGAGTCTCCAACCAGTATCGGAACCTTCCAGAATATGAACATATCTTTCATTTTCGCCCGGATGATCGCCATCGTTATCTACACTCATCAGGTTTCCAAAGGCGTCAAAAGCAATTTCATGGGTATTTCTCAGACCATGGGCAAAAACCTCGAAATTAGAACCATCCGGGTCACATCTCATGACAGCCCCTTCGTTTGGATAGTGCCATCTTTTTCCATCTGGCCCTGTAACATCCAAACCATGATCACCAATGGACCAGTATAATTTTCCGTCAACTCCTATGGTTAAACCGGACATATCATGACCGGCAAAGCCAATGTGAGTCCCAAAACCTTTTGCCAGGGAGGTGATTTTATCTGCTTTAAAATCTTTATTAGCATCGGAAACTTCCCAAAGACTTGGATTTGCGGTAACATACATTTTTCCATCATGAGCTAAAACGCCACCAGCAACACCACCTAAAAGATCATTGAATCCCTCTGCAAATGTCTGGGAATGATCAGCCTGACCATCATTATCTTCATCCCAAATACGCCGTATGCTCTCCTTTTGTACCTCAAGATCGCGGAAATCCCGACTGCTGTCCTCATTGAAATCTTCCAGCCATTCATTTTTTTCAGAATATTCAGGCGAGAGAACTTTTAAATAAAATCGGGTCTTATCGGCAGCAGTTTGAAGTGCCAGGTCTTCTATCATCCAGTCCCAGTGTTCCCTTATATCTAAATAGGAACTTTTTCTACGTGAAGTTTGAGAAACATAAGCATTACCTTGGTTATCAATGCTTATGGCCACGGCGTTAGCTAAAAGTGGACCTGGAGCCCATAATTTCAAGGCCAAACTGGTGTCAGTGGACGGAGAAACAGTGGTCAATTCTTGTGTAAAGTCATCTGAATTGGCTTTAAATAATTCATTTTCAGGGGTAGAAACTTTTTTACAGGATGCTAAAAACAATAAGAACAAGCATTGAAAAAACGTCGAATATTTCATTTTAAAATTAAGTTAGTAGTCTAAGGCAGATAGGTTGATGGCTGATTTGTCCAATTCAATATCAGCTGCCTGTATCGATTTGTAAACCATCCCGTGGAGTAATCGTCTGGTATAAAGTCGGGTCAATAAGCCATTTCTCATGGTTGGAAAAGTGCGATTACTTAAAAAAACAAAAATCAAATCTTCTTTTGGGTCACTCCAAATAACCGGACCAGTAAATCCAGTATGACCAAACGTTTGATACGAAGCCTTAGAAGACATGTGGGTTGTGGGTGTATTAGGCTGTTGCATATCCCAGCCAATGCCCCTGCGAATACTCTTTGGATGATGGCTGGTAAATTGTTGTATCGTTTCAGGTTTAAAAAAAGTCATTCCACCATATTCTCCTTTAAATAAAATAACCTGAAGGAGGATAGCTAAATCGCGGGCATTTGAAAACAATCCGGCATGGCCACTTACACCTCCCAACATTGCCGATCCCATGTCATGAACATAACCATGTAACTTTTGCCCTCTAAAATAATTATCTACCTCTGATGGAGCCACTCTGGTTAAATCGGCCCATTTCCAGGGATTGAAACCAGTGGAGGTTAAGCCCAGGGGCTTATAAAAATGTTCCGTTACATATTCATCTAAAAATTGTCCTGAAGTTACTTTCACCATTTCTGCCAGTAAATAAAAACCCAAATCGCTATATTGGTATCGGTTAGGTTTATCGAGGGCAGATTTGTAAATATCAATCAACAAGGAATCTCTAAAATCTGTCCGCAGATAAATGCTTTCTGTTACTGGAATGGAAAATTCGGGGGAAGGTTTGGATTGGTAATAATTTTCATTGAGAACAGGTGGCTTTTTTGAAATAAGGGTTCTTTCGAAAAAGGGAATCCAGTTTTGTAATCCAGCACGATGGGCCATTATATCGGCTATCGTCATATCTTTTTTGTTGGTTTCCAGTAGAGTAGGTAAATAGAGGCTTAAAGGTTTTTCAATATCAATAAGGCCTTGTTCCTGCATTTTCATGATAGCCAGAGTAGTAGCTGCCACTTTAGTGATAGAGGCAAGATCGTAAATATCATCAATTTCTACTGGTTTATTATTTGTATAGTCTTGATTTCCAAAGGCTTCTTCGTAAATAATGTCACCATTTTTTGCTACTAACACTACGCCGCCCGGAGTAGCACCTACTTCAATGGCTTGTTGGATGATATTTTTTAAATGCCCAAGGGTATCTGCACTCATTCTATGAATTTCCGGAGAAGAGTATCCCATTCGCATGCCTCCCTTTGTAATGATTCCATCTCCAAAATGCATATTTTTGGTAACAGATACTGGTAGTTTTCCCTTAAGTGCAAATACACCAAAAAGAGCTTGTGCGGTAAGATCCTGGGTTAAACTATCTGCTTCGTAAGCTGAGATAAGAACAGGTATATTTTCAAAATGAATAAGGCTGTAAGGGGAACCAAAAACAACAAGAATTAGCTTTGTTTTTTCATTGAGGCGTTTTAAAAAGGTTAATTCTGACTGGGTAAAGCCAAAATTTTTGGCTGAAAAGGCATTCATGTCATGCAATCCAACAATAACACATTCCTTAGTAGATAATTTTACCAGCAAGGCATTTTGTTGTTCCGTGGATATTTCTTTGCCAACTTGAAAAGACTCAATTTTTCCATAGGAAATTAATCTTTTTTGGAAAGGGGTAATATAATCTGCACCAATGCTAAGACTAGCCAACGACAGCGTATCAATCCTTTTTATGGGTAGAAAATTCTTTTCATTTTTCACTAAGGTGATGGCCTCTTTTATGAGTTGTGCACGGTTCGTTAAAGCTGAAGGTTTATGTAGATCTTTATAAACGCCCTCTAAAGAAAGCGGTTTAAAGGTGTGCAAGCCCACTTTATACTTAGCCGATAGGACTCTTTTAACGCTGGCATCTATTTGAGCCGTATCAATGGTACCCTCGGTGAGGTATTTTTCTATGGTTGTAATGGCGGCGAGAACATCTTCAGGTAAAAGTAACACGTCATTTCCTGCAAGAATGGCTTCCGCTTCCGTTTGTCCTTTTTCAAAATGCTTGGTTACTCCTTTCATTTCTAAAGCATCGGTAAAAATGAGTCCATCGAAACTCATTTGTTCTCTGGCGATACCTGTAACCATTGATTTTGATAGTGTTGAAGGTCTGTTAGGTCTGTCATCAAGGGCTGGAACATTTAAATGCCCGACCATAAAACTAGCTATTCCTTGTTTAGCCAATGCGTGAAAAGGATATAATTCAATGCTATCTAATCTTGACCTATTGTGAGGAATGATGGGTAAATCATAATGTGAATCGACATTGGTGTCGCCATGACCCGGGAAATGTTTGGCACAGGCTAGGATACCCTCATCTTGCATGCCTTTCATGTAAGCTATACATTTTTGGGTAACATTTTCACGGTCCTCTCCAAAAGAACGTGTATTTATGACTGGATTGGCAGAATTATTATTCACATCAGCTACGGGGGCAAAATTGACATGTACGCCAACCCTTTTCATCTGTATGCCAATTTCCCGACCCATTTTGTAGATCAAATCATTATTTTGAATGGCTCCCAACATCAATGCTCTGGGAAAAGACATGGTTTCTTTTAATCTCATGCCCAAGCTCCACTCGCCGTCGATACCAACCAATAAGGGTACTTTCGAGATACTTTGATATTGGTTAACCAATGAAATTTGTTTCGCTGGGGTACCTTGAAAAAAACAAAGTCCACCCACTTCATATTTTTTAATAAGCTCCTCCACCTGCGCAATATGATCGGCTCCTTTATCGGAATGAGCGCGGATCATAATAAGCTGTGCTATTTTTTGTTTGACTGTTAATTGTTGAAAAATGGAATCCACCCAGTGTTTCTCCGCTGCATTTTTATTACTTTCAGGCAGTTGTGCAACCACCTTTGGGCAACCAAAACAAAGGATTAAAAGAAAAAACAATAATGAAGCTTTTGATAAATGCAGCATTTCTTAATAATTTTATCAATGAATTAATTTGTGTTAGACATTCTTTCCATAACGGTGGAATCAATACTTACTGCCTTTTGATAAAACAGAGCACCGTTTTTAGGGTCTCCTGCCTGATAGTACGCAGTGCCCAAATTGAACCAGGCATCGGATAAATCAGGCTTTATTTGGGCGGCACGCTGAAAATAGGAGATGGCCTCCAACTTGTTCCCACTAAAACCAAAGGCAATGCCCGCCAGTCGGTGAGCCTCATAATCTTCGGGTAGCAGTGCGGCAGCTTCTTTTAAATAGGTGGTAGCTTTTCGTAAGTCCCCCAACGTTTCACCGGCTATTCTACCACCATCCCTATAAGCAAGACCCATATTTTTACTTGCATCGGCATATTCAGGATCAAGGAGTAAGGCTTGTTTAAAAGCCTGTATTGCCTGATCAAAATTATTAAGATAATAAAACGCATTTCCCAAAAGTAACCAGGCATTTTTATAAGCTGGATGAATAGTTACCGCTTTTTGCAGATGACCCACCGCCTCCGTTCTATATCTGATGGCAGTGATTGAATCTACTTTTAATGCTTGTGCCAGTAATTCTCCGCCTGCAGCATTTCTAACTTTGGCCGATTCGGTAGCATTTTTTACATCCGTTGTAAATAAGGTGAAATTATCTTTCCACACTGGATTTCTTAACCAAGTCAAACTGGAATATAGAACGATGATGGAGATGGTAAACGTATTTTTTAAAGTCTGATTATTTATTTTTGATAATAAATAGCCTGCCATTAATGTATAACCTAAAGAAGGAGCAAATAAAAGTCGTTCTGCCATATTTGTTCCTATGGGAAAAAGGATATTGCTGACAAGAGAGAGATTTATTAGGTAAATACTCAATCCGAAGGAAAGTATATTTTTTGATTTTAATCCCTTCAGAGCATAAAAAATCATGATTGCATACAAAACAACCGATAAAATGGCACCAAAATGGTCAAAAGTAATGATGGGAATGTGCCGAGGATAATAATCGTGTGTCAGGTTAAATGGGAATAATAAAAGCCAGACATATAGGCCTAAGGTATAGGCGATGGTCGCTGCTTTTTCTGCAAAATTAAAAGAAATATAAACACCGTTTTGCCATTTTAAAAAAGGATTATTCATGAGTTCGAAAGATCCTTCGCCAAAATCAGACCCTAAAACAGCATTTCTTAGCACCAAAAAGAGCATGGTTACTAATAAATAGGGCAAAGTATGCAGCGTTATATTTTTTAAAGTAACTGATTTTCCACCAAAATAATAGATGCTAAGCGGTATGATGGCCAGGAAGGTAATGGCATTTTCTTTAGATAATAATCCAAGAAACAAACAAAAGGCACCAGGCAAATGCCACATTGATTTTTTAGATTTGAAGGCAACAAAGGCAAAATATAGGGCCATCAAACTTCCCAGGAAAGCCAAAATCTCGTCTCTTCCCTTGATATTTGCAACAACCTCCGTGTGAATTGGATGTGCTGCGAAAATGAAAGCAGTAAAAAGAGATATGATTGCTCCATTGGGTATTTGTTGGAGTATCTCATTTAACACATAAAAAACAAGATATCCACAAAGAGCGAATAGTAAGGCATTGACAATATGGCTGACGAATGGAGAAGCACCAAATATGGATATTTCTACAGCAAAAGTAGCGAGGGATAATGGGCGGTATCGTCCACCAGCAACTAATTTGGATTTTCCCTCCTCTTTAAAAAATCCATAAAAGGTGTCATAAGAAAAAATTCCTTTTAATCCGGCAAGACCGTCTTGTGTATATTGATTATCAGTAATGACAATAGCATCGTCCAGAGCGTAGTCATGCGTTATGGTATTGGCATAAATAAGGAAGCCAAACAAGAATAAAAGCTTTGGTAAAAAGGGAGAAAAGGTGGTCTTGTTCTGTGGGCTCATGGTGTAAATCAAATGTTAAAAATTGAAAATATCATTTATCTCGAAGATGTGCAAATTTTTAGTTAATACTTATAAAAAAAAAGGCGAAATGATTAAATATTGGGGAATAACCCTTAAAATGTGTTAAGTTTTAACTTATTTAGTTTTTTGTTTTTCTTTCTATAACCATTTTGTCATTTTAAAACTAAGCAACTATATGATTATCAAAGACTTGATTTTAAGTAGGTGGATATATCCTCTACTTAAAAATGAAAAAGTCACTGGTTTTTTTGCGTTTATGTTAATAGGCAGTTGCCTGTTCGCGCAGTCAGGAATTCCTGAATTAATGCCAGTTACTCAAACTTATGTCCTTCAAAATGTACAGATTGTTGTCCGGCCCGGACAAATAATTTCAGGCGGAACGGTCATCATTCAGGATGGACTCATTCAGGCAGCGGGTAAAGACATTGCTATTCCAGCGCATGCAAGGAAAATCAAGGCGGATTCCATGTTTGTTTATGCCGGATTTATAGAAGGGCTTTCCCAGTCAGGTATTCCCCGACCAGAATCGGCAGCAGGAGCAACCGGCCCGAGAACGCCGGGCGGACAGGGCCAACAACGTCCCCGTGTATCTGATCCGTGGAATCCTACGTATGAAGAATCGGGAATCACTCCTTATGTGAGGGTTCGCGATGTGTTTAAGTCAGATGATAAATCACTGGAGGAAATGAGAAAATTAGGGTTTACCGCAGCTCAGGTTTATCCTATTGGAAAAATGTTGCCTGGACAAGCTTCTCTTGTTTCATTGGGCATTGGTAAAAATGCGGATGAACTACTATTGAAGGAAAATACGGCTTTAGTTGCCAGTTTTACTCCTGCTTCTGGTGCTTTTCCAAGTACAATTATTGGTGTAATGTCCAGATTTAGAGAATTATACAAGAATGCCATCAGATTGCAGGAATATCAGAAAAGCTATGGATCTAATCCAGTCAATGTAAATCGTCCGATAGCAGATAAATGTCTGGAATCGTTCTTTCCTGTATTGGATGGTAAAATACCTTTCATTTTTCAGGCCCCTGATATGAAATCTGTTTATAGAGTGCAGGCTCTTAAAAATGAACTGAAATTTGGCGTTCATTATGCAGATGTTAAAGAAGGGTATTATGTAGGGGATTTGTTAAAATCAGAAGGAAAACCAATCATAATTTCGCTTGATTTGCCAAAGGCTGCAGATGAAAAAAAACCTGTTGCTGATTCTTCTAAAAATGCAGCGCCAAAGGACCTTGAAATGGAAGCTTTAAAGGCAAGAACAGCGGAAGAATTAAAACGTTTGGAAGGCCAGGCTGCAAAGTTGGCTGCCTTAGGTTTACCTTTCTCATTCTCTACCGTAGGTGTAAAATCAACAGATATTAAGGAAACATTACGCAGAATGATTAAAGCTGGATTGACTGAAGATCAGGCTTTAGCCGCGTTAACCACTACACCAGCCGCTCAATTGGGTGTTTCTAATCGATTTGGAACCGTAGAAAAGGGGAGAGCAGCCAATCTGGTTGTTTCTGATAAATCGTATTTTGATGAAAAATCATCTGTTCGCTATGTATTTATAGATGGTAAAATATTTGAATATGAGGGCAAGCCTGCTCCAAAAGCTGGTGCAAATGCAAGTGCTGGTGGAAAAGCAGCAGAGGCGCCAAAAGTAGCGGGTAAATGGTCTTATACTATCAAGGCACCTGGTATGAATTCAGAGGGAATATTGACATTTAAAGGAAGTGGTAGTGATTTGACGGGTGAATGGACTTCTTCACAGGTTCCTGGCACAAACCCTATTTCTAATATTTCTGTAGAGGGAAATAAACTATCTTTCACATCAAATATTAGTATGGGTGCACGTCAGATTAATCTGGACTTTAACCTGTCTGTGGATGGCAATTCCCTTTCTGGTACAGTAGGCGTTGGTACTTTTGGTACTTTTGACGTTTCAGGTGCTAAAATTGATGGCCAGTAATTTAACCCATAAAACGCAATCAAATGTTTAAAATACTTAATATATTCAATTTGCTTTTCTTGGTTAGCTTTGCCCAGGCACAGGTTACTAAGGGAAGTTTGCTTATTAAAAATGGTACTATTCTTACTGTGACTAAAGGGAACATGGAAAATGCAGACCTTTTAGTGGAAAATGGTAAAATAACCAAAATGGGAAAAGGGTTGGTTGCTCCTGCAGGAACCCAAACCATTGACGCCACAGGAAAATTCATTATGCCAGGTATTATTGATGCGCATTCCCATATTGGTATCGATGTGCTCAATGAAGCGTCAAGACCCAGTACGGCTGATGTTTGGGTAGGAGATGCCCTGGACCCCTTAGACCTTTCTGTTTACAGGGCTCTCGCTGGTGGTGTTACCGCTTCTCATGCCATGCACGGTTCTGCTAATGCTGTTGGAGGTGAATGCGAAACTATCAAGCATAGATATGGTACCTTGAATCCTGAAGAAATGAGGATGGAAGGAGCTCCAAGAACGATTAAATTTGCCTTGGGCGAAAATCCAATGCGTGTGCACGGTGAAGGCAATCGTATTGTTCCCGCTACACGTATGGGCGTAGAACAGGTTTTCCGTAAAGGGTTTGAAGATGCAAAGGCCTATATGGCTGCGTGGGATTTATATGAAAAGGAAAAAGTAAAAAATCCTGCTGCATTGAAACCTGTCTATAATAAAAGACACGAAACCATGGCGGAAATCCTTAAAGGGAATATCATTATTCATTGCCATTCCTATCGTTCTGATGAGATTTTGATGCTTCTGAATGTTTGTAAGGATTATCAGATTAAAAGATTAGTATTTCAACATACCAATGAAGGATTTAAAGTAGCTCCTGAACTTGCCGCTTATGGCGCTATGGCTTCAGTTTTCGCAGATTGGTGGGCTTATAAGTTTGAAGTTTATTATTCGACAGCTTATAATGCAGCCATTTTAACGAAAAATGGGGTAGTAACATCTATCAATTCTGATAGCGAGGAATATATCAGACACTTATATCACGAGGCAGCAAAAACACAGCGTTATGGTAGTTTGTCAGACGAGGAAGCTTTGGCATTAATTACCATCAATCCGGCTAAACAACTTGGAATTGACCAAAGAGTAGGTTCATTAGAGGTAGGCAAAGATGCAGATATTGCTATTTTCGATGGACATCCTTTGTCAATTTATGCTGTTCCACAATTTACTATTGTTGACGGGGTGGTTCGGTTTAACAGATCAAAAGATGCTGCAGACCAACGTCTTCAGGCAAGTGCAACGCGCGCGGAAACTGGATTTTTTCTGCATAAAGAGCAGCATAATCACGATCGTTGTTTAGAAGGAGCTTTTGAGAATACAGCTACTTTCTTCGGTCTTGAGCGTGAGTAAATCCTATTTTTTTATTAGCAATTAACTTATTCACATGAAAATAAATGTAGTTTTTACCCTGATTTTCACTTTGGCTTTAACCCATTCTTTTGGGCAGGTAAAAAAATCAACAAAGGGTACTTTCGCTTTAACCAATGCTACCATAGAGACCGTAACTAAAGGAACTGTCTCAGGTACATTAATCATAAGTGAAGGTAAAATAACAGCGCTTGGTTCCAATGTAACCATTCCTTCTGGCGCAAATGTCATCGACTGTAAGGGAATGTTTATTTATCCGGGCATGATTGATGGCGGTACTCAACTAGGTATAGTTGAGGTTTCATCCATCTCTCTGACGGATGATTCTGATGAATTGGGTGAATTAACCCCACACATGGAAGCGATTACGGCTTTTAACACCAGTGCCACAGCTGTTTCGGTTACGAGAGTAGATGGTATTACCACCACGTTGGTAGTTCCTCAGGGAGGTCTTTTTCCTGGCACAGCCTCTTTAGTTAATTTGGTTGGCTATACACCTGACCAAATTTATGCTGGTTTTAAAGGCGTTGTTTTAAATTTCCCTGGTGCAGGTCGTCGTGGGTTTTGGGACAGAAGAACAGACGAAGAGTTGAAAAAGGAGGAAGAAAAAGCCCTTAAACAACTAAATGATGTTTGGACAGAGGCTTTATATTATGTACAAGTGACTGATGCTGCAGCAAAAGATCCTTCTATTAAAGTGGCATCTAATCCGGAAATGGCTCGTATTGCAGAGGTTATCAGAGGAAAAATGACCCTACTTATAGAAACAAATAAATCATCTGATATTGAGGCTGCTATCAAGTGGGCGCAAGACAAAAAGGTGGCTAAAGTGGTTCTTACCGGCGTTGCTGAAGGTTGGAGAGTCGCTGATAAAATCGCAAAATCAGGTTTTCCTGTTATTACTGGTCCTATCATTGCATTGCCTACCAGAGAATCTGATAATTATGACAAGGCGTATGCTAATCCTGGTATCATGTCGAAAGCTGGGGTTAAAGTAGCCATTCGTACCAATGATCAGGAAAATGTCAGAAATTTACCATTTCATGCTGGCTTTGCCGCCGCTTACGGAATGAGTAAAGTGGATGCATTGAAATCTGTTACCATCGTTCCCGCTGAAATTTTTGGCGTTGCCGATAAATTAGGTTCGCTGGAAGTTGGAAAACTAGCTAGTATCATGGTTACTACAGGTGATCCGCTAGAGCCAAAAACACAAATTAAATATCTTTTTATAGACGGTTGGATTGTTCCTTTGGATAGCAGACACATTCAGCTATATGAAGAATTTTTGAATCGTTCTCCAGGTCTTAAAAAATAATAATGTCCTTCTTTAAGGAATATAATAATGACTTGTTTATTTTCGCCCGCGTTCCGTTTCTAAAAGAAATTGGAACGTGGGTGATTTTTGTTTTAAGCCTGTCTTCTTGTAATCTGTTTAAGCCCGTTATTACCTCTCCCTCTACCTTAAAAGATGAGGTTTTTTTAAATGAGAAGGAAGTAGAAGAGGTTCCATCCGAAAAAGGAAATGATCGAGTAAATATTATTCCTTATTGGAAAAAAAAAGTCGACGATTATCCTGCTAAAAATAAGGCGTCAGCTAATTTGACGCTAAGATATAACGTTATTGCGGAGGCAGAAAAATATGTTGGCGTTCCATACACCTGGGCAGGTAAATCGCCGGAAACTGGTTTTGATTGTTCTGGCTTCACTTCTTATGTATTGCGCAAGTTTAATTATATTATTTCGCCGTCCTCGAAAGATCAAGCGAAATTGGGGGTGCCCAAATCATTAGAGGATAGTAATCCGGGTGATTTAATCATCTTTAGGAATGACAAAAATGAGGTTTTTCACGTATCATTTATTACGGACATTCAGCCTCAGGTCATTGAGGTTATCCATAGTGTAAACGGGGGTGTTAAAAAGGAAAATTTATTTAACAACACTTGGTGGATGAATAAAAAAATGGAGGTACGGTCTATTTTGCCATTACCCTGATTTCAACTCAGTTCTCCCATCCTAAGTGCTTTATATCGGCCTTTTCCAAATTTTGTTCCATTGAAAATGATATGGGGCTTTTGAATTTCTCTTTCCATTTCAGGTAATTCATTAAACTCCTTGCATACCTGGGAACAGCAAGCCTGATATTTTGTGGCGCATGATTCACATTGAATAAAAAGAACATGACAGGCTGCATTAGCACAATTTTTATGAATATCGCAGGGTGTTCCGCATTGATGGCATTTTGAAATAACATCATCAGAAATCCGTTCACCCAATCGTTCATCGAAAACAAAATTTTTGCCTATAAATTTATTGGGCAAATTTTGTTCTTCACATTGCCTGGTATATTCTATAATACCGCCATCAATCATATAAACATGTTCAAATCCCTTATGGAGATAATAGGCACTCGCTTTTTCACAGCGAATTCCGCCGGTGCAATACATGACAATATTTTCTTTTTTCTTATCTGCCAACAAATCCTCAACTAAGGGTAGGGCCTCCCTAAAGGTCTCGACATCAGGACAAATCGCATTTTCATAATGACCCACTTCGCTTTCGTAGTGGTTACGCATATCGACCACAATGGTATCAGGTTTATCGAGTAAGGCATTAACTTCGGGGGCAGAAAGATGTTTTCCTCTTTTAGTTACATCAAAGGTGGAGTCATCTAATCCATCAGCTACAATCTTATTTCTTAATTTAATATTTAATTTAAAGAAAGATTTTCCATTATCATCTACTGCAATATTCAAACGACAACCGCTTAGCCAGGGAATGCTATACAGGTAATTTTTAAAATCATCAAAAGTGTTGGTAAGGACTGAAATCTGACCATTAATCCCTTCTGAGGCTATATAAATGCGACCAAATACCCCTAAACCATCAAGTCCTGCATATAATTCATCTCTGAAAGCAGCGGGATCACTCAGTTGATGGTATCTATAAAAAGAGAGCGTAGTTCTTGGTTCAATACTTTCCTCCAGCTTCTTTTTTAATTCAGCCCTATTAACGCGGTTATACAGTCTTTTCATAACGTTTAAAGATAAATGGGCTGCAATTTACCTATTTTGATTAATCCAAAGAATGCCTTTTGTCATCTTTTCTTTATTTGCGAGGGTGTAGATATACATTCCATTTGGCAAAGAAGGCAAATTTATCGATGAAATAGATTGATCAACTTGATGATTCATAATTTCACGTCCATACATATCAAATAGATTCAGAGTAAAAATTTCCTTTCCAAATGCAGTAGAAATATAAAGTTGTTGATGACCGGCCAGGGGATAAATTTGAATCGTAGGGTCAATAGATTCATTAATGGAGGTAACGGAAAGTGCTTTTTTTACAGCGGCAAGGGCATCAATTCTGCCATAACCATACACAGGATTTGGATAACTACCTCCACTTATATTGGAACAAACCTGGGAACTATAAAGTGGAAGTGAGGTTTCCCGAATGATTTGCTCTACCTTGTCAACTTGACCAATTAAGGATGGGTTAGCTGAAAAAAGTAGAGCTGCCAGTCCAGCAACATGTGGCCCTGCCATACTTGTACCACTTAAAAAACCATATATTTTTCCTGGTAAAGCCGATTTTATACTTACACCCGGAGCGGATACATCGGGTTTAATTACTTTTTTGCCTAGAATGAGTGCAGGGCCCCGCGAAGAAAAAGTAGCAATGCTATCATTGGAACGGGTAGCACCAACGGAAAATGCACCGCTCACGGTAACAGGTATTTCATTCATGGTTTCGCAGCTACCTCCATCATTTCCAGCAGAAACAACTACCATAATACCTGCTTTTCGCAATAAAGTAATGGCTTTTTCGAAAAGTTCAATATGATTATTTAAACATCCCTCCATGGTCGGACATGACCAAGAGTTATTGATCACATGAGGTGCTAATAAAGGATTAGGATTTTTTCCAGATATATCTCTGGGGGCTAAAAACCAATCAAAACAAGCGAGATAGGAAAACGGATTACCGTATCCGCGATCCATATTGCGTGCTCCTATCCAGCTTGCCCCTGGAGCAACCCCTATGGAAGTACCGGAAACGTCCTTTCCCACCATCGTTCCCATGGTATGGGTTCCGTGAACATCGTCATCGCAAGGTATTTTGATAGAATAACCACAGGGATTCAAGGTGTCTTTATTTAAGGGAGATGCCTTGTCAATGGCATCAAACCAATGATAATCGTGTTTAACGGTTTCTTTAGAACTCCCCCGATAGGCGCTTACAAGATCAGGATGTGCCCAGTCATAACCTGTGTCTTGACCAGCGATGACGATACCCTTTCCAGTTATTCCCATGGCCCAAACGGCGGGAGCCTTCATTTTATCAATACCCCATTCTGATGCGCTTCTTAAAGATTGATTTTCCGTAGAACGCTGGTATGGAGTTACAAAAATTTCTGGATTATCATATATAAAGGCAACCTCCTTTCTGTTTATAACTTCATAGACTTGTGATTTATCCAGTGAAACTAATAAAGCATTTACCAGCATATTTGATTTAAAGGAAATGCCTTTGTCGGTTAACCATTTTTGAACGGCATATTGGGAAATGCGGGTGTTTTCCTGAAGTGTTTTAAAAATAAAAGAGCCCTTTTGGCTTTTATCCCAAGAAGACCTATAAGAAGAAAGGTCCATTTTTTGGTCGTGAAACTGAATAATTACCTCTGTTTTTTCTTTTTTCAACCATTCGTTTTTCAATCCATCACTCAATTTGTGTAAATTATTTGAAGGTTGAGAAAAAAGAAAAGAGCAATAAAAGGGGAATACTAAAAGTAAAATAACCTTGTAATGTAACATAAAATGAATTTTGAGGCAATTTGCATTGTTTTCTTTTATTTTTTATCATTATTTAACATAAATAAATTGCAGTTCCGAATAAAATAATACATATTTGTATTAAGAGCTTTAAAAAAATCTATTAAAGACTGATTTTCAGTCACAGAGAGGCAAACACACACATTATGAACCCATCCATTACGGTTTACAATGCTTTCACAGGTATGTCCATATCTGAGAGGCAACAACTCCTTCTGTTTATGAAGGCACAAGTCGGTGAAAACGGCGAAACCCCCTATGATTTAGCATTAGATTATGCACTAAAATTGATTCCTTCTTTCGGCGGATTTGTATTAGTTGCCTATCAGGACATTTTTCCCATTGGATGTCTGATAGTCAATAAAACAGGTATGGAAGGTTTTGGTCCGGGTCATATCATTTCTATTGCCTATCAGCACCCACAGTTTATGTCCTATCCTGAAATTATGGATCTGCTAATTTCCAGAGCAATGGAATTTACGGGTGGGGACATCAGCTATTATCTCAGACCCAACGGCATGCAAGCGGAATTTATTCCTCAATTCAAAGAAGCAATAAATCAGGTGCATTTTAAAAAATTGAAGACAATGGTAGCTGCTATAGCTTAAAAAAGGCGCTGGTTTTGGTCATCCTTCATTTTATCCCTTTAATTTAAAAAAAATATACGACATTTGCAGGAAAAAAATTGACTAAAAAGCCTTCTTCAAACCAGTTAGATGCACAACTGTTAAAACGTGTTTTAGCGGAGGCAGCGCCTTATAAATCATTGTTGTTAAGTACTACTTTAATGGCTGTTTTGCTGGCACCCCTGGCAACAATACGTCCCTGGCTTGTGCAGAAAATGGTTGATGAGCATATTGTATATTCCGATGTTGAGGGTTTACTTAAACTGTCCATAATCTTTGTTATTGTCTTGTTTTTACATGCTTTTTTGACTTATCTGTTTACCTATTTGAGTGGGGTTCTCGGACAAGCGGTGGTAAGAGATTTACGAATAAAGATTTTTAATCATATAAATAGATTCAATCTTTCTTATTTTGATAAAACGCCTATTGGAACTTCAACCACCCGTACCATCAATGATGTTGAAACCATAAATACCGTTTTTTCCCAAGGGGTCATTACCATTATTGCAGATATCTTAACGCTGATTGTTGTTTTAGCTATAATGTTTATAACTAGTTGGGAATTAACCTTAATAGCCCTTACAACTTCTCCATTTTTAGTCATTGCCAGTTACATATTTAAAGAGAAAGTAAAAACGTCCTTTCAATCAGTCAGAACGGAAATTTCAAGAATGAATGCTTTTTTACAAGAGCAAATTTCAGGCATGCGCTTAATACAAATTTTTCATATTGAAAAATCGTCAATGCGTCGGTTTAAAACGATAAACAGGGAATATACTAAGGCAAATTTGGATTCGGTTTTGTATTATGCTGTTTTTTATCCGGTCGTAGAAATTATTTCCGCTGCCTCTTTAGGATTAATGGTATGGTGGGGAGCAAAAGGTGTCATTGGGGAAAGTGTGTCAATGGGTGCATTAATCGCATTTCCCATTTATTTAAATATGTTATTTAACCCCATAAGGATCTTAGCTGACAAGTTTAATACCCTACAAATGGGGTTAGTGGCCTCTGACAGGGTCTTTGCTTTGCTGGACAATCATGCAGAACAAGAGGTAACGGGGCATCTGAAACCTGAAAAACTAAGAGGAGAGGTTGTTTTCAATAAGGTTAATTTTGCCTATCAGGGAGAAGATTGGGTATTAAAAAATGTTGATTTTGAAATTAAGCCCGGAGAAACATTGGCTATTGTAGGGGCAACAGGTTCGGGAAAAACGAGTATTATCAGTCTAATAAATAGGTTTTATACGCATCAGTCCGGCCTCATTTCTATAGATGGAACAGATATAAAGGATTTTGATTTACAGGCGCTTCGTCATAAAATGGCATTGGTCCTTCAGGATGTTTTTCTGTTTTCAGGTTCTGTTTTTGAAAATATTACGCTGCGGGATGATTCGATAAGTAGAGAAAAAGTCCTCTCAGCAGCTAAAATGATAGGTGCGCATGAATTTATTGAAAAACTTCCAGGTGGTTATGATTATCAGGTGATGGAGAGAGGGGCAACCCTTTCTATGGGACAAAGACAGCTCATTTCATTTGTTAGGGCGCTTGTTTTTGAACCTGATATTTTAATTTTAGATGAGGCTACCTCTTCTATTGATCCTGCCTCAGAATCGGTCATTCAGAAAGCCATTGAAACATTAATTGCTCAAAGAACCTCTATCATAATAGCACATAGATTATCAACTATCATGCATGCTCATAAAATCTTGGTTATGCAAAGAGGGGAGGTAATGGAATCGGGTTCACCAGAAGATTTACTTAAAAACGAGGAGGGACTTTTTAGAAAGTTACACGATATGCAATTTATTCAGATTGAGTCCATGGTAGCATCCGCTTAATTTCGTAAAATGATTCATATATCGATAAAATGAGTATGTTTATATTTTTTTAATTATTCATTGCCATTTCTTTTTTAAATTACCATTCAAAATAAGATTTTCATGACACAGATAATATTAGACCTTCAGGAGGTAGTTAAAGATTATGATAAAAAACGGGCTGTTGATAAAGTGAGTTTTCAACTGCCTAAAGGAGCTATCTTTGGATTGTTAGGTCCCAATGGTGCAGGTAAAACGTCCCTCATTAGAATCATTACTTCTATTACCAGAGCTGATGCAGGAGTTGTTCTTTTTAATGGCGAGCCTCTTCAGGAAAAACACAGTGAAAGAATGGGTTACATGCCTGAGGAGCGAGGTTTGTACAAAAAAATGAAAATTGGTGATCATCTGCTCTATCTCGCCCAGCTCAAGGGGCTTTCCTTTAAGGAAGCAAAAACGGAGCTTACCTATTGGATGGAGAAATTTGAAATTATGGATTGGTGGCCCAAAAAAATTGAGGAATTGTCCAAGGGCATGCAGCAAAAAATTCAATTTATTGTAACCATTCTTCATAAACCAGACTTAATTATTCTGGACGAGCCTTTTTCTGGTCTCGATCCTATTAACGCAAATCTTATCAAAGATGAAATTTTAAATCTTAATAAAAATGGGGCTACCCTCATTTTTTCTACTCATCGAATGGAACAGGTGGAGGAGATTTGCGAAGAAATTGTCCTTATAAATAATGGAGCAAACGTCCTTCAAGGTAAGGTAAAGGATATTAAAAATAGTTATAAGGAAAATCTCTTTAATGTTGACTTTAGTACGCCAACGCAGGTTGTTTTACCTGAAGAGTATGCTTTAAAACAAATAAATGATTTTAAGATTCAAGTTAAATTGGATGAAAACCAATCAAGCAATGCCCTTCTGCAACATTTATTGAATCAAAATTTAAATATTTCGGGATTCAATGAAATATTACCTTCTCTGAACGAAATATTTATTCGTCGGGTGGGGCAATCAAATAGTTTCTAATAAAGATGCAGGGCAACGTAATCAGTATTTCTTTTTTTCGATCCTTTTGGGTATTTAGCTTATTCTTAGGACTTACATTACCTACTTTAGGTGTTTCTCAGTCAGTGCCTGGCAGGTATTTAAAGGAGGTACTTCCTTGCAATGGATGTGAGGTGAGTACGTTGTACCCCATAATTCAATGGCCGGTAAAAAAGGGAAAAAATATTAGTTATGATGTTGAATTAGATAGAGATACCCTGGCAAATACGCCTTCCATTTTATTTAAAAGCGCTCTTCCATACAGCATTCTTATACCGTATATACCTTTGGAAAAAGGCATTTATTATTGGAGGTATAAGGTGAATGGATTACAGTGGTCTCCTTATTTTTCCTTTTCAATTAAGGAAGATTATCAAAAAAATATTCCGCCTGACCCTGCTCTTTTCCTATCAAAAATTCCTGCAGGTCATCCGAGATTATTGATAAATAATATTAATCAATCCCGCTCCATTGATGCTAAAAATGAAGATAGAATAGCTATTATTTCTGAAGCGGATGAACTTTTATCACTTTCCCTTCCTGATGATTCTATTGATACCTCACGGTTTGCAAACCTAAACGAAAATCAAAAAGGCAGAATCGAAAAAGATGCCGCCTATCAAATTGGTTATCAGGCTTATCAAAGAATTTATTTGTTTTGCCAGGCTTATCTTTTAACAGGAGATGACAAATATTTTTTTAAGGCGAAAGAAATGGGCATTTTAGTCACAGGCTGGGATCGTAACGGGTATTCTGGCATGGTTGATTTTTCAGATGCTAAATGTATGCTGGGGATGGCCCTGGTTTTTGATACTTTTTATGATAAACTGAGTGATGGGGAGAAAAAATTGCTATTGGATGCCATTCAAATAAGAGCTAAATATTTTTATCAATTATATAAAAATGACGTCGAAGTAAAAATTTTAAGTGGTCATTTCTGGCAGCATATCTTACATTTCCTCTTTCAGACCAATCTCATCTTGTTTAATCATGTTGATGAAACAAAAGAATGGTTAACTTATTATTACGATATATTTTTTGCAAAATCACCTATTCTTTCAGGTGAATCAGGAGGTTGGACAGAGGGACTATCTTATTTTACAATGAATATGGAAACCCTGATTGATATTCCTTTTTTTGTGAAATCTTATACCGGGTACGATTTTTTTAAAGTTCAGCCTTTTTATAAAAACATGGCTTCTTGGTTGGTGTATCATGTTCCTCCTGGTGCAGTTGGCGATGGTTTTGCAGATAATTCAACTCATTTATATAGCCCAGGGGCAAAATATCAAGCATTTGCGATAGAAATGGCAAAATTAACTCAAGTTCCCCTTTATAAGTGGTACGCGGATAAATGTCATGAATATGAACCGATAGATATATCAAAAGAATCTACCCTGCGTTGGTTTAGATTATCTAAAACGCAGCAAATAGTTATGCCATCAGATGATTTAAGCATTGATTTTCCTTTGGCTAAACTGTTTAGTGATGGTGGCGCAGGTTCTATGCAAACAAATGCTGGCAATCCGGCATCGAATTTAGCAATATACCTGCGTGCCAGTCCTATTGGAGCGTATGGACATATTTTAGCAGAGCAAAACACCTTCAATATTTCTTATAAAGGTAAAAGAGTCTTTTTTAAAACAGGGTATAAATTGGGTATGGATGACCCCCATAGAACAGGGTGGTCCCAGTTGACTAAAAGTGCCAATGGCGTACTAATAAATGGAAACGGACAAGTGATAAGTACTGAGGGAATATCTTCCTTCAAAAGATTAGTACAAGGAACTACGTTGGCTTATGTGAAAAGTGATGCGTCATTAGCTTATAAAAGTACTGAAACGAAAGAAAATTTTGGGGTTAAAAAATTTGTAAGACATTACCTTTTGTTACCACCCCAAATCATTGTCATTCTCGATGAATTAGAAAGTGATAAACCTGCTGAATGGCAGTGGTTGTTGCACGCCGAAAATAATCTCACCATCGATACGCTTACTCATCAATTATTATCGTCAGATTCATGTATTGTTAAGTTTTTCTCTAGTTCTCCCTCTTCTATGTCTATAAAAGATTCATTCGATATACCTCTGGTTAATTTTAGATTTGTCGATGAGGACGGCGAAGGGCTAACAACTTTTGATACAGATCAAAAGCATTTTACTCTTAAAACAGATTCTCGTAATAGTAAACAGCGTATTTTAAGTGTTTTTTCTTTTGGAAATGATAAGGTTGAAGAAACCAAATATACTGAAAGCAAAGAAGCCATTCGAAATCTACACCTTGGAGATTGGGAAATTAACATGGTGACTGACACTGAAAAGGAACCATTATTTGAATTGTTTAATAGTAAAACAGGTACTTATTTCAATATGTTTGGAAATAAAACCGAATGGTCAGCTAAATGGACTCAGAATTTAAGACAGGGAAATAGTTATTTATTAGAAAAAGATCGGTTGAATAACCTAAAACATACGACAAATGGAGATTTCAATAAGGAATAGTGTACTTATAGGCCTAGGTTTATGCCTGATTTCCATGTCTTCTGTTAGATATGAAAGTCCCAAAGCCTATAATTTCTTATTTGCCATAGCCGATGATCAGTCCTTTCCTCACGCAGGTATATATAAGTTAGGTACATTCAAAACGCCTACTTTTGATAGTCTGACCAAAAAAGGAGTGCATTTTACCCAGGCTTTTGCCGCGGCGCCACAATGCAGCCCTTCCCGTGCCGCAATACTTACAGGGAAAAATATTTGGCAATTAGAGGAAGCGGGAACACACGGTAGTTATTTTCCATCAAAATTTGAGGTTTTTACAGAGGTTTTAAGGAAAAAAGGGTATCATACTGGCTATACCGGTAAGGCATGGGATCCTGGAAATTGGGAAGATGCAGGTTGGAAGACCAATCCAGTAGGGGAGGAATACAATGCCCTAAAATTGAAATTACGCGTAAATAAAGATATTAGCGACATTGATTATGTTGGTAATCTAGCTCTTTTCCTAAACAACAAACCAAAGGAAAAGCCTTTTTTCTTTTGGTTTGGCGCTCATGAACCTCACAGAACATATACCTTTGGTTCAGGTTCGAGGCAACCTGGTGAAAAAGTTAAATTACCTGAATTTTTGCCGCAAACAGATACTATTGAGCAAGATTTTTTGGATTATGCTTTTGAGATAAATTATTTTGACCAGCAACTAGGGAAAATGATTCAATTATTAGCCGAAATGGGTGAATTGGAGAATACCTATCTTATTGTAACCGCTGATAATGGCATGGCTTTCCCCAACGCGAAGGCATCTTTACACGAATTTGGTATTCATGTTCCCTTGCTTATTGCCGGGCCCGAAATAGATCAACCTGGAAGAGCTAATAATTCTTTAGTTAGTTTGATTGATCTCGCAAGTACCATTCTTTCTTTAGCCAATGCCAGGGAACTACCTGAAACAACGGGTAAAAATCTGGTGCCCCTTTTAAAATCGGGTAATAAATTATTTAAGCAACCAGTATTTGCCGGGAGGGAAAGACATACTCACGCCAGACCGGACAATGTGGGATATCCATCCAGAGCGATTAGGACCGATCAATTTTTATATATTAGAAACTTCAAACCAGATCGTTGGCCAGCGGGAAATCCCGCTCCATCTCCTGATACAAAGGGTATTTTAGGTTATGAGGATATTGATGATTCTCCTACAAAAAGGCAAATGATGCATAGTCCGGAAAATTGGTCGGTAGCATTTCAAGCGGGGTTTGGGAAAAAAATGTCAGAGGAATTATATGATATTCAATTGGATCCATTTTGTTTAATTGATTTATCAACTAATGAAACCTACCATGAAAAAAAGGAAAAACTTAAAAAACAACTGGAAGGTGTATTAACTGACCAAAGAGATCCAAGAGTAATGGGTACAGGTGACCTATTTGATTCTTATCCACGGTTTGGAAAAATGCGTCCATTTCCCGGTTTTAATACCCAGGGTCAATATAATCCTGCTTTTATTCAACCTCAAAAACAAAAAGAATAATCCTATATGAATAAGCTCCTATTAATCATTAAGAGAGAATATATTTCTCGTGTGACCAGTAAAAGTTTCATACTTACCACTTTACTTACCCCCCTTGCCATAGTCCTTTTTACGGCAGTGGTGACCCTCATTTTTTCTTACGAAACCGATGAAATTCAAAACATCGCCGTAATAGATGAGGCTAAAATTTTAGATGGAAGTATAAGGGATGAAGAAAATCTATTTTTTCATTTTGAAAAAAAATCCTTGGAAGAGGTTTTATCAGGCATTGAAAAAAGTTCTTATTCAGGTGTTTTATACGTACCAGCGATAAAAGAAGTGATGGAAAAGCAATATACTGTTTTCTATTATGCCGCCAAACAACCCGGTCTGTCTATTCAGTTTAAAATTAAAGATAGGGTGGAAGATGCCCTTCGCGATTTCAAAATCGTGCAATTAAAGTTGGATAAAGAGCAAATAGCAGCCCTGGACACTAAAATTATATTGGAACCGGAACCTATTTCTAAAGATGAAGTGGATTCTTCCAGACTAACGAGTGCTATTGCCGCTGTTATAGGTATGTCTATGGGCTTTATTATGTATATGACCGTATTTATTTATGGTATGATGGTTATGCGGTCAGTGATGGAAGAAAAGATGAACAGAATTGTAGAGGTAATGATTTCATCGGTAAAACCTTTTCAATTAATGTTGGGAAAAATTATAGGTGTTGGTGGTGTAGGTTTAACACAAGTGTTGGTATGGGTGATTTTAGTCCCTGTAT
This sequence comes from Haliscomenobacteraceae bacterium, assembly GCA_947501115.1. Classification (GTDB taxonomy): domain Bacteria; phylum Bacteroidota; class Bacteroidia; order Chitinophagales; family Saprospiraceae; genus BJGN01. The sequence continues at coordinate 65,973 of CANMVX010000013.1, forward strand.
TATTACTTATTACGAGATTGATTATGGGTATAGATTTATCGACAAATATGTCTATGGCCCAAGGAGCTACCCCAGATTTCAACCCCGACGATATGCAAGCAATGGTAGCGTTGGCTATGAAGGAGTTTAATCAAATTAACTGGTGGCTCATCGTACCTTTGTTTATGTTATTCTTTTTAGGTGGATATTTCTTGTATTCTTCTCTTTTTGCGGCCGTAGGTTCTGCAATAGGCGATGATATGGGAGAAAGCAGTTCTTTGACTCTCCCTATAACCATTCCCGTTATTTTAGCCTTATATATAATGATGCAAAGTGTAGAATCACCTGATTCAAGTCTTGCCAGATGGTCATCTATGTTTCCATTATTTTCACCCATTGTTATGCCTGCCAGATTGGCTTTTAATCCGCCATGGTGGGAAGTAGCCCTTTCATTAACTATTTTGATAGGAACAGCCATGTTTTTTGTATGGATTTCGGGTCGAATTTACAGGGTTGGTATATTATTGTACGGAAAAAAAGTTGGAATGAAAGATTTGGTTAAATGGGTTTTTATGAAATAACTTTTCCTTCTTTGTATAGGGGAAGAATAATAGAAAAGGTAGTGCCTTTATTTTCTTCCCCATATTTTACAAATATCTTTCCTTCGTGATAATCTTCAATAATCCTTTTCGCTAAAGAAAGGCCTAAACCCCAGCCCCTCTTTTTTGTGGTGAACCCGGGTTGAAAAACTGTTTTATGGTTAGACGGAGGTATTCCCTTTCCATTATCAGAAATATCAATGTGTACCTGGTTCGAATCTAAGCTTATATGAGCAGAAATCACGCCTTTTCCGTCCATGGCATCTAAGGCGTTTCTCAGTAAGTTTTCAATGACCCAATCGAAAAGGTGAGCATTTAAACCAACCAAAATAGGTTTGTATTCTGCGACGGAGGGAAAATCAAACGAGACCTTACGAGGTGCTCTTCTCTGCATATAATTTCGGCAATCATCTAATTGAGCATAAATATTAACAGGTAATAATTGAGGAGCAGAACCAATTTTTGAAAAGCGGTCCGCTACCAGTTCGAGCCTGTTTACGTCTTTTTCGAGTTCTTTAATAATATCTATAATTTCGGTGTCCGGGAGCTCTTTAGATTTTAATAAGTCAATCCATGCAATGAGCCCAGAAATAGGTGTACCAAGTTGGTGAGCCGTTTCTTTAGCCATACCAACCCACACCCTATTTTGTTCTTCTCTTCGGGCAGAACTAAATCCGATGTAGCCAAAAAAGATAAAAGCAGCGATAAGACCAAGCTGTATTAAAGGAAAGAACCTGAGTTGACGCAAAGTAACTGATTCTTCGTAATACAACTTGTTTCCGTAGCTTTCAATGGGCTTAACTCCCTGGCGTTTCAAGCGTGCCAGTTCTTTTTCAATGGTTTTGGGATTGGTAGAAGAGTAGTTTCTTGAGTCAAGGATTACACCAGAGGGATCTACCAGAATAACTGGAATAGTTTGGTTGTTTTTTATAATGTCAAAGGGAATGGTCAAATCCTGGCAAGAACTACAAGCCTCATTTACCGGATTATTCAATTCTGCGTAGGCTTTAGCCCAAAGATCTGCTTTTTGCATTTCTTCCTCCGCCAATCGCTTACTTAAATATTGAGCATAAAATTGAGAAATAAGGATTAGCACTACCCCGACGGCTGCTAAATATTTCTTCCAATGTGATTTTCGCTTATAAATATCCATTAAGTTATTAAGGGTTTCGAGAGGTATGATTTAACTGATAGGAAGCAACTCTGGAGATAGTGTTTTCCTGAACATTGCTATAAAAAAGATTGAAATCAGCAATATGATAGTTCTTATTTCTATATAGAAAACTCCACGGAAATTTAGGATGACTTACCTCTAAATAGGCACCCTTAATTGTGGCGTCACAAATGGCTGGTAAAACTTTATCGAAATTTAGAAGTACCGCTCCTTTGTTTAGTTCTTTTGGTGCTACTTCTTTCGAGCGACTCCACGACAAAGGATTAACCACTACGATATCTTCATCACCGGATTTAGAGGTAGGTGCACTTTTTTCCTCCCAGGTTCTCCAACTGACAAAACAACCGGTTTGATTGGCATTTTCACAAGGAACAATCTGTTGAAAAGCATTTTGTTTGATGGGCATACCTATTAAATACGCAGCAACTAATTTTTGTGCTAATGGTTTTCCATCAAAAAATTCTTTCATAAGGCGCTCAGCATGATTGGTTCCCTGACTGTGTGAAGCTATTATTATAGGCTTGTCATTATTATAATGTTGAAGGTAATACATAAATGCCTGGCGAATATCTTGGTAAGCTAATTCAAAAGCAGCTTTTGCTTTTTCTTTTTCATTGGAAAAATAAGCACTTAAATGCGCTTGTCTATAAAAAGGGGCATAAACATTTCCCGCTTTATTGAATATGGAGGCCTGAAACTTTAGGGTAGAGTTTTCAGTTTTGAGACGTAATTTTTCATCTGTAAGATTACCATTCCAATAGGTTACTTTTTTATTGTCGGTGTAGGTCGTGGGATGCAGAAAGAAGACATCAACCTTTGAAAGAGATTGGGTTGGTATAAATCCATTAACCGCCAATCCTTTTGGTGTTTCATCAGTTAAATCAATTTTTTCAGGCAAAGCACCCCACGATGACGCCTGGCTGTAATCGGGCGAACCTCCTGTCTTCGTGTCTATTAGTACTTTGGAAGATTGACAAGATGTTATCAAACCAGTTAAAATTAGACATTGTATTATCTTAATCATAGTTCCCTTTTTTAATATAACCTTCATCCATGTTAATTTATTGGTGCAAAGGGTAACAATTTTACATAAAAATTAATAGTTAATTAGCTATTATTTTTGACAACAAACGCTTACTTTAGATTTTTTCAATTTCACAAACAAGCAAATTTTTGAAATCACTATGAAATATCTACTGTTAATTTGTTTTTCTTTTTATTGTTTGCAGATTTTTTGCCAGTCTCCAACGGAAGAGATCTTAGTGAGAAAGGCCATTGTTGAGATGTTTGATGGGATGTTTAATGCAGACAGCGCAAGGGTTCACCAGGTTTTTCATCCTGAAATGAGATTAATGACTGTCGCAGCAGATAAATCAGGCGTGCCAGTTGTTCAGTCAACTAATATTGAAAATTTTTTAAAAAGTGTCGGTACGCCGAGAAAGGAAGGTCCATTAGATGAGCGTATCTGGTCCTACAAAATACAAATCGACGGGAGGTTGGCTTCCGTTTGGACCCCTTATTCATTTTACGTAGGAAATCAATTCAGTCATTGTGGTACCAATACCTTTCAATTGGTAAAAATGAGTGGAGGTTGGAAAATATTACAAATTACAGATACTCGTCAAAAGGATAATTGTCGATTGGGTGTACCTGTAAAACCAGAATTATTGACTCAATATTTAGATGAGATGATTACTAAATGGCATAAAGCAGCATCAACGGCTGATGAGGAGACCTTTTTTGGCATGATGACGACCGATGCTATCTATATAGGTACCGATACTACAGAGCGCTGGGTTAGGGATACCTTTAAACGCTGGTCTGCCTTTGCTTTTGAGAGAGAGGTTGCTTGGGATTTTTCAGCCAGTCAACGAAATATTACTGTTTCTAAAGATGGAAACACGGCGTGGTGGGATGAACTTCTCGTTACCTGGATGGGGCCATGTAGAGCAACAGGCGTGCTAATAGATACCCCTGCCGGGTGGAAAATTAACCATTATCAGCTTTCTGTAACGGTTCCAAATGATTTGATAAAACCTTTTATTGAATTAACCAAACCAAAATAACTGACATTTTAAATCTTAAAACCTTATCTGTTATGAATTATCTTCTTTCAAGAAAAACTATTTTATTAGGATTTGTTTTTCTAACCTTTTCTTCTATTCATTTTGCTGTTGCACAGTCAAATAATGCAAATGATGCGATGCTCAATAAACTAACTCCAGCAGAAATTAAGAAAGGCTGGAAATTATTGTTCGATGGTTCCACTTTGACCGGTTGGAAAACATACAACCGATCGGATATGGCCACTAGCTGGGGCGTGAAAGATGGAGCTATTTTTCTTGATGCCAAAAAGGGCAGGAGTGATGTTGCTAAAGGTGATTTAGTAACTTTAGAAGACTATGATGACTTTGAGTTTTCCGTAGAATGGAAAATTTCAGATTGTGGTAATAGTGGTATCATGTACCGTATTGTAGAGGATCCGAAATATAAACAACCTTATTTAACAGGTCCTGAAATGCAGGTGCTTGATAATAAATGCCACCCGGACGCAAAAATTATTACCCACCGTTCAGGTGATTTTTATGACGTAATGGCTAGTAAAACGGAAAATGTGAAACCTGCCGGTGAGTGGAATTCAGTAAAAATTATTATGAAAGGGTATAAATTGGAACAATGGCAAAATGGCGTAAGACAGATTAAATTGACGCTGGGTTCTGATGAAATAAATGCCATTGTAGAAAAAAGTAAATGGAAAAACCAGAAAGATTGGGGAAAAGCGCTTATTGGTAAAATTGGCCTTCAAGATCATGGCGATGCCGTTTGGTTCCGTAATATTAAAATTCGCAGTTTGTAATTTTTTTTCTTTAAAATAATTTGCGTATGCGCAGAAAAATAAGAATGGGCATGGTCGGCGGTGGTCGGGGTGCTTTTATAGGCGGTGTTCATAGAATGGCAGCTGCCTTAGATGGTCACATTGACTTAGTTTGTGGCGCTTTTAGCAGTGATTCTGAAAAATCTCGACTTTCAGGTCAGGACCTTTATTTGCCTGAGGAAAGAGTGTATGATTCCTACAGTCAAATGATTTTAACTGAAAAGGAACTTCCAGTGGGTGTTCGTATGGACTTCGTTTCTATTGTTACTCCGAATCACATGCATTTTGGTCCAGCTAAAATGGCTCTCGAAAATGGTTTTCATGTGGTTTGTGATAAACCTTTGTGTTTGACTAAAAAGGAGGCTGAAGAATTAGTAGATTTAGTCAATAAATCAGGTCTCATTTTTGCATTGACCCATAACTATACAGGTTACCCGATGGTGAAACAGGCTAAAGCCATGATTCGCAAAGGAGAATTTGGAAAAATACGTAAAGTGGTAGTCGAGTATCCTCAAGGTTGGTTATCCACGCTACTTGAAGCTGATGCTAATGCAAAACAGGCTATTTGGCGCACTGACCCAAATCAGTCGGGGGCAGCAGGTTCAATGGGCGATATTGGTACCCATGCAGAAAATCTGGCAGAGTATATCACTGGTTTGAAAATCAGCGAAATGTGTGCAGATCTTAGCATTTTTGTTCCAGGAAGAAAATTAGATGATGATGGAAATGTCCTTCTTCGCTTCGAAAATGGTGCAAAAGGGGTTCTTCATGCCAGCCAAATTTGTAATGGCGAAGAGAATAATCTAAATATCAGAGTGTATGGTGAAAAGGGTGGAATTGCCTGGCGACAAATGGAACCCAATACCCTTACGGTTATCTATCAAGATAAGCCATCAACTATTTACAGAACTGGATGGGCCGGTTTAGAACGAGAAGCTACAGCTCATACCCGCATTCCGGCAGGGCATCCTGAAGGTTATCTTGAGGCTTTTGCCAATATTTACAGAAATTTTGCTTTTTGTATTCAGGCCAGGTTGTCCGGCGAAGAAGTTGATCCACTTTATACTGATTTTCCTTCCATTGAGGACGGTTTGAGAGGTATGAATTTTGTAGAAAAGGTGGTCGCTTCAAAAGGTGAATGGATTAAAATGTAAGCTAAATTATTAATTATGAAACACTTATTGTTTTTCGTTACCTTAGGTCTTGTCGCTCTCTCTTGCAATAAGACCGATAAAAAGCCTTTACCTTTGATGAAAGTAAATTATCCGGAAACAAAAACTATCGATCATACAGATAATTATTTTGATAGTATCGTCCCAGATCCTTATCGTTGGTTAGAAGATGATCGTTCGACGGAAACAGGGGAGTGGGTGAAAAGTCAAAATGAGGTGTCTTTCGATTATCTTAATAAAATACCCTTCCGTGGCGCTATTAGAGAAAGGCTTGCCAAATTATGGGATTATGAAAAATATTCTGCTCCTTTTAAAGAAGGCGATTACACCTATTTTTATAAAAATGATGGACTACAAAATCAGTATGTCCTGTACAGGCAAAAAGGGGAAAATACGCCTGAGGTTTTCTTAAATCCAAATGATTTTTCAACAGATGGAACAACTTCTCTTGCAGGTATCGATTTTTCATTGGACGGAACCCGTGCTGCTTATCAAATCTCGGAAGGCGGTTCCGATTGGAGAAAGGTTATTGTTTTGGATGCCATGTCGAAAAACATGCTGGAAGATACCTTACTGGATGTGAAATTCTCTGGGCTGGCCTGGAAGGGTTCAGAGGGCTTTTACTACAGTTCTTATGATAAGCCAAAGGAGGGAAGCGCTCTTTCAGGAAAAACGCAGTACCATAAATTGTTTTATCATAAATTAGGTACTGCTCAGTCGGCAGATCAGCTTGTTTTTGGTGGCGAGAAAACGCCAAGAAGATACATTGGGGCGTTTGTTACTGAAGATCAACAGTATTTAATCATTACTGCAGCGGTTTCCACCTCTGGTAATGAGCTGTATATTAAAAGTTTAAAGAATAGTAATGCGCCTATTGTTAATGTTATTGATAATTTTGAGAAAGAGCATCAGGTAGTTCATTCAGATGGGGATTGGATATTTATTTATACGACTTTGAATGCACCAAACGGGCGCTTAGTCAAAGTAAAAGCGTCTAATCCTGCGCCCGAAAATTGGACTGACGTCATTTCTGAAAGAAAGGAACCTTTGAGTATATCCACTGGAGGTGGCTATTTTTTCGCTTCTTATCTTAAAGATGCTCTCTCTTTAGTTGAACAAGTTGATTTAAATGGTAAGGTAGTGCGTACTATTTCTTTGCCAGGAAAGGGCACAGCGTCAGGATTTTCAGGAAAATGGAAAGATCCTGTGCTTTACTTTACCTTTACTTCTTACACCCAACCGGCTACTATTTATTCTTTAGATGTTAAAACTGGAAAGTCATCCATTTATAAAGAAAGTAAGGTCGATTTCAATCCTGCCGATTTTGAATCAAAACAAATTTTTTATCAATCAAAGGATGGTACTAAAGTACCCCTAATCATCACCTATAAAAAGGGATTAGTTTTAAATGGAAAAAATCCTACTTTACTTTATGGATATGGGGGATTTAATATAAGTTTAACACCAGGATTTAGTACTTCAAATATAGTTTGGATGGAAAATGGTGGTGTTTATGCGGTAGCAAATCTGCGGGGCGGAGGTGAATATGGTGAAGATTGGCATGTACAGGGTACAAAGCTCAAAAAACAGAATGTTTTTGATGATTTTATTGCTGCTGCTGAATATTTGATAAAGGAAAAATACACGGCAAAGGAATACCTTGCTATCAGTGGAGGTTCCAATGGAGGCTTATTGGTAGGCGCCGCCATGACACAACGTCCTGATTTATTCAAGGTTGCACTCCCAGCCGTGGGTGTTTTAGATATGTTGCGCTACCATCAGTTTACAGCAGGTGCCGGATGGGCTTTTGATTATGGAACGGCACAGGATAGCCCTGAGATGTTTAACTATTTGAAGGGTTATTCTCCTTACCATAATTTGAGGGAGGGTGTTAATTATCCTGCTACATTAGTTACCACGGCAGACCATGACGATCGGGTTGTACCTGCACACTCATTCAAATTTGCCGCTCGTTTACAAAAAGCACACAAAGGAGATTCACCTGTTTTGATACGCATTGAGACAAATGCTGGTCATGGTGCTGGAAAACCTACGGCAAAAATAATTGACGAACAAGCTGATAAATGGGCATTCACCTTTTACAATATGAATGTGCCAGTGAAGTACTTGAAGAAATAAAAATAGGATGTGTTGAAGGTGGGTGCAATAATACACTCACCTTCAACCTTTATGATAGGATTATTAAACATTCAATCCCGTTAGTTCCAGGATAAGAGAAGATGCCATGCCATTTAGTTTCATTTTTTGAGCAATCTCCAATTTGCCTTTTTCTAATCCTTTCTCCATTCCTTTCTCCATTCCTTTCTGCATTCCTTTCTCCATTCCTTTCTGCATTCCTTTCTCCATTCCTTTCTCCATTCCTTTCTCCATTCCTTTTACTAATCCTACTTCCATTCCTTTTTCCATTCCTTTCTCCATTCCTCGTTCAATTTTTAGTCGTTCATCTGTTTCTCTCATGCCAGAATAATCGTATGCCAGTAGTTCTTCTTTGGTCCAGGTTTGGATATTTGCTGACTCAAATGCAGTTTGTAAACCTTTATCATCCATATTGTCAGGTATAATATTCAAATGTTCAGCTTCTTTTATAAAGTAAATCCATTTTTCCAAAACTGTATTTAAGTCTTTTAACTCCAACTTAAATTTAGGTAGTTCGATAAAATTGAATTCCATATCCATTAATAGCCTTTCTCCAGTCTCGACATTCAAAATTTGATGTCTATGGATATATTTGTCATTATTTGACATTTTAAATTGAAGAATTCCAATAAAAATAGTAGGCCGGAGCTTATCATAAAACACCCCACGATCTATTTGAGAGACATATCCAAGGGAAGTATAATAAAGTACACGTTTGCTGAATCCGTTTATATCTGCCACTTGCATTTCCACCAAAAATGATCTCCCACTTTCGTCTGTCGCTTTTACGTCAAGAATGGTAGATTTTCCATCTCTGAATTTAGGTAATTGGAAGGTATTTGGGAAATACAAATCCGTAATTTTGTGTTCTCCCTCAAGACAGAGTACCGCATTTAAAAAGGAAATGAGTACCACTTTCTTATTTTCGTCCCCAAAAATTATTCTAAAAGCAATATCATCCGTTACATTGGCAAATTTCATGGTTCTTTTTTTTCAAAGATATACATTAAAAGTCACCATTATATTGGAAGAAACCAAAACCAGGAAAGTGGCGATTTTATGTCAAAATTAATTTTAGGTTTTTTGTCTATAATAATGGGATTGATTATTCATAAAAATTGAGTATATTTTTTAGTAAACTATATGTTTTACTCTATTTTATCCCAATTCGCCAGGGTTTCCAATGTAATTCAAGCATAGTTATCTGGTGTCTTCCCCAATTTTCATTTTGTCGGGGAATTAATAATCCAAAGTGAAAAAGGTCAATGGCATGAAACCGGGTATTTTTATCGTAAATATTGTCCCATGTTTGTGCCATATCTTCAGACCAGTATATATCTGAAAGCACTATAATTCCTTCAGGGGAAAGATAGGGGGAACATACATTCAAATAATGAATTAAGGGTTTACCTCTGTGATTTCCATCAATAAAAAGTAAATCTATAAGTGGACATTGAGGTAAAAAAGAAGGAAGCAGCTCTTCAAATGAGCCAACTTGTTGGTGTACACGGTCAGTTAAGCCTAATAATTCAAAGGTTTCAGTAGCTATCGCTGCTGTTTCCGGGCAACCTTCAATAGTATATACTTGCACTTTTTTATTTAAAGAAGCCAGATAAGAAGTAGAAAGACCAAAATGGGTGCCTAATTCTAATATGGTTTTAGTGCCAGATTGATTGGCAAGTAATGCTAACCAAATTCCTTCTTTAGATGAAACAGGACTACTGGAAGCCATTTTATTTACAAATAGGGTGCTCCCTGTCTGAAAATTAGATCCAGCGCCAAATTCTGTCTTTGTCAGCTTTCTTTTGTCCATTAATAAGGATTTTCTTCTGGTTTCAACAGCAGCTAGTTTTGGTTTCTTACCATAAAAAAGGGGTAAAAGATATTTTGCCAATAGCGGGGAGTGCAAATCATAAATGGTGACCGCACGCTGATAGAATCTTAGAAAATAAATGATTTTTTTAAATAAAAACATGAAGATAAACTTACCTAATTAAGGCGACAGTACCACTCTTTGTTTCGATAAATGTTTTCCCATTTCTACGATAACCTTCAATGGTTGCCATCCATACAAATATTCCTGGATCTAAATCAATACCCCGATATTGACCGTTCCAGCCCTCTTGGAAATTGTTAGTTTTGAAAACTATGTTTCCCCAACGGTCTGCAATTTTTAAATCGAAGGATAGGATATCATCGCCATAAAGAAAAAATAAATCATTTATACCATCCTTATTAGGGCTGAAAGCGGTAGGGGCATAGATTTTAGTGGGACATTTACGTTCTAAAATTATGGTGTCAACGCCAAAACATCCCCATTCATCCCAAACACCTACGGTATAAGTATCTTCCTCCTGAACTTGAAAATAAGGCAATGAACTATTATCCTGCCACAAATATTTTGAAAAAAATCCTGCTTGAAGTTTTAAATTAAAAGTAGGTTCATCGAGACATATTAATGCATCAGCTCCCAGATTTGGTTTTGGATTAGCTTTTACAGTTGCCTTGGTAATGCCAGGAAGTGTGGGGCATCCATCTAAGAGGCCGATGATAGAATAATTTCCCGAAAAAGTAGGGTTTGCCTTTAGAAGGGAAGGATTTTTTTCGGTGCTGAAAAAATTATTCGGACCAGTCCATTGATAATTTTCTGATTTTTTATCGTCCACTATGAGTGATAGCGTTTCATTTTCACAAATCAATATCGAACCTGGAACAGATAGTGTGCCTGGAATGGTAATATTTATATTTCCTCCTATGGTATCCAGTTTTTTTAAACATTGATCGTTAATAGCTAACAGAACAGGTTGAGGTCCTGTGGTATTGAAGGAACGTTTGACAATATTCATTCTGGTACTGTCCGCATTTCCAAAATGCCAAAAAAGGGAAAATCGGGGTAAGGATAATCCTACATCAAATAAAATAGAGTCATTTAGACATCCACCCTCTGGCAATGGACTGGCATTGATGGGTTTGAAACTTGCTCCACCATTATAGGCATACGATTCGGCATTTCCATATCCATAAGCTGTTACGGACATTCCACATCCGTTAGAAATAAGGGTGTGTGAACCGGCATTCACCTTGATCCTTGCAAAAGAATATTTTGAATTTCTAGAAACAGTGCCTATAACTCCTGGAATATTGCCCAAGGGTGTGCCGTCGAGCGTAACCTTTGCAATGTCAGTAGAAAGAGATACTACATTGAGATAATTCTCAGTAATCTGTTGGAAATTAGAATTGTAAAGGGTAACTGTATCCCTTATTTGTTCAATACTATTTAATAAAACCATGGAGGGGTCGCCGAGACGGCTGGGATTGCCCCCACATTGGCCTCCCACATTATATTGAGCTACTGCAATGGGTTTATCAGAAGAAATATAGGTGGATTCCCCTTTTTGATATTCAATAAATTGTCCTTTATTTAACTTATAAGTGTCTTTTGTGCTACCTTGGATATTTACGGTCGTTTCATCTTCCGACGCTAATATTCTGAAAACATCATAGGTAACCTGTGCACTTAAAACGGAAATAAATTCTTTGCCCCAGGTTGAGATGGGATACATTTGTTCCAGTAAATTATCCCGGGCTTCACATGGGTCTGGCATAGGGGTCCAGGTGTTGCCGGCAAATAGGGCAAAAGGTTTATTCCCTTTTATGTTGGTTCCCGTTATTTCGCTGTTTGCCAGTTGCGTTTGTATCTGATATGTTTGCCCAGGTCCCAAAATAATATTTATTTTATCCCCTTTATTTCGTCCTCCCTTGGTTCGGTCACTGAGCGTAATTTCAATTTCTGTATCCTCTTTAACGCCAACTATGACGCATTCAGATGGATAAACTATCCCACTTCTTTGATAGGTTTTATAGGCAATCGCATAATATTCTGTCCCTAAAGCATCATCGGGTAATACGATGGACGCTTCTGATCGTAGATTATAATATTGGTGCATATAAACACTAATATTCTTTTCGCTACTTATCGAAATTCCGTTGGAAGACACCATTTCAGAGCCTATGGTTTCAGCTGTTTTAGGCAAGGTAACAATAGTAACCTGATTAGCAATAACCGAAAAAGATTGTTTCCAGCCTAAAAGGGGCATTTCAACAGTGCCTGAGGTATTATATTTGGAGATAATCATAACCACCATATTATTTCTACCAATATCAATATGCTCTAAGAATGCAAGGTGAAATCTGGTTCCTTCATTTGATTGAGTAAGGGCAATAGTGCTTAGGGCCATCATAAATAGAAATAGGTATTTAACTTTCAACCCTTTTGTTTAAAGTTTTAGATACTCCAAAATAGCAAAAGTTTAAAGAATTATTTAAAAAAAATTAAAATTCAGCATACTTTTTAATTTTTATGCGTTATTTCTACTAAACTATTATCTTGTTAATCTTTTTAAATATAAAATAAGTAAAATATGCCAGCACGTTTTTTTCTAATTATTTTGGGTCTTGGTTTTACATTCCTCACAGCACAGGAGCAAGCACCCAAAAATTGGTTTAATCTTGACCCTAAACAAGATGGTTTTCCAGGAATAAGTACAGAGTCCCTTTACAGCAGATTGCGCAGCATGGCTGGTAAAAAGGGCGAAACTGTAGTAGTAGCCGTCATTGATTCGGGCGTGGATTATGAGCACGAAGATTTAAAATCAGTTATGTGGATTAATTCTGGTGAAATAGCAGGTGACGGCATTGATAATGACAAAAATGGATATATTGACGATATCCATGGCTGGAATTTTATAGGAAATGCAAAGGGTGAAAATGTTTTTCATGACAATCTGGAAATTACCAGGCTATACGCTTCGTATAAAAAAGAGTTCGACAAAGTTGATCCTAATTCTTTGTCTGCAAAAGATAAAAAAAGATATACAGAGTATAAGGAGATAGAGGAAAAGGTTATGGGTGAAAGGAAATCTTTAGGTGAAACCTGGCCTACTTATAAAGCTTTAAAAGAATCGGTGTCAAAATTGACAAAACAATTAGGAAAAGAATCAGGTATTACCCTGGACGATTTGGATAAGGTGCAACCTGGTCCCGACCAGATGTTGGCAAGACTTGTACAAATATTGAAAGCTCAAATGGGACAGGGGGCTTCTTTTGAAGGATTTATGGATCAATTAAATGAAGCTTATGATTATTTTGATGGTAGATATAACTATAATTATAATCCAGATTATGATCCAAGGATTTTAGTGGGTGATAATTATGCTGATGTAACTGAAAAATTTTACGGAAATAATGATGTTAGAGGCCCTGACGCCAACCACGGAACTCATGTCGCGGGTATTATCGGCGCTGTGAGAGGAAATGATGTTGGTATGGATGGCGTAGCTGATAATGTTCGTATTATGTCTGTAAGAACAGTTCCAGATGGCGATGAAAGAGATAAGGACGTGGCTAATGCTATAAGGTACGCTGTAGATAATGGTGCAAAAGTCATTAATATGAGTTTTGGTAAAGGTTATTCTCCTAACAAAAAAACAGTGGATGAAGCCATTAAATATGCAATAAAAAAAGATGTATTATTAGTGCATGCTGCAGGAAATGACGGAAGTGAAAACGATGGGAAAAATAATTTCCCCAATGATGAATTTAGTAAGAAAGGATTATTTGGCCCTAAATTTGCCCCAAATTGGGTGGAAGTAGGGGCTTTAAATTGGGAAGGTGATGAAAATCTGGCTGCTGATTTTTCTAACTATAGTGGCAAAAGGGTCGATTTATTTTCTCCGGGTGTTGATATTTATTCAACCGTAGTAGGTTCCAAATACGATAGCTATCCAGGTACTAGTATGGCAGCTCCTATGGTTGCAGGTGCTGCAGCCCTTTTACGTTCCTATTTTCCTGACTTGACCGTGGTCCAGATTAAATCTATATTGATGGAGTCAGCGATTAAACAAAATCAAATGGTTGTAAAGCCTGGTACCGAAGATGAAAAAATCTCGTTTTCTTCTCTTTCTGTTTCCGGCGGTATTTTAAATATTGAGAAGGCTTTCGAAATGGCTTTAGTAACGCCAGGAAAGAAAACAACCTCAAAAAGAACTATTTCCATAAAAGATCTACCAGCAAAAAAAGTGGTAGTTCCTTAATCTTTAATTGTATTAATTAAAAAATAAATAGCAATGGCCGTCCTGTTATGGATGGCCATTGCTATTTATAATTGTTCAAAATTTATATAATTTCTCCATTTTTGTCAATGGTGAATTTCCAATCTTTCATAATGCATTCATTGGAAACATTTATTGTTTTACAGTCTTGTTTTATTCTGATAATCAGGAAATTATCCTCCTCTTTTGTAACGTATATTTTAAATCCATATTCATTCAAATAATCCCCGTAGGTATTTGCCCAGATTAATCTTCCTTCTACATCTACTTTAATTATCCAAATATCGTAAATACCTTTCCCAAACGAGCTGGTTGAGCCTACCACAAATAATTCGCCAGTTTCAGTTTTTAGAAATCCGCCAGCTTTGTCATAACTGCTTCCTCCAATTACCTTTCGCCAAAGGGTTTTACCCGAAATATTTTTTTTAATAATTTCAATATCACATTCCTGTAATGTTCCGCAATGAATAGTATTAATTGAAAAAGATGAAGAATCTTTCAAAGGTAATGATGAAGATACCTTTACCTTCCATAACAAGATAAAAAACAAGATAATGGTTGAGAAATATATTACAAGCCAGTTATATTTCCCAAATGAATTGAAATTTGAAAATATAACGGATAAATTATTCATTTTTATTTTAGATTTAAATCTAATGTCTTCCTTTTTATTTATTTCAGGTGGAAAAGTTAAATCAAGTATTCGACCGATAGCATTTAAGGAAAATATACTTCCATTTACTTCGCATCGTTCAATTCTTTGAAGTGTTCTTAAAGAAATTCCACTTTTTTCGGCTAATTCATTTTGATAAAGACCTTTTAATAAGCGTCATTCAAAAATAAAGGAAATAAAAAGTCTTTGAAACGACATATAGGAGACATCTTTAGGATACTAAAATATAGTTTGAAAAATAAATCAACCTTTATCTATGATTCATTGCATTAGACGCTTACAAATAAGTATAATTCTTGATAAACTCGGGGTAAAAAAAACATAAAAAAACGAAATGATTTCACAGCTTTTAGGTGGGAACCATTCCTCATAAAGGCTATCATCAATTTTTTATTTTCCTGACATTAATCGTTCACTGACAACCGTCAAAAATTTTAATAATCCCATAGTCCTTTAGGTTTCAATCCAGTAATTGAAATATACATCGGATTATCTTTGTAAAATGCTCTAATTTGAAATAACTTCTAATTTCCCTTTGCCTGTTTTTTGACCAGATCTCCATTGGTAGAAATAAATTCCCGGGTTCAGGTTTGAAGCTGATAGAGGTATTGTTTTATGTTGATCGTTTTTTGAAATTAGCTGATCTGACACCTTGTTTCCCAATATGGAGAAAAGACTCAGGAAAATGTCATCATCGAAATTTCCATTCATTTGGATATTAAAAACACCATTTCCCGGATTAGGAAACAGGTTAATAGTTTCCTTTATGTCTTCTTCAATCTGTTCTGGTTTGTTTGGTAAGGCAGCGGTGCAATTGCCTTGATGAATGCGTATATTTCTGAACAACGCATCTCCAGGCGGATTAAATTTATCCTCATCACAAATAAAGATGAATTTTGAAAAGGTACCTGTATAAAATTTTCCAACAGGAATAGAAACTTTTTGCCAGGTAGAAAGGCTGTTAAAAGATCGGTGATTTTGGATACCCCATCGTTGGTAGCCGCCTACTTGAAAACTTAAATTTGCACTAATTTCTTCGTCATTATCAAAGCCAAAACCTATGATTTCTGGAGCCAGATTACTTCTATACTCAAAATCGACAACGGTATTAGATGTAACTACATAATTTCCAATGATTTTTTTCCAGGCATTTGTTTTCAAATGTGCACCTTTCCCATTTTCTATGATCTCAACGGTACCTAAATCTTGTGTCCCTGCAAAGGTTAAAACTTTATTTTTTATCAGATCTAAAAATAAACAAGTTGAATCAGGAGTTCCAGATCCACTTCCTGAACCAGAACCAGAACCAGATCCACTTCCACTTCCACTTCCAGAACCTGTTCCACTTCCCGATCCCGATCCGCTTCCAGAACCTGAACCAGATCCGCTTCCCGATCCACTACCACTTGAAACTGATTTAGGGACACAAAAATTCAGATTGGTGTTATTTGTAAACGATCCAGATCTCGAAAGGACTGAATCTTTTACATTTGAAATGATAAATCCTCCATTACCATAACTGCAACATAGTCCATCACCGCCATTATCTGCAATTTGTAGTGTATAACAGCCAGGCATAAGGCAAAGTTGAGCATTTACCTTTTGTCCATTTCTTTTATTTAAATAGGGGCCGCCAGAAAGTCTGACTGCTTGAGCACTATCTTTTAATTGCCAGGTAGTTTCAGTACCAAATAGATCAAGCGTTAACTCTAATTTTATTGTCCGACAAGAGTCAACTGTTCCTGAACCCGTTCCCGTTCCACTTCCCGAACCTACTCCATTACCGCTGGACGAGCCTCCGCCTGTTCCTGTACCTGTTCCCGTTCCTGAACCTGTTCCATTTCCGCTGGACGAGCCGCCGCCTGTTCCCGTTCCTGTTCCTGTACCTGTACTTGTTCCATTTCCGCTGGACGAGCCACCTCCTGTCCCTGTTCCGGAATTATCAATAGGGGGACAGGTTTGTAAACAGGTTGCCGAAGCAATACGATTTCTAATCACATTTCCTGGTTGTTCACCAAATCCATTTCCAAATTTAGTGCCAGTGGATGTATTATGGCAGTAAGACATTATAGTTCCTCCATTTGGGGGTAGGGGAGGGAGCGCACAACCACCTTCTGTAACTCCGGCACAGCCATCTAATGCGGTACTATTTCCGTTCCATACACAAGCATGCGTATGTTGAGAACCTAGAATATGCCCCAATTCATGAGCCATAACCATCACATTCCATGAAAATGCGGGTACATTTTGAAATGATTTTTGCGCACTGCCAAAACTTAATTTAAATCGCGTTGAGGATGAGCAAACCCCATTTAACCAGGCTATACCTCCCTTGCCTTTATAAGAAACTAATTGTCCAATATCCCCTTTTATCGTCTGTCTTTGCGCACCAAACTGGGTAAGCATATTGTAATCACTTCCTGAATATGGACTTGGTACATCCCAAAGGAATAATCCGCTGAGCCTTAGATTTATGTTTTCATTGGCATACAAAGTAGCTACCTGGTTGAACCATCCGGTCATGAATGCCGTAGTGTTGGTAGTACCTCCTTTGTCTGTAAATATATCGTTATCAACCTCTAAATAAACGTTAACACATTTAGAACCAGTTCTTAAGGTAGCATTGCTACTTAATTCCTGTGGGCTATATGGTCTGTTTTCATCTGGGGTTAAACAGGTTAATTTTTCTTTTGTGGGAAATGCGTCGGCAGGATATAAAATATGGGGAACATTTGGATTTCCTTCCGTTTCTTCCATCGGTCCGAATACTTGCATTCCTGTTTCTTTTGTGAAAATGGATCCTTGAATACCTGATTCACTGACGGTTACAGCTGCAAAAGAGCCCGGATTTTTTCCAACAATCCCCCTGAAATGCTGAATATCTGAATTTTCCTCCATGGTCACTCCAGATGCATGCATCATCTGAAAATCAGTGCTTAATAAATCAACCGAAACCAGTTCAATGGATAGACTTTCTTTAAGCCCTGGAACGATGAGTGTAAATTGTTTTGGGGCGTCATCCAATAGCCGTCTTATTCGGGAAGGGGAAGTAGAGAAAAATTTCTTCTCGGAAAAGGCTTCATTCGCTCCTTTATACTGTCGAAGCGAACCATTATCTTCAGTAAACAATGAATAAGACCTAAAGATTTTACCCTCTTTTTTGGCGGAACCAACTAAACTTTGAGGACTTAATTCTTGACTATTTGCAAGGATGGTCAGAAACAAAAAAACAAAAGTGATAAGTATTCTCATATCTCCAATACAGTAATTAAGAGTGTATTTATAGATACACTGCTGGTGATTTTGGAGAGGCTAACTTTCTAATTGAGGGTAAATATAAACACATATTTCGTTAAAATAAAAGTTTTTTTACCTCAATAATTATATGTATATCTATATGACATTTAATTAATTAGTGGATAGCACATCGTAATACCCGGTAGGTAGGGGCGAATTGAATTCGCCTTTTTACAATACAGGAAAATTTACCAATTCACGGCACAAACCATTCACACATTTATTATTGGGGAATTTTTGCCGCAAGGGACCAAAAGGGTACAATGAAACATTTTGTGCCGCCAGGGACCAAAGGGCAAGAGACATGTGACCCCTCTGGGGTCAGGAAACAAAAAAAACCGATCCCAGAGGCCCATCATGCTCCTGGCGGCACAAATTTCCCCAAAATCCCACACCTGACCCCCTCGGGGTCACACGTTTCTAGCATTTTAGGCCGCAAGGCGCACAATGGTACAATGAAAACATTTGTTCCGCAAGGCGCACAATGGTATAATGAAACATTTTATCCCGCCAGGGACCAAAGGGTACAATGAAACATTTTGTGCCGCCAGGGACCAACTAGCAAGAGACATGTGACCCCTCCGGGGTCAGGATATTATGAAAATCGACCCCGGAGGAGTCGCATGTTCAGACTGATTAGCCCTATTGTATAAAGTAGCATAAAAAAAGAGGCTATCTTTTTTGACAGCCTCCTTTTCCATTTATCTTATCCCATTTCTGAAACCACTTCGGTCACTTCGGGAACCATTCGTTTTAACATGCCTTCTATCCCTGATTTTAGGGTGACGGTGCTACTTGGACAACCGCTACAGCTACCTTGCAAGGTTACGGTGACGATTCCTTCTGAAAAACTTTTGAACTCAATGTTTCCACCATCCATTTCAACGGCAGGCTTAACATAAGTATCAATGAGTTCCTTTATCTTTTTTACCGTCTCACTTTGCTCGCCTGTATGAACTTCGTGTTTACTATTTTCAGCTTCAAAAGCTAACATTGCTTCGGCATAACCTTCCCTAATAATTTCAGATCCGTTAGCAACATATTCTTTTATAAACTCTTTTAGAGGAAGCAGGATAGTTTCCCAGGCATAATTAAATTCCTTTGAAACAGTCACAAAATTATTGCAAACATAAACTCCCTTAACGTAAGGAAATTGGAATAATTCGGTAGCTATCGGGGACCATTCTTTAGCCGCATTCACTTCTTTAAAGTCAGCTGTCCCTTTATATAGCATTCTATTGGTTACAAATTTTAAAGTTTCCGGATTCGGCGTTTGCTCCGTATATATCAGAACCGGACTCTGTGGTGTAGTATTTTCCATGTTGATAAAATGGTTGGTTTTAGGTGAAAACAAGTTCTTAATAAAATAGTTTTATCTCCGCATCAGCCATATAGTTCAGTTTGAATATGCGAAGATGGAAAACCAAGGTTCAAAAGGTTTTTTTGCGCCTCATCAATCATATTTCGCCACCCGCAAAGATAAAAAGTTGGTTCTTTCATATCAAATAATTTCTGATGTTGATAAATCTGATGGACGTATCCCCTATAGTAAAAAATATTTTTCTCGTTGATAAGCGGTAATTTTTCATCTCTTGAGAGAGCTATATGTACTTGAAAATCAGGTAATAATTCGATTAATTCCCGCCATTCATCCAAAAAGAGAACATTTTCCATTTTTCTTGTTCCAAATATAACCCGGATTGTTGCAGGCTTTACCGGATTCTGACAAATATCCCAGAGCATACTTCTGAAGGGTGCAATGCCTGTTCCTGTACAAATAAAACAGAGGGTTTCAGGATTTTTTTCAGGTAAAATGAAGCTACCTTCAGGGCCTTTAAATTTCAGTTTATCGCCTATTATTATTTGGTCAAACAGATAGGTAGTACCTAATCCTCCTTCATTTTTTACAATACATAGTTCAAAATGGTTCGTGTTATCAGGTGCATTAGCTAAAGAATAGCTTTTCCAGCGGTAAAGTCTTTTTTCGTGCACAGGAAGATCGAAAGTAATAAATTGACCTGCTTTAAATGAAAAAACATCGTCACCCAATAATTTGAAAGTGAAAAGTCTCGTTTGAGGCGCTATTTCTTTAAAAGAAACTAATTCGCATTCATTCCACTTGGTCGGCATAATTTTTAATTGTTTTCAGTAAATATCAATTCATTATAGGTAAAAAGGGTTGAAAATCCTTTCTTTTTGAAATAGGATATAATGTCACTTTTAGGTAGTTCGGTTAAAATCATCAAGAAATCGCCACCCCATGCGCCAAGAGATTTTACCACCCCTTGAAAATCCGTAAAATATTCCTCCTGAACAGGTGTTAAATCCAATTGATTGCCGGTAATTTCTTCATGCGTCTTTATTAATGCGCAAAAGTCTGAAAAATGTTCAGCGGTCAGAACTCTTTCAGTCAGTTGTGATATTTCTGAGATATAGGCAGGATTTAATGATTTAGAACGGTAGGTTGAAATTGCTTCTCTACTGTTTTTCTTTTTACCGGAGTAAAGAAAATATATTTTGTTTAAAAACAAGGGATTAAACGGAGCTATATTAACTTCAGGTTTCTCGTTTTCTTCCTTTATTTTTCTGTAAGTAATGGGACCACTTGCGTCGGCAGCAGCAATATCATATCCTGAACCACCGAATGATTTTTCCAACAAATAATAAGGATTAATTTGAGTCCATTTTGAAAGTAAAGCGATAAGAGTGGAACTGGTCCCAAGTCCCCATTCTCGTGGAAAATCGAGATGGGTTTCTATTTTGCCTTCAAAAAAAGAAGCGGGAAGCCCTTTTTCTGACATCATACTGTTTAGTAGTGAGGTAAGTACATTGGTTTCAGGTAAACCCTGACCGACAGTGACCTTCATAGAATTTAGTTCCCACGAGGCAGAAAACCACAATTGTCCTTTATCTGTGAAACTCTCCCAAAGGAGGCAATTTGAGCCAGGTTGAGGGTGAAAATGCAGATGCTGACCATACTTAGTGGGTAGGGCCAATGCTTTTGCACCGTCTAAAACAGCATATTCCCCTGTTATTAATAGTTTTCCGTGTGAAAAATAAGTTGTCCCAATCATTTTTCAGACCGCATTGAATCAATGAATTCACGAACCGATGAAAAAGACACGGGGATTTTGCTAAAATGATGTAAAGCGCTGCTTTTTTCCTCCTCATTCGCCTGTAAATGGACCAGAATATTCATCAGGTGCATGCGCATGTGACCGTCCTGAATACCTGAGGTTATGAGAGACTTTACTGCGGCAAAATTTTGGGCAAGACCAACGGATGCAACGATTTGCATGAGCATTTTGGCATCGGGTTCTCCTAAAATGGAGAGTGTTTTTTTAGCTAAAGGATGTAGGTGGGTCAATCCGCCGATAGTTCCAATAGCCAGAGGAAGGGTCAGGGAAAATGTAAAAATATCATTTTCAATTTTGCAAACACTTAAAGATTTATAGGAACCATCTTTTGCTGCATAAGCATGACCTGCTGCTTCTACCGCTCTGAAATCATTACCAGTAGCCAAAATAACAGCGTCAATACCGTTAAAAATTCCCTTATTATGTGTGGTGGCTCTGTATGGATCAATTTCAGCAATACGCACTGCTTGTTGAAATTTATTGGCAAATTCAGCGGCACCCATGTCTTTATAAATTCCATTAAAATCACTTACAGGACAACTGACAGTGGCTGTTACCAAACATTCAGGCGTATAATTTGATAAAATGGACATAATAATGAGGAGCTCTCTATCTTCAGAAGAAAGAAAGCTGGAGGAATTAAAATATTCTTTGAGAGACGATGAAAACGATTCTAAATGGGTGTTAATAAAATTGGCCCCCATAGAATTTACCGTCTCAAATTTGACCCTCAGTTGATAAAGACCTTCCTCCAAATGACCAAAATGAAGTAGCTCTATATCTGTGACGCCACCCCCTCTCTTTACCATATTAGCTCCTAAATGCTTACTTTCCAGTAGAAGCTTCTCTTTTATGTCCGGAAATAAACGATATAATAGGGAACTATCACCAAACCATTTGAAATGGATTTGACCAATTTTTACAGTAGATAAAACGGTCGATGTAAAACCGCCCCTGGAAAGCCAGAATTTTGCTGCACTGGAAGCAGCAGCAACCACGGAACTCTCCTCGATGACCATAGGCACTGCATAAACCACGCCATTGATTAAAAAATTTGGAGCTATGCCATAGGGAAGAATAAAATTGCTTATGGTATTTTCACTAAATCCATCAAATACTTCTTGAATAGCTGAATTTTCATGAAAAAAAACGGAGAAATCATCGGTATTGGCTTTCACATCCGCGGTACCATAGTGTGTATTTACCCAATCTATTTTTTCTTTTTTAGATAATTTTGAAAATCCGGAAATTAATTTTTCATTCATGGGGAATAGGCATTAGGACGGAGGTAAAGTTAGGAAATGATTAGCTACGACGAGTCCTTCAATTTGGTGTTTGACAAACGATTGCAGGGTCGAATAATCATCTCTGGCGTATTTCAAAAATAAAGAAGCCTGACCATAAACTGCGGGTATTTTCGATTTTTTCACTAAATAATGTCCATGTAAAAAGTCTTGAATTCCTCCGGAAATGATGAGCAGTTTACATTGTATATCGGTCGCGTGGTTCAGGAAAATATCGTTACAAAAGCCTACCATTTGATTGGCATCATGGCCTACTTTGGTTAGAGGATCTAAGGCTTCAGCACGGTCGGGGTGGGCACGAAAGAGTTCTAACTTAGAAAAATTTGTTCCACCGCCTGCGGCAAATTCAACGGCAGTGAGCGGTAACATTAGCAGTTTTTTAAGACTTTGCGGCCCCATTCCTTGTCCCACCTCTTTAACTATAAGTGAAATTTCCGGATAATGGCGAATGAGTTCCTGAATAATAAAAATAGGAGGATAAGTAAATCTATCTCCTTCGGGTTGAAGCCATTCCTGTAAAGGATTAATATGTATGATTAAGCCATCGGCCTCTAGTTTTTCAATTAACGCCGGGATCCTGAATAATTCTTTCTGGAGCCATAATTTTTCGATTTGAGCAATGCCCAAATTGGCATAAAAGGGAACACTTTCGCCTAAAATGGGTCTGACAGCATAATCGCTTAATGTTTCATCGCTGAAAAGTAAGGGCCTGCATGATCCCAAACCTAAACCCAGGCCAAATTCGGCACAGGCAAGCGCCAGATTTTTATTAATTTTACCAGCCATGGCCGTTCCGCCCGTCATACTGGAAACCCAAAGTGGAGCACGCATAACCTTTGAACCAAAAGGAGTTTCAAGGAGAGAGGAATCTGCAGGATGGGCAGAAAGAAGCGGTTCATAGTAAAATTCGTTCCGCATATCGGCTGATGAAACCTGAGATCGGAAGGCAAGTTCGATATGATCTTGCTTTCTACTCGATGCAGTAGGGTCATTATCAGGGGTGAAGATTTTCTTTTCAGACATTAAATGATATTTTCAAAGGCAAATTTAGCGATTTCTTTAGGTAGAAGGAAGGAATAACAAAAGGAAAAGTAAAAAGTTGGTTGAGGTATAAAAAAAAGATGTCGAAAATTTTATTGTTTTTCAGTTAGTTATGATTTTTTTACAAAAAAAAATGACGTAAAAGTTTGTTTGGAATAAAAAGAAATTTACTTTTGCAGTCGCTTATTAAAGCAGTATTTCTTAATTCCTTCATTTTAAACAAATCAAATAGTGGATACGCTCAGTTACAAGACGGTACACGCCAATAAACAAACTGTTCAGCACAAGTGGTACGTTATTGATGCAGAAGGAGAGATAGTAGGTCGCCTTTGTACTAAGATTGCTACTATCCTTCGGGGTAAAAATAAACCTTCCTACACACCACACGCAGATGCGGGAGATTTTGTTATTGTGTTAAATGCAGATAAAGTTCGCTTTACTGGTCAGAAAATGCAAGACAAAGTTTACAGACATTACACAGGTTACCCTGGTGGTCAGAAGACCTACACGGCACAGGAACTTATGGCTCGCAAGCCAAATGACATCGTGGAACGCGCTGTTAAAGGCATGCTTCCTAAAAATCGTTTGGGAAGAAGTATGATTAAAAAATTATTTATTTACACCGGGGCTGAACATCCCCACCAAGCGCAAAAGCCAGAGGTTCTCGGGTAATTCGCTAATAGTAAGCATCGTATATGGAAATGATTAATGCAACGGGTAGAAGAAAGTGTTCGGTAGCCCGTGTCTATCTAAAAAAAGGGGAAGGAAACATTCTTGTGAATGGTAAGGATTATAAAGCCTATTTTCCTCAGGAACACGTACAACTTTCTGTAATGGCGCCGCTGGAAGAAGTGGAAGTAGCTAAATTGTATGATGTTGTTGTCAATGTCAGTGGTGGCGGTTTCAAAGGTCAGGCAGAAGCAGTTCGTATGGGTATCTCCCGTGCTTTAGTGGAGCTAAATGCAGATTTTAGAAAGCCACTAAAAGACAGGAAATTCTTAACGCGTGATTCACGTGAGGTTGAACGTAAGAAATACGGTAAACCGAAGGCAAGAAAGAGCTTCCAATTCAGTAAACGTTAATCCTTTAAATCAGGGTAGCATTTATTATCCCCAAATTTGTAAAGATATGAATAAGCCAACTTATAAAGAATTACTGGATGCAGGTGTACATTTTGGACACCTTAAAAAGAAGTGGAATCCAAAAATGTCTCCGTACATTTTTATGGAACGCAAAGGCATCCATATCATCGACCTAAATCGTACCTCTGAAGGTTTAGATCGCGCTGCTAATGCCATGCGTGCCTTAGCAAAATCAGGTAAAAAAGTACTTTTCGTAGCCACTAAAAAACAGGCCAGAGATATCGTTACCGAAGCAGCACGTCGCGCAGGTATGCCTTATGTTTGTGATCGTTGGTTAGGTGGTATGATGACTAACTTTACCACCATTCGCAAGTCTATTAAGAAAATGCAATCTTTCGAGAAAATGCTCGGAGATGGAACACTTTCAAGTGTTACCAAAAAGGAACGTTTAACGATGTCCCGTGAAAAGGATAAATTGGAGAAGGTTCTTGGAGGTATCGCTAACTTAGGTCGCCTTCCAGCAGCTCTTTTCGTTGTTGATATTGCTCATGAGCATATCGCTATCGCAGAGGCGCAACGTTTGGGTATTCGTACTTTCGGTATCGTTGATACTAATTCAGACCCAAATTTAGTCGATTTTGCCATTCCGGGAAATGATGACGCTTCTAAATCTATTCGTATCATCACCAATTATATGGTGGATGCCATTTTGGAAGGTCTTGAAGAACGTAATAAGGTGAAGTCTGAAAGCGAAGCAACGGCTGTTTAATTTTAAAAAATCGGTTACTTTTTCCAAACCAAACATAATATAAAATGAGCGTATCTATTTCAGCCACCGATGTCAAAAAATTAAGAGATATGACCGGTGCAGGTATGATGGATTGCAAGCAAGCTCTCACTGAAGCAGAGGGAGATTTTGAAAAAGCCATCGAAGGTCTCCGTAAAAAAGGAGAGAAACTTTCTGCAAAAAGAGCAGATCGCGAAGCAACTGAAGGTGCCGTCGTAGCCGCTGTTTCCGATGATCGTAAAAAAGGTGTTATTATTAAGTTGAGTTGCGAAACTGATTTCGTTGCTAAAAATGTTGATTTCGTAGCTATTGCCAAAAAAATAGCTGATATCGCTCTCGCTAATCTTCCCGCTTCTAAAGAGGAACTTTTAGATCTTTCTTTTGATGGTTCTATCTCTGTCGGGAAAAAAGTTATCGAACAAGTTGGTGTTATTGGTGAAAAAGTTGAAGTAGCTGATTACCAGTTCCTTGAAGCAGCTCAAGTATGCCCTTATATTCACATGGGTAACCGTGCAGCTGTTATCGTCGCTCTTTCTATAGATAATCCTGCCTGTTTCGATGCCGGAAGAGATGTGGCTATGCAGGTTGCTGCTATGAAGCCTATCGCCGTTAATAAAGATTCAGTGGATTCTTCTCTAGTGGAAAAAGAAATTGAAATTGGTAAGGAAATTGCCAGAAATGAAGGCAAACCAGAAGAAATGTTAGAGAAAATTGCCTTAGGTAAATTGAATAAGTTCTTTAAGGAAATGACATTGTTAAATCAACAATTCGTTAAAGATAATTCTGTTACTGTGGAGCAATATCTTCAGAAAATTGATAAAAACCTCACCGTTACCGCTTTCAAGCACGTAGCTTTAGGTTAATTCAAAAGGCGAATCGTTTTACGGTTCGCCTTTTTTTTTGCGCTCACTAACCAAAATCCTCTAAGTGGAAAAAAAATATAAACGTGTCCTTTTAAAATTAAGTGGTGAATCTCTGATGGGGGATAATTCATTTGGTATTGATGCTGAGAAATTAATGCACTATGGCTTACAAATAAAAACGTTGGTTGATCTCGATGTTCAAGTGGCTGTCGTTATAGGAGGCGGAAATATTTTTCGCGGATTACAAGCGTCAAGTTCTGGTATCGAACGTGTGCAAGGTGATTACATGGGTATGCTGGCTACCGTTATTAATGGCATGGCCATTCAAGGTACCCTCGAAAAACTAGGCGTTTATACTCGGCTCGTTTCTGCTATAGGTATCAATCAGATTGCTGAACCTTATATTAGAAGACGTTGTATTCGACATCTTGAGAAAAATAGAGTGGTCATTTTTTCCGCAGGCACAGGAAATCCCTATTTTACAACAGATTCAGCCGCAGCCCTAAGAGCCAATGAAATCAATGCCGAGGTCATTCTTAAAGGTACCCGGGTGGATGGTATCTACACCGCCGATCCTGAGAAATTTCCCGATGCCACTAAATATGATGCCATTTCTTTTGAAAAGGTGATAAGCCTTGGCTTAAATGTGATGGATATGACGGCTTTTACACTCTGTCAGGAAAATAATCTCCCTATTATCGTTTTTGATATCATTAATCCTGATAACTTAACCAAAATTATTCACGGGGAAAAGGTGGGAACCCTAGTCTCCTGATTATTCTGCAATGGCAAGGGTACATATACTTATTTTTACTCCATTTATGTTTTTCAGGGGGTAGCAACAGGCTTCAAACGTAGCGCCTGTTGTCATAATGTCATCTATGATAAGTATATGTTTTCCTTCCAAAACGCCAGGCGTTTTCCAGGAAAATGCTCGCTCTAAGTGGGAAAATCGCTCTTCCTTACTCCGGTTTATTTGAGTACTGCTGTTTTTTACTCTCTTTAATAAATCACCCCGATACTCTTTTCCAATTTGTAAGGCTATGCAACGGGAAAATTGTTCTATCTGATTGTAACCTCTCTTTTTTAGTCTTCGCTTATGTATGGGCACTGGAATTACGTAATCTATATTTTTATATATATCACTTTCGTTCAATTCCCTTCCATACCAATTACCCAAGTATATCCCAAGATCTTCCCGGTGTTCATATTTTAAAAAATGAAGTAGGTTTTGAACGCTTCCCCCTTTTTGAAATTGTAAAAATGCCGTGGCTCTCTCTATATTTATCCTGCCCCAAAATCGCTGTTCCATAAGATTATCTTTTTGCAGATGATGGGTGGTAAAGGGTAAATTGGCTTGGCAAGTAGCGCACATTAAGGTGTCTTCACCAGCTACCGGACCCTTACAAGCTAAACAAATTGGTGGGAAGAATAAAGATTGTAAATCTTTGAGCGTAGTAAATAAAGTCCTTAAAAAACTCTTTTTATTCATGTTCCGTTTGTATTTATGACAGATAAACCTTTATTTCGTTTGTGAAAACAAACATACCCATTCAATCTTCCTAAAGTTCTTTTTTTTTAGTTTATATTGAGACACTTTACCTCTGTTTATGACTTCATTCTATCTTGATTTACTGGATATTTTAAAACCTGAAAATAAGGAAGAAGCAGATCTTTTGGCTATACCAGAAGTGCAGGCTGGTCTCCGTTGGGGCTTGCCCCGCTATGGTCATCCGGAAGGGGAAGTTTATAAACATGTAAGAGAGGTTCTCGATAATATTGACAAAGTTAACCTCTCTTTTGAGCATCGCGCTCTCCTAAGATTAGTAGCTATTATTCATGACGCGTTTAAATATATTGAACCAAAGGGCTCTCCCCGTGATTGGAGTAAACATCATAGTATTCTCGCCGCTCAGTTTATGGAAAAAAGAGGCGCTATTCCTTCTTTAGTCAATATCATTACCTGGCATGACGAGGCCTATTATATCTGGAGAATGATTTATCCTTACCAACAACCTATTCAAGGGCAGGCCAGATTAGACCAGCTGCTGACTTTGTTAGGAGAGGATTTACAGTTATATTATGTTTTTTTTAAATGTGACACCAGTACAGGGGACAAAAATAGCGCGCCATTAAAATGGTTTGAAAAGGAGGTAAAGGATATTTCTCTCATTGCAGATTTGAATTTTGGCTATTAATTTGACCATATTATGATCCCATTTTCAGGCACTCAATTTCAAATTTTTTATCAAGATGAATTGGTTCCTGTTTTATCTCAACTCAATAAACATCGTTTTCATATCATTCGCCTCCTGGGTATTTTGTGTGGAGTTTTTATTTTGGGGCTTCTTCTCCAAGTATTCTTAGGTCTTTTTGTTCTCACCCTTTTGTTTATTGGTGGTAGTTTATATGGTTTTTACTACGTTGCTACTATGTGGTTAAATTTTAAGCTGGCTTGTCAGTATTCTTTGACTTCATTGATGATGAAATATTTTATGCAGACGCCTGAAATAATGAACTTATCTTTTCGTGGAGATCAATGTATAGATAGTAAATTATACGTGGAAAGTGGTTTTTTTTCTGAAAATGCAACGAATTATGAAGGAAACGGATTAATGACGGGGAATATTGGGGAGGTTTCCTTCTCATTAAGTAAGCTCCGTGTAACGGTGACTTCAAATATCGATGGTCAATTAAAACCGCAATTTAATGGTCTATTTATCCATGGTAAATTACCCTTTAAAACTTCAGGAGCCGCAATTATCTGGAGCCGCAGGGAAAAGCAGGAGGTATATAAGGCGATTAGAAAATTTACCTGGTTAGGTGCAGAAAATAAAGACGACGAGCAGAGTAATGCCCTTTTTAAAGAATCTTTTGCTACTTACGCTTCACCTGATACCCCTGCGTCGTCTATTTTATCAGAGGATATTAAAGACCTTATGATTAGATTTTATAAAAAAACGGGAAGGGCTCTCTTTTTTTCTTTTGTTGAAAATGATGTGTTTATAGCTGTCGCTGCACCTGAAAATTTGTTAACTATGCCCTTATTTAAAAAATTCAGACCTGATATATCCATTTTGACTTTTTTAGATATTCATCTGGTTTTATTTAGTATATTACAAGAATTTGATTTTCATCATTAAAGCTAAAAATGAGTCCTATGTTCCTTCGTTGTTTTCCTCTTTTATCTCTCCTGTTCATTCAATGTCAATTACTGGGTCAAGCGCCAAGTGAAAAATCACTGCTCTGGAAGATTAGTGGAAGAACCTTACCCGCTGATTCCTATCTATATGGGACGATCCACTTAATAGGTAAAAAGGACTATTTTCTTCTTTCATCGGTTGAAAAGGCTATCGGTAACGTAAAATCTATGGTTTTTGAGGTTGATTTATCTGCCATGGATGATATTTCTCAACTTATGCCTCTAATGATGCAAGGTTTTATGAGAAACGATACGACGCTTTCCATGCTTTATTCCACGGAAGAATATGATAAAGTGTCTTCACATTTTAATGACATGGGACTTCCTTTTCAGATTCTTGAAAAATTAAAACCCATGCTTCTTTCCAGTTTGGATCCAGATGGAATGGGAATGAGTAATGGTGATTTGAAGTCCTATGAAATGGAATTTTTGACCTTGGCTCAAAATAAAAATCTGGAAATTAAAGGTCTGGAAACTATCGCTTTTCAGATGAGTATTTTCGATAGTATTCCTTACCGCGTCCAGGCAGAAATGTTGTTGGAGCAAATTATTCAAAAAGATTCCGGCGTTTCTATGATGGACGAGTTGGCTGCTATTTATAAAAAACAGGATATTCAGGAAATGGAGAGAATGATGCAGGATGATGCTGGGATGGATCAATTCAAGGATTTATTGTTGTTCAGAAGAAATAAAAGATGGGTGGCTCCTATCATTGAATTAATGAGGAATAAGCCTACTTTATTTGCCGTCGGAGCCGGTCATCTGCCTGGTGAAATGGGAGTAATCTCATTGCTTCGTCAGGCTGGCTTTACCCTGGAACCTATGTATTAAAAAACGCTTTATCCTTTAAAATCCTAAACTATGTATAGTAAATGGTTCATTGCCTTGTTTCTTTTTATAGGCATTCAAGAAATGGTGGTTGCACAAAAGTCAGATAAACTTATTGTGGCGACCTATAATTTACGTTATAATAATCCTCAGGATGGCATAAACGCCTGGCCCAATAGAGTGAACTTAGTCAAAGGCTTAATTCAATTTCATGATTGGGATATATTTGGTACTCAGGAGGTTTTGTATAATCAAATACAAGATTTGGAAGCCTTGGCTGAATATGGCTGGATAGGTGTAGGCAGGGATGATGGTAAGCTGGCAGGTGAATTTTCAGCCTTATTTTATAAGAAGAGTAGGATAGAGGTTGTTCAATCGGGTAATTTTTGGTTAAGTACCACACCCAGTGAACCAACGATGGGTTGGGACGCAAAATGTTGCAAACGTATTTGTACCTGGGCAAAATGTAAGGATAAGCAAAATGGTAAATTATTCTATGTTTTTAATGCTCATTTTGATCATGAAGGAGTTATTGCCAGATTGGAATCAGCCAAGTTAATGCACCAAAAGACAACGGAAATTAGTAAAGGTTTACCTGTTATTATCATGGGTGATTTTAATTCTTTGCCTGAATCCGATGCGGTTAAAATTTTAAACGATGTGGGGTATAGAGACAGTTTCACCCACTCAAAACAAGCACCTTATGGGCCGGTAGGTACCTTTAACAGTTTTAATTGGAATGCTGAGTTGAATAGGCGGATTGATTATATATTTTTGGGAAAGTATTTTAATATCGAAAAATATGGTGTTTTAACCGATTCTTTTGAAAAGAGATATCCCTCTGATCATCAACCTGTTCAGGTGGTTTTGTCTTGGTGAAAATAGTATCCATAAAATATTTATTACTTATTCAGGGTGATTTTTGTCATTTAATTTCCATGACAGCTGGGTTAGTTTTGTTCACATTACTTTTGAAACCCATTTTTTAAAATTTACCTATGAAGAAAATACTTTTCCCTACCGATTTCTCGGAAGTTTCTCAGCACGCGCTTCGATATGCTGTTGATTTTGCTAAGGAATTTGGCGCTGTTATTGACGTTTGGACGGTGTATCAGTTGGCTTCGGTAGATGCTGCCAATTTACCTCCCATCTATTTGGAGGAAATGATAAAAGAAAAGCGCGAGGGTCTGGAAGTACAAATGTCACATTTTGTAAAAGATATTCCTCAAAGTCTTTTGGGGCAATCGGGCTTGCAATATGGTATAGATATAAGTTATGAAATTGATAAATTAGCGGAGAGTTATGATTTAATCATCATGGCCACCCAAGGGGAACGCAACAGATTGGAGAAATGGCTGGGGAGTATTACTACTCATGTGTTGAGGCATTCGCCTTGTCCCGTTTTGGTAATTCCTAAGGAAGCTACCTTCAATAAATGGTTTAAAATGATTTATGCCACTAATTTTGAAGAGGGCGAAGATACCGTTTTGGTAAAATTAAAAGATTTTTCTACCTATCTACGCACTCAAATTGAGTTTATTCATGTAGTAAAGCCTAATGATGATAATCATCCGGTAAGCTCGAGTAAAACTAGTTTTGAAGGATTAGGTCAGATACATCAGATTTCAAACGAGGAGGTCGTCGATGGTATTTTTCAGTTTTTGAAGGCCAATGAACCAGCTATTTTAGCACTTTATCTGCCAACGAGAGGATTTATAGGTGATTTATTGCATAAAAGTGTTAGCAAACAGATTACCTTTCAAATAGACAGACCTATTTTGGGATTTTGCTAATGTAAAACTTTTGCTCATTTTCCTTTGTGATGAATTCCTTAAAAACCTGAAGCAATTCAGAATAGCTGGGTACATTGACTTGAAATATTACATTATCATCAATGATTAAAGCAGGAATTCCAGTTATGCCATAATGAATAAGAAGATTTATATCTT